>JAFGMR010000020.1 GCA_016927425.1 Methanotrichaceae archaeon | reverse complement strand
CCATATCGATGCATAGCGATCTCTCTATCTGCTCTTCCCTTCTCGGGAGAGCTTACCCATCCGTCTGGACCAGATGGCCCTCTATGTCGCCGGAGGGCGCCAATTCTCCCAGAACAATGATGCTCTTTTTGTCTACTTCAACTATCTTAACCTTTCCCTGAGGAGGATCGCGGCCCGCCGGTCCTGCAGGGCCCTTGCACCGAATATCATGACCTGCAGGACCGTCAAGGCGGTAGACCTTCCGTCGGCTGCAATCGCCAGACTGGGACCATGGATCGATGAGGCGCCGCCGCGGGCAAGCAGAGGAGGGGGATGCCGCGCCGAAGGCGCCCGGCCTTCGACCACCGGGGGGAGCCGTCGGTGGATTGCCGGAGGAGGCAAAAGCGGCTCTGCGGAGGATTCGCAAACCTGCGGGCCTGCGGCGCCCGCTCCGCCCGGCGGCGACGGACCGCAAGGCCCCGGCCCGCATTGTCTCTAAGGCGGCAGCCCTCAATGGACGCTCATCGCTCCGGGATCACAAGATCGATCACCTGCCCGATGGCATACTCTGGGCTGTGGCTTGCGACGATGACTGCGCCGAGCCGCGGGTCGTAGAAGGCGATCGCTGCCGCAGGCGAGCCGTGGAGCTGATGCAGGCCCAGGCCCCGGGCGCCCGGCCCTCCACCACCACGAGGGCGCCGGGCGCCCGGAGCAGCGGGGGGAGTGGCTCCGCGGGGGTGATGGGGGCGGGAACGGCGATCGAGAGGTCCGAGGTCCTCTTCCAAAAGGAACGTCGATATCATAGATATTTGGCAAATTCCTCAGGATCCACCTTTGCCAGCTTCAAAACGCCCTTTAGCGTGCCCAACTTTAATCCATCATGCATTGGCACAACTGTACCGATCTTACCATCATCCATCTCTTTGGAAAGCCTGACATGGCTTCCAGAACGTCCTGAGATCTTGAATCCAAACCTGTTGCAGAGTATCTTGACCACAGTTTCGCCGGATACGCTTTTAAGTTTTGGCAACTCTCGCGACCTCGAAGGTGGTTATGAATGGTCTCTCCAATCCCTCCAGGGGGAACTCCTCAAGATAGAGACCTGTCGCCTCTGTGAGGTTCTTCACGGCCTCCTCTATGGTCTTCCCCTGACTCGCTGTCCCTACCTCAAGACATTCTGCGACGTACATATCCTCTTCTTTGTGGATTGCTGCAGTGAACGTCGACATATGTTTGTTGGAAGCTTCTATTCATTAAATAAGTGTTCCTGTTAACCTGTACCCTTCATTCCGCAGTAAGGGGCAAAGAGTCGAATAATTTTCCTGATAGCGATTTATGCTATTACATACAAAATAATATGATTTATGAGTTTTTATAATTATATCCTCCCAGCGGTTTGTGACAATTCCTGGCCCAATACATTAATTTAATGCTTTTGATTTTCAGCATATTGATAAATTCTCTAAATTTCAAAATATGATAACATTTTGGTTACATCTATTTATGTATTAAAATCGGTAACAAAAAAATTGTTGATCCTTAAAGCTTTAATGCGGAATGTGAGCTGTACGGTATCAGCCGATGGTTTGCCATTGAGGATTATTGTGGGACCTGAAAATGAACGCCGGCCCTTCACCCGGCGGATAGAGGCCGCAAGGCCCTATCTCGGCTCGAAAGCGGCCTCCAGAAGATGCTCTCCTCATCGCTCCGGGATCACAAGATCGATCACCTGCCCGATGGCATATTCAGGGCTGTGGCTTGCGACGATGACCGCGCCGAGCCGCGGGTCGTAGAAGGCGATCGCTGCCGCAGGCGAGCCGTGGAGCAGATGCAGAGCCATGCCATAGCGCCATATGGGGGCCCGGCCCACCCTGGCGTCGGCCCCGAATTCCAGCCCATAGGATCAAGCCCGCCCCTCCATTGGGCCAACAGCCGAAAGAAGCCTATTTCAGCAAGGCTGGCCCACCACATGCGCATGCCCCTTGAAACGCCGAACAACGACCTCATAGGAATGCTCGAGCATGTCGCAGTGGAAAGCTGCCTTGCCTGGGAGGCCTGGCCCAGAATCGAGGTCTGTCGAAAGCCGGGGCTTCTCTGGATCGCTTCTGACGTTCCCTTCCCCCTCTTCAACTGCGTCCTTAAAGCCCGCCTCACGGGCGAGGATGCGGGGCTTCAGATCGACGGCATCCAGGCGGAGGCTGCCTTTCGTGGCGTTCCCATCTCCTGGTATGTGACCCCCTTGAGCAGGCCTGCAAACCTTGGAGAGCTTCTGCTGGAGCGCGGATTCGCCTTCGACGGTGGAGCCGCAGCCTTTGCAGGGACGATTCCCGAGATCGAGATGGAGGAGGTCCCCGGCCTCTCCATTGCAAGGGTCATGGACAGGGAGGCCCTTTTCGGCTGGTGCAGCGTGCTGACCGCAGCCTTCGGCTTTCCTCCAACGGTTGGCCACAGCTGGTTTGAGATGCATGAGGCAGTCGGATTCATCGGTGGATGGAGGCACTACCTGGCCTTGCTGGATGGCCAGCCGGTTGGCGCATCATCCCTCTTTGCCGGCAAAAAGATGGCGCTCGTTGCAAACGTGGCAGTCCTTTCCAAGGCTAGGCGAAAAGGTATAGGGACCGCTCTCACTGTTGCGGCCTTGAGGGATGCTCGAAGCCTGGGGCAGGATCAGGCTGCCATCTTCTCCTCCGAGATGGGCGAAGGCGTCTACAGGAGGCTCGGCTTCGAGGAGGTGGTATGCCGGATGAACCTCTACATCTGGGCTGGAGGAGACAGCCCCAGAATCGTTCCTTCACCGCGGCTGGGGCAAGAGCCCCACCGTTGCTGCGAGCTCTAATGCGACGAAGATCACCGGCTGATGGAGTAGATAGATCAGAAGGGAATGCCTGCCGACTGTGGAGAGCGCCACTGCCGCCGGGAGGTCTTCGGTCCAGGGAAGCGTAAAGCGGCGCCGGTATCCCCCGTAGGCGAGGCTTGATAGTGCAAGTCCAATGAGCACGATCCCAAACCAGGGAAGGATGGGGAAGTAGTCCAGCGTGTTGAACCTCTCCGGATAGAGCCAGAGAAGGGGGCCTGCGGGAAGATCCAGCCGGCCAAGGGAGAGGCCGCAAGCGACTGCGGCCGCGCCTGCAAGGAAACCCATTCGTGGGCGCTCGAGGAAGGGATAGGAGATCACGATCGAGACTCCTATCAGGTGGAGGACGCCGAACCTGACCATCTCCTCGGGGGAGTAGATCCAGGTAGCAGCGCTAATCAGCATTCCCAGTGCGAAGATTTTGATCCCTCGCCAGAGGTACTTGGCAAAGGATGGGCGCTTGCCGCAGCGCTCTGCGCTCAAGAAGAGCGATGCCCCAACGACGAGGAGGAAGGTTCCTGCAACAAGCCTTGCCAGGAGGAGAAGGGGGCCGGATCTCGCACCGACCTGCCAGAGCCCCAGATAGTCCAGGTCGAAGAGCAGGTGGTATAGGACCATCCCTATAACCGCAGCTCCCCGGAGGAGATCAACCTCGGGAAATCGCTTGCCCTTATCCATCGAAGGAGGTGTTAGCCCTTCTTCGGATAAATGGAGGCCCTCCTTCGACCCTCACTCAGCCGCAAGATCCCTTGAGAGGACGAGCCTGGTTTTTGCGGCTTCTTTACTTCTCACCTCCCTCTCATGTCCCCTCTCGAGCAAGAAGAGGATCAAGCATCCGAGGAGGCACATGATGCCTGTTAGCACGAATGTGGCGCTGAAGCCTGCAACGCTCGCAATTGTTGCGCCGATGGCGGCAGTCCCCGCAGTTCCAAGGCCTGTCGATGTCGAGTAGACCGACCACTCGAAGCTCTCCCTTCCCTCCATCAGGTTCGCGCTCCAGAGCCCCACCCAGGTTGGGTATGCCATGCCGCTTCCAAGGCCATAGAGGATCTCCGCCACATAGACCTGATGTATATCGGTTATGAATAAGTAGATGATCGGGACTGCGGCGATGAGCGCCGTTCCCACAATTAGCCAGCCAATCTTTCTTCCGCTATTATCTATGTGTTTGGAGAACGGGAGCTGGACGAGGGACTTGGTCACCAGGAAGAGGGTGCTCGCCATCCCAGCTGAGAAGATGTCTCCTCCCGTTACACCATCGCTTATGAATATGGCAAGGATCGGCTGTATGAGGCCGAATCCAGTGAGGACGAATATATCCGATATCATCAGTAGTTTTATAGTTTGATTCATATCTTTTCTCACCTCTTGTATATTTCGTATATATTATACCGAATTAAATTCTTCAAATGGCGAAGATCCAAGCATGCTTGAGGATGCGATAGACACCATCTCTGCGTCGATGGACCTGTCTACAATTCGGATGCCATTATAAAATAGCTACTGCTACAAGCCCGACTTCATGTTCATGCAGTAGAATATCTCGCTGTAACGCTTCATGTGGACTCTTCTTTTCTTACTGTGCTCATATAAATAGATTATCCTTGTCAGTCGAGCCATATAGGCTTGCAGATATCGATTATATCTTGGAGAGGGCTTGATGCGGGATCTATACCGTATATAAATAAAGCTATCAGAGAACAAACGATTCCCTCCCTTAACTGTGATGTCTATCTGATAGTCCGTGGGAAAGAGGGATGCAAGGAGGCCGATTATTCCCTCAATGAATTAAATTAACTTATAATTTACAATCATAATATAAATACATATAAATATAATTGTTGACTGAGGCTCAATCGGTATCTGTGACGGCCATTGGCATAAGCATTAAATATGGATAGTGCGCTGAATAGCACGTTTATATCTTTGCGTCGTATATAAATAATTTATGAGGTGTGATATTATGGTAAAGGAGGCCAGAGAGCGGAGCGTAGACCCGGCAAGCCAAGAGATGCTAGCAGTGGCCAAGCAGGAGGGGCTCGAGACTGCCTGGGACAGGTTAGATAAGCAGCAGCCGCAATGCGGCTTCGGCGAGCTTGGAATATGCTGTCGAAACTGCAACATGGGACCCTGCAGGATCGATCCATTCGGGGAGGGGGCGACGAGAGGTGTCTGCGGAGCTGATGCCGATATCATCGTTGCCCGAAACATCCTTCGAATGATCGCCGCAGGTGCTGCAGCCCACTCGGACCACGGCCGGGACGTTGCCATCGTCTTCAAGGAGATGGCGCAAGGAAAGGCTCCAAGCTACAGCATAAAGGACTCGGCCAAGATGCAGAGGCTCGCAGAGGAGTACGGCATAGCAGGCGACTGGCAGAAGGAGGAGGAGATCGCCCTGAACCTCGCCGAGGCAATCCTTGCCGAGTTTGGAAAGCAGGAGGGCCCGATTCGCTTCACCCGCCGGGCACCGGCGAAGAGGGTGGAGCTCTGGCGAAACCTGGGGATCGATCCTCGAGGCGTCGACCGGGAGATCGTGGAGTGCATGCATCGCACCCACATTGGGGTTGACAACGACTACGTCCATCTTCTCTTGCATGGCCTGAGGACGAGCATCTCAGACGGCTGGGGCGGCTCCATGATTGCAACCGAGCTGCAAGATGTCCTATTCGGAACGCCAAAGCCGGTTAGGGGCGAGGCCAATTTGGGGGTGCTCAAAGGGGACGAGATCAACATCGTGGTCCATGGTCACGAGCCCATCCTCTCTGAGATGATCGTCGCTGCCGCCTCCGATCCAGAGCTTGAGGAGAGGGCGAAGCAACTCGGCGCCGCAGGGATCAACGTCGTCGGCATGTGTTGCACCGGAAACGAGCTGATGATGCGCCACGGAGTCCCGCTCGCTGGAAACTTCCTCCAGCAGGAGCTTGCAATCGCAACAGGTGCGATCGAGGCCATGGTCGTCGACGTCCAATGCATCATGCCCTCCCTCGGGGGAATTGCAAGCTGCTACCACACGCTGCTCATCTCGACATCGCCTAAGGCCAAGTTCCCCGGAGCAACCCATATGGAGTTTTCCGAGCAGGAGGCCCTGGGAGTCGCTAGAAAGATCGTAGGGGCGGCGGTCGAGAACTACGTAAAGAGGAACCCGATGCGGGTGAACATTCCTGAGATCAAGTCCGAGTGCATGATGGGATTTTCCGTCGAGTCGATCGTCGAGGCGCTCGGAGGAAGCCTGGATCCGCTGCTCGATGCCATCAAGGGAGGGGCGATTCGAGGAATCGGCGCGGTTGTCGGCTGCAACAACCCCAAGGTAAAGCACGATTACGGCCACATAAACCTCGTAAAGGAGCTGATCAAAAACGATATCCTCGTCGTCAGCACAGGCTGCAATGCGCAAGCCTGCGCAAAGGCCGGCCTTCTCCTTCCGGAGGCTGCTCGATTGGCAGGCGATGGGCTTAGAGGCGTCTGTGAGGCTTTAGGCGTCCCCCCTGTTCTTCACATGGGATCTTGTGTGGACATTAGCCGCATACTGGTTGCCTGTGCGGCAATCGCAAACGGCTTGGGAGTCGACATAAGCGATCTTCCTGCAGCAGGGGCTGCTCCCGAGTGGATGTCGGAGAAGGCGGTGAGCATCGGCGTGTATGTGGTCGCTTCTGGCGTATACACCGTGCTTGGCACGGTCCCCCCCGTCCTTGGAAGCCGGAATGTTACCGAACTCTTGACGAAAGGCGCAAAGGACGTCGTCGGAGCATGCTTCGCAGTGGAGCCGGATCCGATCAAGGGCTCCCGTCTGATGATCGATCACATCGAGTCCCAGAGAAGGAAGCTGGGCATTTGAGGAAATCATGAAGGAGATATTCGTCCGCCTGGATCGCTGCCTTGGATGCCGTTCCTGTGAGATGGCGTGCGCAGTAGAGCACTCTACGGCTAAGTCCATGCTGACCGCAGCATCCGAGGTCCCGGCTCCGCGTCGAAGGCTCTACGTGGAGTATGCCCTGGGCCAGAAGATCCCCCTGGTATGCCGCCACTGCGAAGATGCACCATGCGTTGCCGTCTGCAGAACAGGCGCCATGAGACAGGACCCTATTACCGGAATCGTCGACCGGGATCAGGATAGGTGCGTTGGGTGCTACATGTGCGCCATGGTCTGTCCCTACGGCGTCATAGGCCAGCAGAGGGAGTCGCGGATGGTCGTGAAATGCGATCGATGCGGGAGCCGCGAAATCCCTGCCTGCGTCGAGGCATGCCCCGTCAATACGCTCATATTTGCGGAGGAGGCGGATTTCGCGGAGATTCTTCGAAAGGATGCCGCCTCGCGCATAGCCCGAGGCTATTCGATGAGGGCTTGAGGAGATTGCATGGCTCGGTCCCTCGTGCCCACGGTATGCCCCTACTGCGCGGTCGGCTGCGGCCTCACAATCGTCGTGGATGACGGCTTGGCCGTGGGAATCGAGTACATGCAGGATCACCCCGTCTCCGAGGGCTCGCTATGCCCGAAGGGTAACGCCGCCCTCGAGATGCTGTATCATCCGGATCGACTGACCCATCCTTTGAAGAGGACGGGGGAGGGGTGGCTCTCCATCGGCTGGCCGGAGGCGCTCGACCTTGTGGCAGGCGGGCTCTCAAAGGCTCTTTGCGAGGGCGGCCCAAAAAGCCTTGGCTTCATCGCCTCCTCCAAGTGCACGAACGAGGAGAGCTACCTAATCCAGAAGATGGCCCGCAGCCTCGGCTGCGCCAATATCGACAGCTGTGCCCGCCTATGCCATTCCTCCTCGGTGACTGGGCTTGGCCGGGCGCTTGGAACCTGCTCGACCACCAATATACTCTCCGACCTTGCCAACTCGCGGTGCATTCTCGCGATCGGCACCAACTTCGCCGAGAACCACCCCATCATCGCACGATGGGTCTTTCGGGCCAGGGAGGCGGGTGGGAAGCTGATCGTTGCCGATCCAAGGAGAACGCCGACAGCCTGGGGGGGAGACCTCTTCCTCCAGCTCAATCCAGGAACCGATGTCGCCCTCATCAATGGTATGATCAAGGTCATACTCGATGAGGGGCTCATCAATAGGAGGTTTATCGAGGACCGCACCGAGGGCTTCTCCGACCTCGAATCATCGCTTGAGGGCTTCACACTCTCCGAGGCAGAGAGGATCACGGGCGTCTCCGCCTCGGATATCGTCGGGGCTGCGAGGGCATATGCTCGCTCTCCAGCTTCCGCAATCGTCTACTGCATGGGCGTAACACAGCACGCAAACGGGACGGACAACGTGCAAGCGCTAGCAAACCTCCTCCTGATATGCGGCCAGATAGGCAGATCGGGATCGGGTATCTATCCGCTGCGGGGTCAAAACAACGTCCAGGGGACCTGCGATATGGGCTGTCTGCCCGACTTCTATCCTGGATACCTGAGTCCCGAGGATCCAAGGACACAGGGGGCATTTCGCAAAGCTTGGGGATCCGACCGCCTCCCCAAGGCTGCTGGCCTCACCTCCCTTGAGATGATGGACGCTGCATTGGACGGCACCATCAAGGCGATGTACATCATAGGCGAGGATGCAGCGAACACCCACCCGTGCAGCAAAAGGACCGCGAGGGCCTTGGGAAAGCTTGGCTTCCTCGTCGTTCAGGACATATTCCTGACGGACACCGCTCGTCTCGCAGACGTTGTCCTCCCCGCTGCCTGCTGGGCTGAGAAGGAGGGAAGCTCTACGTCGACTGAACGGCGCATCCAATGGTATGAACAAGCAGTTGAGCCGCCGGGGGAGGCCATGGCAGACCTCTGGATCATCTGCAGCCTGGCAAAGCGGCTGGGACTTAACTTCCATTACCGCTCGTCCAAGGAGGTGATGAATGAGATCTGCGAGATCGTGCCCATATATCGAGGCGTTCGGCCGGCGTATGGAAAAGGCGTCCTCTGGCCCTGCAAGAAGGAGGGCGAGATCTCCATCCTCCACGAGGAGACCTTCCCGCTTGCAAGGGGGAGGGCAATTATCAGGCCGGTACACTTTCGACGAACTGCGGAGGAGACGAGCAGTCGCTATCCATTCCTCCTCATAATTGGAAGGATCGGCGCCCATCACAACGCAGGATCGATGACCATGAGGAGCGCAACGCTTCTCGGAATGGCACCCCATCGATTCGTGGAGATCAATCCCAAAGATGCCCTTTCGCTGGGACTGGATGATGGCGCTGACGTGGTAGTGACAACGGCACGTGGCGAGGCGATGGCGAGGACGAGGTCGACCGACCGCGTGATGCCTGGCACCCTCTTCATGCCATTCCACTTCCCCGGTGCGAATTACCTCGTCAGGGGCTATCGAGATGAACACTCCGGGATGGGCGAGCTGAAGATTGCGGCCTGTCGCATCGAGAGGTGCTGAAGGATGAGATCGATCTATGTCGATCTAGATCGCTGCCTGGGATGCAGGGCTTGCGAGGTTGCATGCGGAAGAATCCATGGCACGAGCAGGATCTCGGTCGCTATCCTGAGGGATCGCATCTCTATTCCAATGACATGTCGCCAGTGCCAGAGGGCTACATGCGCCATGGCCTGTCCAACAGAGGCTCTCGTTCAGGAGGGAGAAGGGATCTCCTTCGTCCCCGAGAGGTGCAACGGTTGCGGGCTCTGTCTCCTGGCATGCCCATTTGGCCTCGTCGATCTTTGGGCCGGAAAGGCAGAGCGTTGTGACCATTGCATGGAGAAGAGCCCCGCCTGTGTAGCTACCTGTCCCTCAGGAGCGCTGGCCTTCAGAGAGGAGATGGCCTTTTCAAAGGCGGCCCGCACGCGCGCCGTGCTGCGCGCCTCAAGGGCAATTGAGGGGGTGCGCAGATGAGATCGCTCTTCGTCGACGAGAGAAGGTGCATTGGCTGCCTTGCCTGCAAAGAGAGCTGCCCTGAAGGCAAAATCCGTATCATGGACGATGAAGTGCGGGAGATCATCTTTCCATCCACGTGCGGAAATGACTGCACCATCTGCGAGGAGGCCTGTCAGGAGAAGGCAATATCGCTTGGCGACGAACGCCCGGGGGCGCCGGAGATCACGCTTCGATTCCATTTGATCCCCTGTGAGGATTGTCTAAGGGGCTTTATCACAGAGCCCATGCTGGAGCGGCTGAAGGCGAGTATTCCACGTGATCTGCAGATCGACTCGAGCGGCCTCTCTTGGCTGAGGTTATGCCCCAGCTGCCGAAGGGCTCTGGAGAGGGAGAGAATGGCAGCGTCCCATTTGAGGAGATGACCTCACTCGATCTCGGCTTTGAGGGCGTCTTCTACCTGTTGGAACTCCGACCTCAGGCGGTTGAACATATCGGGAGCCTCCGATATGTCTCCCGACCTACCTCTCATCTCCATCTCCCTGGAGATCGAAGAGAGGCCGAAGGCGCCTAAGGCTGCACTGCTGGATTTCAGGCTGTGAGCGGCCTTTGCCAGGAGGTCGGCATCGCCCTTCTCCAGGGATTCCCGAATCATCTGAATGCTCTCAGGTGCGCTTTCCAAGAAGAGATCGACGAGCTCGGCGACGATATCGGGCTCTCCTACCTCCTGGAGCTCTCTTAGTTCCTGCAGTATCGACCTATCGATCACGGCTCGACTCTTAGAATTCACATCAGATGATTAGGCCATTGATCGCTTAATAAAATTTCGGAACATATAAAAGATCTCGAAAGAGATGCCCGGGGCGACTAGACTATCGGGGTGAGGGTAATCATGTTCTGCCCTTTGGTCGAGATGTTGAATAACTCTGTTCTCGGAATTGCCCCATATAGGCAGAGCCCCCCGTTCAACTCGCTCACAACCAGGTAGGTATCTGCGGAGTGGATTGCCATTTTTATGATATCCTGACCTGTCTTGACCACCAGGACGTTGATGTCGTTGGTCTCCTTCCACTTGCTGACCATGCGGTTGGACAGGTTGAGAAGCTCCTTGTATCCGAAGGCGAACTCGATCGAGTCCATGCCTATTATGTTGAGTATGGGTCGGCCCGTCCTCTCCCTTAAGGCATCCCATTCGGCCAGCATCTCGCGCCCCCACTCGACCAGATCATCGCCGAAGGTCTGGAATGTCTTGACGTTCGTTGGGACGAAGATGTCCCTCTGGCTCAGCGTGTAGCCAATCGAGGGAAGGATGAAGACCCCTCGGCCGTTCTTCAGCGCATTCGAAGCAAGCGCGGTGAGGATCTGATAGTACCTGCGGCCCACCCCGTGCTCGATCTCTATGACGTTGGTGGTTCCGCTCTCGAGACCGCCTATGATCTCGTCCAAGTCCTTTATGCCTGTAGAGATCATCCTCTCAGCTGGATCGGGAATCCTTACGACGTCACCGCCGATCCGAGCCATCTGCCTCTCTTTGTACGGCTCGAAGTAATGGAACCTCCCTCCGTGGAGGGTGCATGTGTAGCTCTTCTGGCGGATCGCGACACCCCGCAGCTTCTCTAGCACGATCTTGCGGGCGTTTCGCGTCCTCATCCCGCGGGTCCAGCCCTCGGTGGAGCCCTCATTCAGCTGGAACTGCTCCATCGTGACCACGCCGTCTACGATGTAGTCTAGAGGCATCAAGCTCGCGAACTCGCTGACGAAGATGAGATGGATGCCGAGATCCCTTCCGAACTCGCAGATGTTCTGCTCGAAGCTGTGCTGTCCATCGCCAATGATCGCGGCTGTGTAGTTGAGGACGGCATCCCAGCTATCGATGACGATCATGGGCTCTTCCATATCCTCTGCCTCATCGAATAATATCTTGAAGAAGTTGAGGACGGACTCATATCCATCGTCCATGCCCTCAAGGCAATGAAGTAGCTTGGCCTGTGTGGCATTGATCACATTGTTGGATGGGATCACATCCTTTATCCAAGGGTAAACTGCATGGACCCTCGTGGGATTCACCCTGGTCGAGATGTACATCCCATTTCCCTTCCGACAGAGGTCGCTCATGATCTCAAAGGCAAGGGTGGTCTTGCCTGTGCCCGGAAGCCCTTTGATGAGAAGTGTCTGTCCATCCTCCATCAGGAAGAACTGCCTCAACTCCGCGGGTATGTTCAGCCCAACGCCAGCCGATCCAGATGGTCCTTCCTTGTCCTTTATACTCTCACTCCCTGGAGCATCGCTGAAGGTGATCGACAAGGGCACAGATCTGCCTTGGCTTCAGCCGAAAGGAGAGAGATATGGTGGCATCTTGGGAGAGGCTGCCGCAGAGATCGGTGATCTGGAGGGGGACATTGTCCTCACCATTCGCCTTCATCTTTCGGGGGCGATCTTGAGGCTTTTCGGAGGCGGTCTTGGCCATCCATAGCTTTGAAGGCCCAACCTCTGTGAACTCGCATTTGCCCTCGGACTTCAGCACTGAGAGATATTTAATTACCGTCGTCTTGCTCACGCCAGCGTGCCTCGCCACATCAACCGTGGTCAGGCCTCCCTCGGAGTCCTGAATCGCCTTCAAGATCCTATCCATGTAAGATGCCATTCATTTGCCACCATATCGCGCCTGCTCCGCCAGTCTTTCTAAGAAATATCAAGAACTTGTTCATATAACTTCCGATCGCGGAGGCTTCAAACGGAGACATCTTGTATTTCGACTGCCCATGTTATGTGAGGTGGCGAAAACAAGAAAAGTGGACGGCCGCCTAGGGGGGCTGTTAGCATTCCACGATCTCTATCCCGGCATTCCTGACCTTGTTGAGGCGAGATAGATTGAGAAGCATGGGAGTAAGAGCCTCGAGCTGAGAGGCCACCTCCAGGGGCCCCCCGTCCAAAGGCCTTAGATTCCTGACCGTCTTGGCGAGGCCGGCGACCATCTCCTTAGCCTCCTTGTCATCCCCGCACATAATCACATCCCCGTTCAAGACCCGGTCCTTCTCCTCGAATGCCTTGTGAGAGATGGTGTGAAAGGAGGCCACTATGCGTACGGAGGCTGGGAGGAGCTCCTGGACGAGGAGGGCGGCCGAGCCCTGTGCAGGGGGGGCGAATACGAAATGCTTGCCCTTCCTGGACATGGGAACTAGTGGGGATACGACGACTTGATCGCTGAAGCACTCCGCGATCTCCAATAATGTGCTCTTCACAAACTGGAACGGTAGCGTGAGCACGGCCATATCGCTCTCCTCAACAGCGCTTCGGTTGTCCGTGCCCTTAATAGAAGCCTCGATTCCATGTGATTGAAGGTACTGCTTGGCATTCTTTGCAACCTCCTCCGCCTTCTCCGCCTTTCGTGATCCCACGATCATCTCATGGCTCTCGGCCCAGCGGTGGATGAAGCCCCGTCCACAATCACCAGTTCCGCCCACGATGGCAATCTTCATGGGTCCTTTCTGATGTTGCCATCTTATTTGGTATTTTCCATGACATAGGAATAATATATAACTACACCACACCGCTGGACCTCCAGGAGACAGCGATCATAACCGCCTTCTCGCGCGCTTCCGATAGAGGCATATATGCCGCTCTCCCAAAAGGCAGAGGATGGCAATGACTAAGGGAATCAAGGTTCCCAAGGCCGACGGGGAGGTTGCGAGAAGGAGGCTTGCTGAGATGGATCTCCTCCATCCGCGCCTTCGGCTCTCCTCGGATGAGGGCTCCATCTACATGCCCGTTCTCGATCAATCGGAAGCGCTTACGGCAGTTGGCGGCATACCCGTCGAGATGGAGTTTCGTCCCGATACGCGCCGTATCACGCCAGAGGACCTTTTGGGAAGAAGGCCTTCCTTCGAGGTGATCGGAGAGATCGCCATTGTGGAGGATGATCGCCCAGATGAAGTCGCTTCCGTTCTCCTATCGCTCTACAAGAACATCAGCACCGTAATCTCACCCATCTCCGATGTCGTGGGGGAGTATCGCACCCGCAGGTTCGAGCATGTGGCTGGCGAAGTGTTGACAAAGACCGTTTACAAGGAGCATGGCCTCAGCTACCATGTAGACCTCGAGAGGGCCTACTTCACCCAGAGGCTTGGGACGGAGAGGTTGAGGGTGGCTCAGCAGGTCTCACCGGGCGAGGCAGTACTGGATATGTTCGCAGGGGTCGGACCCTTCTCCTTGCTCTGTGCCAAGATGGGTGCTCGGGTGGTGGCCATCGAGAAGAATCCCGCAGCGGCAAATCTCCTGCGGGAGAACGTCCGCCAGAACCGCCTCTTGGGGGTGGAGGTGCTGGAGGGGGACTGCAGAGAGCACCTCTCTGGCCGCAAAGACTGCGCCGATCGAACGATCATGAACCTGCCGCATAGCGCTTCGGCCTTTTTGGAAGAGGCGTTTACAGCGTCCAAATCCGGCGGGGTGGTCCACTTCTATGCCTTCACTTCCGTTGATGACCTATTCGCACCAGAGTCGGCCATCCAGGAAGCGGCGGAGGGGAGAGGGTGGATGGCGGAGATCCTCTATCGCGGTGTGGTGAGGAGCTACGCTCCGAGGAGGTTCAATGTTGTCCTGGATTTCCGGGTGCTCAAGGGCTGAGCGATGTACGGCGATCGTCCCTCAACCGAAATATTTATAATCGACATGCGCCGAGGAGAACGTTATGGGGGGATCTCGATCTTTCCGTGGATGTCCCATGCTCATCCTATTTAAGGCCAGGGCCTCGCCGGCCAGATATACCACCGGGCAGGTCGAACCTCGACCATGGGGGGCTGTTTGATCTCCGAACAGGCCACGTTATGGGTCTCATTCAACATCTTTATACTCATCCTCCTCGGCCTCGACCTCGGCGTATTCCATAAACGGTCCCACGTCATAGGCATAAGGGAGTCTATTATCTGGAGCATCATCTGGGTTCTGATGGCGTTTGCCTTCAACGTTCTCATCTACTGGTGGAGGGGGCCGGAGGTCGCCATGGAGTTCGCAGCCGGTTACCTCATAGAGCGCTCCTTGAGCGTGGACAACCTCTTCGTCTTCATGGTGATCTTCGCCTACTTCCAGGTTCCCGCCAGGCATCAGTACAGGGTACTATTCTGGGGCATACTTGTGGCGCTTGTCCTGCGTGCCCTCTTCATCGTAACGGGGATCTCACTGATGGAGAGGTTCGATTGGTTGGTCTACGTATTCGGGGCGTTCCTCATCTTCACAGGGCTGAAGCTCGCACTTCAAAAGGACGGGCATGCGGATCCCGGCAACAATCTGGTGATCAGACTCTGCCAGAGGCTGATTCCAACCTCATCGACCTACCACGAGAGCAGCTTCTGTGCCCGCCTTGGCGGGCGCTGGATGGTGACGCCGTTATTCGTCGTTCTGATCGCGGTAGAGGTAACCGACCTGATGTTCGCCCTGGATTCCATCCCTGCGGTCCTCGCAATCACGCTTGACCCCTTCATAGTATACAGCTCCAATGTCTTTGCAATCCTTGGGCTTCGCGCCCTCTACTTCGCCCTCGCCGGGTGCATGGCGATGTTCCAGTATCTCAACTACGGGATAACCGCGATCCTGGTCTTCATCGGGACGAAGATGCTCCTCTCCGAGATCTACCCAATACCTGTGGGATACGCGCTCGGCGTCGTAGGCCTCGTGCTCATCGTATCTGTGCTGGTATCGATCGTGTACTGCCCGCAGAAGACGGCCCAGGAGGTCGCAGCTGATGAGAGATAGGGCCGGCGTTTGGGGGGTAGATGAGATGTAGCAGCCACGCTGAGGGATGATTTATCGTTGCCTTGTGCAGATTGACGTATCAATATCCTGTTTTAACCACTAATAAACGCAAATGGGCGGTAATACGTTCCAATTTAGCGAAAAAGCAGAAAAACCTCCATGCCCTATGGGCATCCATGAGCATGGAAATGCATACCAACGCATTTTAGCACCAAATCGGCCTCACGAGTCGCTCAATGAAGCCGGCGTTCAACGATGGTTAGTGGCGATCTCCTATCGTCCCTGCAAATTGCCAAATCCCACCACCCCCCTGATCAGCCTCTGGGTCTCTTCTGGGCTTCCCACGGTGTTCACCTGATATGCCTTTGCCGAGCGGAATAGGGATGCAAAGAAGTTGCTTCGAAGCCGCTCCTTGAGGTCGTTCTTCACCAGTAGATGGGGATTGAAGTACCCGTTCTCGACAACCACGGAGACGGCCTCGTCCGGCGAGAGCTCACGCACCAGGCGCCCGCCATCTCGAACGAGGATAATGGCGGTTGCAGCCGTTGTAAGTGGCAGTATCCGCCCCTTTCCAACGGCCCAGCGAAGGTCGATCACCCCCCTTCCTTCCGAGTCCATCCTCGCCCGATTCACAAGCGATGAGTACTCCTTCCAGATACCGGCAAGCTCTGAGCGGATGTAGAAGTTCTTCTCCGAGCCAAAGGAGAGGACATCATCCCCGAAGATACGGCAGAAGAACCAGTCGTCGGAGACAGCCCTCACGCGGGAATCGCGCAAGAGGCCGTAGGTATGGGTTGTCTTTCCAGCGCCTGATCCGCCAAGGATGCATAGCCCCCGGCCCATCAGATCCAGGCAGGCACCATGCACCGAGTAGATGCCGTGTTCGTCCTCCAGTATATCGCCCGCAACGCTAAGCGCGATGGATTTGATCCAGCCGTAATAGTCCATGTTGATCAGAAAGGCCGTCTTCGAAGAGGGGTCGTAGAGGACCTGATCTTTCGCCTCTTCCGAGTCCTCGACAACGTAGAGCCGGCCGTGGGAGCGGATGTTCTGGGACATGTTGTAGAAGCTCTCCGACCACCTTTCCATCACATCCCTCGCGGGCGTCAGCAGCTTAATGCAGCAGCCGTAGATCTCCGACTTGAGCTCATAGAGGACCTGGGGGGAGTAGCGCTCGGAAAGCTCCGCCTTTCTCTCCATCGATATGATCCGAGGTGAGTATGTCGAGGATCTAACCTCGCTGGAGTTCGATATCATGCCCTTATATGACGCATTCATCCCTTATATCGAACCCCCCCCTGACCGCAAGCTATATATTCGTTGATTGACGTAGAGATAGTACGGCAGAAGTCGGAAAGGTTTCCCACCTCCTTTTTCCTTTGCTGGCTTTTGCTCTCTTCTCTTCACATCTTCAATAAGTATATCTAATCCCAATGCCAATCAACGGCTGTAACGGTCGAGAGGTTGTCAGAAAATGAATTATTGCGGGGATATGGGGTCGAGGCTTGATGAGATGAGGGCGAGATGGCCCGACAAGCTCGTCTCCGAGGATAGGGCATTTGGCCATATCCACGCCGGAGATAGGATCTTCATCGGGACGGGCTGCGCCGAGCCCCAGTATCTCGTCTTGTCGCTTACAAACTACGTAAAAAGCCATCCAAAGGCGTTCTTCGATGCGGAGATACTTCATGTCTGGACGCTTGGAGCTGCTCCCTATACAGATGTCAAGCTGAAGGACAACTTTCGCCTGAACACCTTCTTCATTGGCAAGAGCACACGGGATGCGGTAAACCGCCAGGCCGCCGACTACACGCCCATCTTCTTCTCCGCTGTCCCCGATCTATTCTACCGGGGGCGTATACCGATCGATGTCGCACTGATCCAGGCGACTCCTCCGGACCATCACGGCTACATGAACCTCGGAATCAGCGTGGACATCGTCAAGGCAGCAACCGAGAAGGCCTCGCTTGTGATTGCTCAGGTCAACTCCCATATGCCGAGGGTCCAGGGCGACGGATTCATCCACATAGACGATGTTGATTTCATCATCCCTTACGACGAGCCCCTCCTGGAGTACGTGGAGAGCGTCCCTTCGAAGATCGCCCAGATGATCGGCCGATATGTTGCAAGAATTGTAGAGGACGGCTCCACGATAGACGCCGGCTATGGCATGATCCCCAACGCCGTCCTCGCCCACCTTGGGGAGAAGAGGCATCTGGGGGTGCACACAGCCCTCCTCTCGGAGGGGATGGTCGACCTCATGAGGAAGGGCGTCGTCGACAACAGCAAAAAGAGCATCGACCGGAACAAGGCCGTGGCATCGTTTTGCATGGGCACAAAGGAGACCTACGAGTTTCTGCACGACAATCCTTCGGTCGAGTTCAAGACGATCGACTATACGAGCAATCCCATCATCATCTCGAAGAACAGGCGTATGACCTCGATCAACAGCGCAATGGAGATCGACCTTACCGGCCAGGCCACATCCGAGTCGCTCGGGACCATATTTCATAGCGGCGTTGGTGGACAGGCCGACTTCATGCGCGGATCCATACAAGCCCCCGGCGGAAAAGCGATCCTTGCGCTCCCCTCCACTGCCGAGGACGGCCGGATATCCCGGATAGTCCCGACGCTCAGCCAGGGGGCAGGCGTGACTCTCACTCGTGGGGATATCCATTACGTTGTGACCGAGTACGGCATAGTCTACCTGCAGGGGAAGAACATACGCGAGAGGGCCATGGACTTGATCTCCATATCTCATCCCAAGTTTCGTCCATGGCTCTTGCAGGAGGCGAAGTCGCTCGGCTTGATCTACAGCGACCAGGCCTTCATCCCCGGCGAGAAGGGAATGTATCCCTCTCTTCTGGAGGTCTATCGCACAACCCGCTCCGGCCAGAAGGTCCTCCTCCGGCCGGTGAAGATAAGCGACGAGCCTCTGATCAAGGAGTTCTTCTACGCCCTCTCGGACGAGAGCCTCTTCACTCGATTCATCTCGGCTAGGAAGGATATGCCACATCGCATGCTTCAGGAGTTCGTAGTCATCGACTACACCGCGGAGATGGTGATCCTTGCGATCGTCGAGGACGACGAGATGGAGCTCTTGGTCGGACTCGGGCAGTACAGCATCGACGAGAGAAGGCATACCGCCGAGGTTGCGGTGGTCGTAAGGGACGACTGCCAGAAGAAGGGCATAGGCTCCGAGCTTCTCTCCTATCTCACATATCTCGCAAAGAGGCAAGGCCTGCTCGGCTTTTCGGCCGAGGTGATGGTCGGCAACCGCTCGATGCTTCGCTTGTTCGAGGAGATGCAGTTCGATATAAAAAAGAGCCTCGACTCGGGGGTATACGAGCTTGGCATGACCTTTCGCTGAGGCGCTATGCCTTCCATCCGATGGAAGCCTCCCCATTGGAGGCCTGTTTGCGTCCTCGTCACGGATGTTGAGGTGTCAAGCATCCCCGTTGGCCAAAACCCCCTCCTTCAGAAGGGGATCAATGGAATATCTCCATCGCCTCCTCCACCCCATTTCCCTCGACGGTGATCGCATATATCGCATCGCACATCCTCGTCGCTTCATCCAGGGACTTCTGATGGATGTTTCTTCCCGTTGCGTTTCCAGCCGCCCCGCTGATGTGGATCTGGTCGTATAGCCTCTGCAAGAAGGCTCTAGGATCGGTGCTCGATCCTCCGGCACAGACGACCCCGGTCCGTCCGGCGGAAGAGACGGCTTCACGAAAGAGCTCTGCAGGAGACGTGCCATGTGGATAGTTCACCTTGACGAAGTCGCTTCCTAACGCCGACGCAACGCCCGTAGCCCCTGCAATCAGGTGCGGATCGAGCTCGTCCTCGATGGCCGCTCCCCGCGGGTAGATCCATAGCACGGTTACGAGGCCGTGCCGGTGGGCCTGCAAGACCAGCTGGGCCGCCTCCCTGAGCATATAAGCCTCTATCTTGCTTCCGAGATAGATCGTATAGCCAACTCCCAGGATATCGAGGCCGCTATCCTCGCCAAAGGCGACCAATTGATCCATCTCCAGCCATTGGGTGCTGAGGGGATCGGCATCGGCGGTCTTCACGAGGTTGGTCTTGGAGTTGAGCTTGATCAGGTAAGGGACCTCTGGGTAGTCCATGCCGTAGCGGGATACGAGCCCCAGCTGGGACGCGAAGACGCCTATCTGCGCATTGCAAGCGATTCGAAAGAGGTGCTCGGGATCTCTGTCGTCCGGATGGATCCCGGGTCCGAAGAAGTCGGAGTTGAGGTGCTCGACCTTCTGATCGCCTGCAAAGAGCATCAAACGCCCGCTATCCTTGGTGATTGTCGAGTAGTTTCTCTTGTAAGCTTCCCGCGCTGCCTTCGGCACGGTCAGTGGGACCTTGATCGAGAGCATCTACCTCAACTCCTTCAGCTGAACCTGGGGGAGAATCCTATCGAAATCCTCCTTTCTGCATAGCGCCGTTCCATGGCTCAGCGTCGTCGCCGTGCCCGCGGCCGCAGCGAAGGCGAGGCACTCCTTAAGCTCTTTTCCGCTCACAAGGCCCAGTATGAATCCGGCAACGGATGAGTCGCCGGCGCCGATGGTGTTCTTCACCTCGACCTGGGGGGGCAGCGCGATTTGCTCCTCGTCCTCGGTCACCATGAGTATGCCACGAGCTCCCATAGAGACTAGAACGATCTCGACGCCCTTCTTGTTTATCTCCCGCGCTGCGACAAGTATATCCTCGATATTGGTCAGCTCACGGCCCAGAAGGTGGCTTAGCTCGTGGATGTTGGGCTTTATAATGTGGGGACCTGCCTCGATTCCCACTTTTAGGGCCTCCCCGTCCACATCGAGAAAGACCTTGGTCTGGCCTTTCTTTGCCATGGTTATGAGCTTTCGGACGATCTCGGGAGTGACGCCTCGCGGCAGGCTGCCGCCTATGGTGATTATGTCGGCATTCCTAAGAGACGATACCTGGTCGACGAGCTCCATCAGCTCGTGGGGCTGGACCTGAGGCCCCCTGGCGTTGAAGGCCACCTGATGTTTCGTCTCCATCTCGTGGATGATGATATTGATCCTGGTCTCCCCCGAGACGCGGATGAAGTCGCTTTGAATGCCCTCGTTGAGCAGCCGGCCTTCCAGCTCTCTGCCGGCGAAACCGCCAACGAAGCCAAGGGCGACGCTGTCCAAGCCGAGGTTCTTCAGAACCTTGGAGACGTCTATGCTCTTTCCCCCTGCATATCGGTGCTCCTCCTCGATGCGGTTGGATTCATCCTCCCTTATCCTATCCACCCAGATGGTCCGATCCAGCGCCGGGTTGAGGGTTATGGTATATATCATGAATCATTCTCCCATCTCAGTTTGTGAGGCCATCGAAGATCAATTCTCTGGTCGGATGGCTATATTGACTTTGGGCCAGGCACTTTATCGACCATTGCCAACATTCCCCTCTTCCGCATCGAATGGGTTAACGCAGAGAATCGACCGCAGGGTCGCGGCCAGCTCCGTTGCGATGGTTCGCCAGAGGTGCGATACCCACCACGGGTGACGTCAATCGCCATAACCGAAAGATTTATATCGTCCAATGACGTATAACATATTAGCAAAAGTCGGAACCTATTTGCATCCCTCCTACATCCGGACTTTTGCTCCCCTCCTTTTCTCAATTCATATATATTAATATGCAAAACGTATCGAGTTCAATAGGTCAGATCTCTGCATTTTTTAGTCTTAATACATGTGTTTTGTATATCGTGTGGCAACAATAAGATAATATAATCATTGTATTTTCGGCGATCGACTAAACCGAAAAGTATATATTCGTCAAGTGCCTAACATATGACCGCAAAAGTCGTTGTTCCCTCCCTCCTAGACCACCTGGCTTTTGCTCCCTCCTCTTTTTGTCAACATTTTCTATCCATCCTTATCGACGCGTAACGGAGAATGGCATCCTCCTTCGTCCACCAACAATCGCTTTCCCGCACCAATAAAGGCGGCCTCCTTCATTCGTGTAGGAAATTCCACCCACAAGATGAGCGACTAGGAGATCTTCAACTTTCTGAGTTCCCGCACCCAGCCCAGCTTCGACGAGGCCTAATGCCCCTTACTTGAGCCGGTCCTTTGAACTTGGGGCCGGTCTCTTGAGCAAATTCGACGAGTGTGATGGGATAACGTAGATGAAAGTGCTCGATGCGGAAAACTGCTGGATCAGGCTCTGCAAGAAGTCATGATGAATTGCACGGTTTCTCGACTGAGCTTAAGAGGTTTGAGGGCGTCTGTGGCCTGGAGGGGCAGCACTGGGAACCAGGGGAGCTGGATCCAAACGAACCCGGACGGATTCGGGGCGGAGATGACCACAGTCGGCTCGCAGAATCCCTTTAGATGGTCTTACCGATCGCCGTATGCGACCGTAATGGTTATATACGTTGCAAGACGTAAGTATGAACGGCAAAAGTCGATTGAGATCCCACCTCCTATTATCCTGGCTTTTGCTCCCTTATATCCTATCCGTTCCAACGCGCGACGAGCCCACCGAAAGGTTTATATCGACAAATCACGATCTTTAGTCCAGCAAAAGTCGGCAAACGTTCTTATCCCTCCTACATCCCGACTTTTGCCTCCCTCCTTTTCAACTCCACGTGAGATTTAAATACCTGCGGCTACGCCTATCGAAACCATGCCCGATCCCTTGAGATCGATCGACTCCCTCGTCGTCGCATTAGAGGACCTTCGCCTCCATCTGGGGGACAAGGATCTGCGCATAGGCGATCATCGCTTCAACTCCCTACTCTACTTCTGTCTGGCCAACGCCTGTCTCAGAAACAAGGTTCTCCTGCTCTACGGCGGGATGGGGGCTAACAAGACCAGCCTCGTGAACCTGCTCGGCTGCTCTTTTCTTGGAATCCCCTTTGAAGATGTGGAGAATTTCATGCTCACAGGCCACCCCGAACAGACCGAGGAGAAGATGATAGGCTTCATCGATCCACGCCAATGGTCCCGCCCAAATGGGGGGGAGATGGAGATCCTCTGGACACCATGGGCGAGGTCCAACTGGAAGGTGATAAACGAGATAAACAGGTTTCCAAGCGGAAAGCAGAACATATTCCTGGAGCTCCTGCAGAAGCGAAAGGTGACCTATGCCGGCCAGGTGCTCACGCCGGGGGATACCTGCTACTTCGCTACGATGAACCCCGACTTCAGCGCAACATATCCGCTGGACGAGGCCCTCCTCGATCGTATATCGGCATCTGTCCCGGCAACGCAGCCCGATCTGTTATGCGGCCTTGCTCTCGCCGAGCGCGAGAGGGAGATAGCGGACCTCGCAGGGGAGCTTCCACGACTGAGCCGCGAGGAGTACTACGCCCTTCCCGAGAAGGTCTCCGATCAGCAGCTTGGAAGCGCGGTGGAGCTAGCCATCGTCTCTCTCGTAAGGGAGTTCACAGTATGCGAGAGGGCTCCATCATTCGACAAGACGGAGCTTTATGGAACCGGCCCCAGCCGGGGTCTATGCCATGGTTGCCACTACTTCAACAATCCCGAGGTCCTCTGCTGGCAGGTGGATCAAGGCCTCTCCGACAGGGCCCGCCAGGACCTGAGGGCTTTTACAAGGGCATTCTCTTTCCTCTGCCGGGCCGAGGGGTCCAAGATGGACGTCTTGAGGGCGATTGCCCCTTACGTTATCTGGCATAGGGTTACGCCGCAGAGGAGCCTCTTCGACCAGCCCCCATACTATGGATCTCGAAGGTTGGATCTCGTAAGAGCTCTAGTTGAGAAGAGCATCGATCGCACGCTCAACGAGCGAGGCGAGATGAACATGATCTTGTCGAGAGCGACCGACGGCGAGATGCCGCTCTCCCAGGCCATAAGGGAGCTTGAGGAGTACGACGATCCCCTCGCCCGACTGGACTACATCCCGGCGCTCGAGAGGATGCTATGAGCCTGAAGGGCTTCATGGAAGAGGCATACGGAGGGCAGTTGCGAGGACGTAGGCTCGAGCGGCGAAAGGGGACCGTGGTATTAAGCCTCAAAGAGATCTCCGATAAGTTGGAGGGCAGGCCTGAGAAGGCGGCTGTGGCTAGGCTCGCCCCAAATGGTGCGCTTCTCTCAAGGCTCATATCTCTCGTTCCCGAGGGAAAGAGGGAGGCTTTGATCTGGGGCTACCTCACGAGCATCGCCGCCGAGGGGAGCGTCGAGCCGATGGAGGTGCCAGGCGGGGACTACGCCGGACTCGAGCTTGCTCGAGGCTCTTTGCTCATCGATAGCGCGGGAGATCACGTCGGCGAGGGGATGAGGGGCGGGTCGATCAGGGTTAGAGGAATGTCGGGCCATTATCTGGGGCAGGGGATGAGCGGCGGTGGGATCGTTGCCGGATCCTCTGGCGACTACGCCTTCAGGAACATCTCCGGGGGGTGGGGGGTGATACTAGGGGACTCTGGAAGCTATCTCGGGCTTGGAAACTCCGGGGGACGCGTGGTTGTGAAGGGCAGAGCCGGCCAGAGGGTTGGATGGTTGATGCATTCCGGGCGGCTCAGGGTTGGGGGCGATGTGGGCGACTACCTGGGACTGATGATGAGCGGAGGCCGGATATCGGTGGGCGGCTGCGCAGGCGCAAGGGCAGGATGGCGAATGCGAGGCGGAAAGATCGAGGCTGCTTGCTATGGGCCGGAGGCATGTGAGGATGGAAGGATATTGGGCGGAAAGGATAGCTGAGATCTGGGAGATCTCTCGCGCCAACTGGCACCATCCACTCCTTCCAATGCCGGTCCTGGGCGAGGAGGGGCCGGGGGGCTTTCCCTTTGAGAACTACAGAATCACGGTCACCCCTGAAATGATGGAGGGGGAAGACCCCTACCTGGAAAACGTCTTCGACCATTTAATTGTCCGCTACATATTCTGCCCTCGCTCATTGGAGACGGCGGGTCGATTAGCCCTTGCAACGCTTAGAAGCCTCGAGCGCCCTACACCTGAGGCCGCCAAGAGGATGGTCAACGTCTTCTCGGAGATCGTCTCAGACTCCTTTCGATTGGAGCGAAGCCCTGAGGACGAGGCGTTGGTGCTTCTTGGCTGGCGCAGGCTCGGCCGTCGAGATCTCTCCTCCCTCGACGCGGTCGTTCTGGGGTTTCTGGGGGAGTTTTGGGGGGCAGACCTGCCCCTTGTAGATCGACCTGAGGTGGAGCTCCTCGTGGAGGTCTTCTCAGCCGGAATCAGGGACAAAACACTATGGGAGAGACAGTGCGGCCAGATGGCTCGCATCCTCGAGCCCCTCGATCCGGGCGTGCTCGGGAGAGGTGAGGTGCGCGCGCTCGAGATATTGAGGGGGAACGCAGAGGCGCATCCACTCTCAAGCCTCGCAGGGGAGCTCGAGCCGGAGGAGTTTCGAGAGGCACTTCTATCCATTGGCCTCAAGGCCGATCTCCGGAGATGGTACCGGGATCAGGGCTATGCGATAGAGATCAAATCATTTCGGCAGGTCAGGGAGAGCTTTTATCCCTCCTCTCCGACGCGCTGGAGGCTTAGCGATCCGCCTAGCGAGCTCGATATCGCCTACTCCCTATCCATGAGCCCTCGTTTGATCCCAGGGATCACGACCTATCGCCGGGAAGAGGAATGGGGCCAGATGGTTCCGGGAAGGGGGAAGGTTCCCTCCCTCCTCGTCGTCCTGGACAGCAGCCGTTCCATGGATGGACACCGCCGTGGCAGCAAGACCCACAGCGCAACGCTTTCCGCCTTTAAAGCCTCCGAGTTTGCCCATGGCGAGGGTGCTGAGATTGCGGCAATTAACTTCAGCGAGAGGTATATCGCTCAAAGCTGGACGAGGGACTTAAGCGCGATCGAGGAGGTGCTAGTGGAGTACATAGGCTCTCGCACCCATATCCCCGGACGAGAGATCTTGCGCCTCGCAAGGCAAAAGCAGGGATGCCTCATCCTCTGCATAACCGACACACAGATCCAGAACCTCTACAACGAGTGGGAGCAAATCGAGATGGCTGCGAAATGTGGCCAGTTCGTCCTCTTCTGCATCGACCAGGAGCGAAGGGACAGGAATGTGGAGGAGGCGTTGAAGGGGCTTGGGACCGTCTATTACATAGACCGGCCGGAGGACCTCATCAGCCTTGTTGTGGAGACGGCCGAGAGGGCCTATCGGTCCGGGGAAAGTTTTATCTCCCTGGAATGAGTCTCTCGGCTGGCGCCGGGATAGGGTAGTGGTTATCCTGTGGGACTGTGGATCCCTCGAGTCGGGTTCGAATCCCGGTCCCGGCCCCAGAAGGTCAATTGCTTTTCCGGGGAAAGGTTATTACCTGACCGATTCCCTTGACGGATATGGTGGGCTCGTAGGGTAGAGGATATCCTAGCGGGCTTCGGAGAGCATTCGAAGAAACCCGCTGACCTGGGTTCGAGTCCCAGCGAGTCCGTTAAGTCCCCTTATTGGGGCTTGTTCTATCTCCAAGAGCGAGGTGGTGATGGATGGATCTCTTCGGCAAGAGGCGGTTGGAGGAGAGGGTAGCCGAGCTTGAGGAGGAGCTTGCCCAGTGCAGGCAGGAAAGCTCGCAGCTTGCATCCAGCCTTGAAAGAAAGGAGGCTCGCCTGAGAAGGCTTGCGAGCGACTATCAGGAGGTAAATCAGGCCCTCAAGAAGGCTGAGCAGCAGCTGGAGCAAAAGACAACCCAAGCCGTGCAGGAGCAGCCCCCGAATGCCGCAGAAGCGTCTATTGCATCTTGGCCGCTTCGCCCCCGAGAGGTGGCAAGGCTTGGAGAGCGGCTGCGAGAGCAACATTCCCCACGCGAGGATCTTATAAGCGCATGGACGAGGGAAGGAGAGGAGCTGCCGCCCGATTCAGCCCGAATTCTCTCCTCCCTAAAGTCGGATACGGGCTTTCTAGTCTACCATTATCCGACGCTCTTCACTATCGCGCTTATCCCCCCATTTCCCATCCAGGAGGAGTCAGTGCAGACTGCATCCGCCTTCGCCACTCAAGGAATCGTCGATATGCTGGAGACATCAGTCCTCTTGGTCTCCGCACATGCGGGGGATACGTTCATCGGCGTAAGCTTGAGCTCAGAAGGTTTCGAGGCAGCTGAAAGCGTGCATAGCGTCGTCAAGGAGAAGCATTCGAAGGGTGGGTGGTCTCAGAGAAGGTTTGAGCGGCTCAGGGAGGAGGATATCCGATCTCATATGGAGGAGGTCCAAGGGAGGCTCGACATCATGCTAGGGCGGTTTCGACCTTTGATCAAATACGCCGTCTTGAGCGGGGATCGCTCCCTCATAAAGGGGATTTCCGTGGGCGATCTCCCCGTATTGGAAAGAAGGCTCGAGAGGCATGACACCCGTAGACAAGGGGAGTTCTTGGAGGATCTCTATCGCTTCACCCTCTATCGAGGGTGAATGGCGCAAGGGTTAAAGGAGCAAGGGGGAAGGGCGCTGGAGGACGGACTTTTGGACGCTGGCGAATCAGATGTCGAGGAGCTAGAGAAGCTCTCTCGCTCCTTCGACTGGCATCAGCGCCGCGCAATTGGCTGGAATCCGGCAACACCGGCCGAGATCCTGGCGAGGCTCTCTCGCGATAGCGTGGCCTGGGTCAGGGAAGGGGTGGCTGGAAACCAGAGCGCAAGCCTCGATCTCATCCGTCTGCTTGCAAAAGACGCGAATGGCTACGTTCGCTCGGCCGTGGCCTTGAACTGGAAGACCCCGACGGAGCTATTGGACGTGCTCGCAGAAGACGTGATGTCAGACTATGATAGCAGCCTCCAAGAGAGCCGCTACATCGTCAAGGAGGCCGTGGCAAAGAATCCCAACATTGGAGAGGCCTCACTCCATGTCCTTTCGAGAGACGAGAGCGAGTATGTGAGGGAGGCGGTTGCTGGAAATTCCGTTGCAGATGAGGATCTCTTGGATCGTCTATCCCTTGATATCAGCTGGGTCGTGCGAAGGAAGGTTGCTACCAGGTCCTCCCGCCCGGATGTGCTGACGAGGCTTGCCGGGGATAGGATAACGGATGTGAGGGAGGCTGCTGCCGCCAATCCCAAGACTCCGGTGGAGGCCTTGAGGACGCTCGCCAGGGATAGGATGTGGGAGGTGAGGCGCAAGGTAGCCGAGAACCCAGCCACGCCGGCGGAGATTCTCGAGGCCCTCGCAGGGCACTGGTCCTTCATGGTTCGAGAGGCCGTTTCCTGTAACCCGAACGTGCCGGACTCTGCCTTGGATCGACTAATCGATGACTCAGATCAGTCGGTCAAGATGGCTGCAAATGTCGCTAGAACCAGACGGCAAAGGCCCTGATGCTGGCGACAGGCCACTCTCCTCTCCCGAAGTGCCCTCCCTGAGACCTCTTGAATATCTCCTTCGTTGCGGGCTCGATGAGGGTCATCTCGAGCGGCCCAACCTTGGCCGCGACTTGCCCCTTCGCCAAGATGGATGGAGCGGCGGGGATGATCTCTCCCGAATATTCGGGAAGATCTTCTCCGAGGAGGCCCTCTCGAAGCAGTCCCTCGCGGCTGATCGATAGGGAGACTCTTCCCGACTCCGCGCCCTGGGAGAGCAACAGGTCCTCCTCTGTTATCACCCCCACTATGTCATGGGCGACGGGCGCTGAGAGGCGAATCATCCCACACGCCGAGAGGGGCTCTTCCTCCTTGAGACGGAACCATAGCTTGCGGGCACGATCGTCGCAGTCGCCAGCTTCGAGCGTGCTCGATGATGCTGGAAGGGAGGACACCATGGACTGAACCGTTCTCAAGGGCAGCGCCACATAGTTGTAATCGTTTGGGTATACCGAACCCCGGGCACCGGTTGAGGCCTCGACGGCGTTGACGAGCGCCTGGTAGTTGAGGGTGTAAGGCATGGAGTTTATTAACACTCTTATAAGATAAAATCTTTTTGATTTCAAATTGTCGCAGTTCAGCCCCTGGAGAGGGTCGACTTGATCTCCTCCAGGCTCATTCTAAGAGCCGCCCTGTTATCGTAGCTGGCCAGGATCTCCTCGATCTCCCCCTCGGAGGATCGCTTCAGCTCCTCGATTGCGGCGATGAGGTTTGGAAGGGCCCTTGTCACGTTGTCAACGATTGATATGGTGGCTTTGACGGCCGTCCGGCTCAGAGGGTTGAGGTCGATTGCAATCGTCTTCTTTCCCATGGCGAGGAGTGCCTCGCAGCGGTCGCCGTCTTCCAGTGGTATGAGCACGACGTCTGCATCGTATATTCCGCCACTAGTGGCCTTGGCGCGGGCGTGATCGAGCCCTGGAACGATCGCATCTGGCCTCTCCCCGAGGACGTGCTCTGCCCCTAAAAAGCGAAGCAGGTCCGCGATCCTCCCTACCCTCTCCTCGCTCCTGTGAAAGAGGTTCACCTCGAGCGGAGCGTTGAGCGCCTTTGCAAGCGCAACCATCTCCTCTGCCATAAGGGCGGCCACGTTGCCATTTACGCTGATCGCAGGCCGTCTCGAATGAAGGAGCATGGCAGCAGCAGCCCTTGTGGCCTCTGCCGCGGAAGGAGTCGTCCTCTCTCCGATCAAGTAGTCGAAGGCCTCTCCGCGTCCCTGGGCGATCAGGCCCTGGGTGCTCGTAAATCCTTTCGCAACCCCTGCGGCGACCTTCTCCCTGGCAACCAAGGAGAGGTATCGCGGATGTGTCTTTGGAATCTCAGTCAAGGGAGGCCCCCCGCTCCGTTATATGGGTCGTGATCACAGGTCCAAACTCCGACAAGGCCTCCCTTCCGCCGACGGCGAAGACCGCGTCGCCGAGCATTATCATGCTGGCAAGTCCTCCGAGCGCCTCGACCGCTTCTAGCGCGTCGAGTATCCAGCCTTGCGCGAGGCCTGAGTCGATCGAGAACCTGTGGGAGAGTTCCATGAACCTCTCGAAGTTGGGTCGTCTAACGATCTCGCGAAGTGCCTCCTCGCCGGCGCAACCGATCTGGCGCACGAGGCCGGGATCGCTCAGCACCTCCTTCGTGGAGATTGGACCCCTAACAACGCAGTCGACCTCCAGGCTGGGCGCAGCAATTCGATCCACTCTGCCGATCCCAGGCGCTCCCGGCTCGAGGCGGATCACAAGTCCGCCGGTGTTTTGAGCGATGACGTCGCCAAGGCCCGTTCCGTTCATCACCTCGGCGACGTGGGCGACCTCTCCAAGACGGTCAGAGGAAAATCCCAGGTTGAAGAGGGAGTTGATCGCATAAGAAGAGCTAAGCGCGCCCGCGCCGCTTGCGCCAAAGCCAGACCCTAGCGGCATCTCAAGATCCGTCGAGACCACCACGGGCGCATGGGTGAGCGCTTCGATGACCGATCTCGTAACCGGCGCGAGTGTTGGCTTGCCGTTTAGAAGGACGATGGTCTCCTCGGCCGAAGCGACGGTGGTTACCGCATCGAGCGCTAGGGTTGCACCGCATCCACGAGAGCCGGCCCTGGACGGATCCAGGTGCCTGTAAGGCGCAAAGAAGCCTGTGATATGAGCGGGAGCTCGGGCCTGGGCTCGAGCAGCGGAGGCCGTCAGCGCAGCACCTCCTCGAGGGCGTCGAGGATCCTTCGAGCGATCAGGCTCTTTTTCCCCGTCACCTGGATCTGGGAGCCTTTTCCGCCCAGTATGAAGACCCTGTTCTCCTCGGTGCCCATCCCTCCAGCTCCGACGTCGTTTGCTATCATCAGGTCGAGGCCTGAGGCGATCATGGACTCACGGGCCCGGGAGAGCAGCTCATCCTCCGAGAGGTTCGTCTCCGCCTTGAATCCAGCCATCACGAGGTCCGGATGGGCCAAGCGGGCCGTCCTTACGACCTTCACGGTTGGCACAAGGCTGAGCGCGAGATCCCCTCCCGACTTGATCTTCGTTGAGCTCTCTTTTAGGGTGAAGTCGCCGATGGCAGCGGCGCTGATCATGGCATGGTACCCGGAGTCTAGCTCGCAGAGAACGGCCTCGAGCATCTCCGCAGCGCACTCGACGTAGATCTCGGGGAAGGGAAGGCCGAGACGGGCCCGATGGACGACCGTCGGCATGGCGCCTCGTCTGTAGGCCTCCAGGGCGAGTTCCACCCCCGTCCGTCCGGAGGCCCGGTTGGTGAGGATTCGAATGGGGTCTATCCTCTCGGCCGTTGCTCCGCTTGTGATCAGTATCCTCTTTCCTTCGAGGGTTCGAGGTCCAAGCATCCTCTCCATCTCAAGCGCTATCCGGGAGTTCTCGGCGATCTTGGCCTTTCCCTCCTCCAGCCGAGGATCAACGACGATTGCCCCCATTGCCTTGAGGACTTCGAGGTTCCTTAGAACAGCAGGATGGCGATACATCGCCTCATGCATTGCAGGGACGACCATGACTGCTTTTTGGCTCCCAATGGCGGTTGTTGCAAAAGTTGTAACCGGGGTATCATCGATTCCGAGAGCAACTTTCCCTATGGTGTTCGCAGTCGCTGGAGCGATCAATAAGGCGTCTGCCTCCCCGTCGTCGCCGAGGAGCGCTACGTGCTCCACCATTCCCGTGATCTCGGTTATCACGGGGTTTCCGGAGGCGTACTCGAGGGCGTGCGGGTGGATGATCTGCTGGGCGGCAGCGCTCATGACGCAGTGGACCTTCGCCCCGCGTCTGATCAGGTCGCGAACGAGGTCAAGCGTCCTCACCGCGGCGATGCTGCCGGTGACCGCGAGAACGACGGTCTTATCGGCGAGCGAGTCGCTCACCTTGCCGGATATGCTCGATTGCATCGGATTTACCGGTATCTCGAAGGCTCAAGATAAGGTTATCCCCCTTCGGGGATTCCGCCGGATCGCTGCGAGCCGGGCCCGGATTAGAGCATAACCCTTATGTAACAAATCGGTCGAGGAGGGATGCCGGGGTGGCCTAGCTGGTTAGGGCGCCAGACTCATAGGGTAACGCATAATGGGCGCCTGGGTCATCTGGAAGTCGCGGGCTCGAATCCCGCCCCCGGCATATATACCGGTGGATTTTGTATTCGTAGTGTAAGGTTCTGCTATCGATTTAGTCCGGTTGATGTTGATATATAGTTCAAAATTATATCCAAATCATCACTTCCTAATGTTATCGATTTGATGCCTACTGTGACGTTGTCAAGTTACTCACTTGGCGAAATCTTTTTATATGTACTAGCTCCTATTGAGTTATACAGATATAGGGGGTTGCGAGAGTGTGAAATCACCAAAATGTAAAGATCTAGATCATATCAGCTCTCTAATTGCACCAATGGATGCGTCTACTTATGCTGAAAAATATCAGCTTTTCCGAGAGAGGATGGCCCATCTCATGATGCATTTACCCATATTCTGCAGGGACTGCTTCCTGACACGGGTGCGTTGTGGAATGAGGCAAATATTGCTAAACTTAACAAAGGCGTCCTGGTTGGCAACGATTCGATGATGAAAAAACTATATGACTAAAATATGGATCTTGTATATCATCAAATGTGTGGAATGGAGCGCCAGATGGTGAATGGGATCGATGTTAGCGCGTTGCTCTGGACAGATGGAGACGCTATGATTCCCGTCGATCTTAGAACGTGATTCCACTCGGCTTGCTGCGGGGTGCGCGGCCGGCGTTTGACCATTCGGGCCAAAACAAGATGCGATAACACCAATAGGATCGCGGTGGAGATGAAGGTGAGCCCATTTACCGTGAAGCGTGTCCGGATGCACGGGATGGGAATTTTGGGATTGCCATATCCAATAAAATTGTAGAGCGCCGACGGCGGTTGCATCTGGGTGGAGTCGAAGCTGGGATCAGGCTCCACATTCTCTCTCGCTCTTCCCATCAGAGAAAGCCGCTCTTTGACCAAAGGATAAGCGCGATATGACCCGTAAGAAGAAATCCATTGCGAAGGCCGAACTGGCAGACGTGACCGATCCGCCTTCCCTAACCTCGGCAAGGCAGCATTCGAACTTCCCTATCGTCGGCATCGGCGCATCCGCCGGGGGGCTTGCTGCATTCGAGGCCTTCTTTTCCGGCATGCCTACCCTCACCGACCCGGGCATGGCCTTTGTCCTGGTACAGCACCTGGCCCCGGACCACAAGAGCATTCTCACAGACCTCATCCGGCGCTACACCCGCATGCAGGTCTTTGAGGTCGAGGACGGAATGACGGTGCGCCCCAACTGTGCCTACATCATTCCGCCCAACCGCGATATGGCCTTTCTGGGCGGCAATCTGCAACTGATGGAGCCCTCCGCCCCCCGGGGCCAGAGGATGCCCATTGACTTTTTCTTCCGGTCACTGGCTCAGGATTTGCACGAGCGGGCCATCTGTATCGTGCTTTCAGGCACCGGCAGGGACGGCACCCAAGGAGTGCGGGCGGTCAAGGGCGAGGGCGGCATGGTCATGGCCCAGAGTCCCGCTTCCACCGAGTACGACGGCATGCCAAGAAGCGCCATCGCAACCGGCCAGGTGGACTACGAACTGCCGCCGGCAGAGATGCCGGACCAGCTCATTGCCTATGTGGCCCATGCCTTCGGCAAGTTCCCCCGGCCCGCCCCCACCGCCCCGGCGCCCAAGTCCGAGAATGCGCTGAAAAAGATCTTCATCCTGCTGCGCGCCGAGACCGGCCACGACTTTTCCCAGTACAAGCCGAGCACCATTCAGCGTCGCATTGAGCGGCGCATGGCCATTCATCAGATCGAAACGATGGACGGATATGTCAAATATCTGCAGCAGACTCCGGCAGAGGTGGAAGCCCTCTTTCGCGACCTGTTGATAGGAGTCACCAACTTTTTCCGCGACCCTGAGGCCTTCAAAGCCCTCGAGGAACGGATAATCCCTCAGCTCTTTGCCAGCAAGATCGAAGACGGCCCGATTCGCGTCTGGTCGCCGGGCTGCGCCACCGGCGAGGAACCTTATTCCCTCGCCATCTTGCTTGCCGAGCGTCAGGAGGCGCTGAAGCGGAGCTTCAAGGTGCAGGTCTTTGCCACCGACATTGACAGCCAGGCGATTGCCACGGCCCGCGCCGGTATCTATCCGGCCAGCATCGCCGCCGACATCTCAGAGGAGCGCCTCACGCGTTTTTTTACGGCCGAGCCCGACGGCGGAGCCTACCGCATCCACAAAGGCATACGCGACATGCTTGTCTTTTCTGAGCAAGATGTGATCAAAGACCCGCCCTTTTCCAAGCTGGACCTGATCAGTTGCCGCAACCTTTTGATCTATATGGGCGCGGATTTGCAGAAAAAGCTCATTCCCCTCTTCCACTATGCTCTGAACCCGGGGGGTTTTCTATTCCTGGGCACCTCCGAGACCGTGGGCGAGTTCGGAGATCTATTTGTCGCGCTGGACCGCAAATTGAAGCTGTATCAGCGCAAGGATGGTTTCCAAAGCACACAACGTGCCGCTCTCGGCAAATTTCTGTCGCCAATGACGGCTGGGGATGCAGCACTCTCGCAGGTCGCCGAAAAGACGGCCGGCCCCAAAAAACTGCCCTTACGTGAGTTGACCGAACAGGTGCTCCTGCAGCAGGTCGCCCCGGCAGCCGCGCTCGTCAACCGCCAGGGCGATATCCTCTACCTGCACGGCCGCACGGGATTGTACCTGGAGCCGGCTCCGGGCGTGGCCGGCATCAGCAACATACTCAAGATGGCCCGCGAAGGATTGCGACGCGACCTGACCCTAGCCCTGCACAAAGCTGCGGCCGGTCGGGAGATAGTGCGCTGCCCGGGCCTCTGCGTCAAAACCAACGGCGACTTTACAAGGGTCAACCTTTCCATCCGCCCGGTGGCAACTCGCTCCTCCGAGAGTTCCAAAGCACACCTCTACCTGGTCATCTTGGAGCATTCGCCGCCCTTTGAGCACCCGTCGGCGCAGCAGGCCGCCGCCCTGTCGGTTAGCGAAGGCGCGAACGGAGCCACTACGGACGCCGACGCCCGCATCGCCAAGCTCCAGCATGAACTACGGGCCAGAGAAGAGTATCTTCAGAGCACCAACGAGGAGCTGGAGACATCTAATGAAGAGCTCAAATCTTCCAATGAGGAGATGCAGTCGATGAATGAGGAACTGCAGTCCACCAATGAGGAGCTGGAGACCTCCAAGGAGGAATTGCAGTCGGTCAACGAGGAGCTGGCCACGGTAAACGCAGAATTACAAACCAAGGTGGCCGACCTGTCGCGCGCAAACAACGACATGAACAACCTGCTGGCCGGCACCGGAATCGCCACCGTCTTTGTGGATCACTGTCTGCGTATCCTGCGATTCACCCCAGCTGCCACCCGGATCATCAACTTGATCCAAAGCGACATCGGAAGGCCAGTTGGTCACATTGTATCCAACCTGGTGGGCTACGACAATCTGCTGGCGGACACGCAGACGGTCCTGGACACACTGATTCCCAAAAAGGTGGATGTTCAGACCCAAACGGGGGCATGGTACACCATGCGCATCCTGCCCTATCGAACCCAGGACAACGTGATCGAGGGCGCGGTGATCACCTTTGTTGATGTCAGCGAGGCGAAGAAGGCAGATGAGGCGCTTCGAGAGAGCGAGGCGCTATTCAGGAACCAGTTCGAACGACACGCTGCGATCAAGCTGATCATCGATGCCGCTGACGGTAGCATCATCGACGTCAATGCTGCAGCAGCAGAATTCTACGGATGGACGCGGGAGCAGTTAAAAGGAATGAGGATTCAGGACATCAACGCCCTTTCATCCGAGGCAACAACGCAGGAGATGGAAAAGGCAAGAGTCCAGGAACGGAATTATTTTGAATTCCGTCACAGGCGAGCAGATGGGTCCATCCGGGACGTGGAGGTGTTCAGCAGCAAGATCGAATCGAAAGGAAGAGAACTCCTTCACTCCATTGTTCATGACATCACCGAGCGAAAGAAGGCGGAGCAGGAGCTGCGACTAGCGCAGTTCTCGGTCGATATCGCTACCGATGCCATTGCCTGGATCAATCCCGGCGGCAACTACCTGTATGTGAACGAGGCACTGTGCCGACTGCTCGGATACTCGCGCCAAGAACTTCTCAAGATGGCGGTTTACGATCTCGACCCGGCGTTCACGCTCGAGGCTTTCAACGCTCATTGGCAGGAACTCAAGCAGAAGAAATCACTCTCTTTTGAGCTCTCCCTACACGCGATGGATGGTCGCATGGTGCCGGTCCATGTTACATCCCACTATCTTGACATTGATGGCAAAATCATCGTCTGCGTTCTCGCTCCCGTCATCACAAGCGCAGAACAAAAGCCGCCGAAACACCTAGGAGGTGCATCATGACCAGCGAGGATAACCGGCCCATCGACGCCGCAGAACTGCGCAAGCGGGCTGAAGGGATAGCCCGGGAAAATGTATCCACATCGCCGGAAAATATCGAGACCCTATCCCCCGAAGAGACACGCCGGATGCTCCACGAGCTGCAGGTGCATCAGATCGAGCTTACCATGCAGAACGAGGAACTTCGCCGGGCCCAGGCGGAACTGGACGCTTCACGGGAACGCTATTTCGACCTGTATGACCTGGCACCGGTGGGCTATATTACTCTCTCCGAAAGAGGGCTGGTCCTGGAAGCCAACCTCACCGCGGCCACTATGCTGGGCCTGGCCCGAGACGCGCTGGTCAAACAGCCGATCAGCCGGTTCATACTGATCGATGATCTTGACAGGTGCTACCGCTACCGCAAACAGTGCATTGAAACCGGTCAGCTGCAGGTATGCGAGCTGCGGTTGTTGCGAAAGGATTGTCCTCCATTCTGGGCGCGGCTGGAAACGATCGCGGCGCATGACACCAACGGCGTTCCTGTGTGCCGCGTCGTGCTTAGCGACATCACCGAGTGCAAGCAGGCGGAGGCGGAGTTGCTGGAAATCAACCAGCGTCTTGAGAAACTCATCGTCCGGGCCAACGAGCTGACCGTGCAAGCGCAGATGGCCAGCATCGCCAAGAGCGAGTTTTTGGCCAATATGAGCCATGAGATCAGGACCCCCATGAATGCGGTCATAGGTATGACAAGCCTTCTACTGGACGGGAACCTTACTCCCGAGCAGAAAGACTATGCTGAGCTCATTCGCAGCGGCGGGGAAATGCTGCTTACTATCATAAACGACATCCTTGACCTCTCTAAAATCGAAGCGGACAAGGTCGAACTGGAGCGCCAGCCCTTCGACCTTCAAGGATGTGTTGAGGAGGCACTGGATCTTGTGGCGACCGCGGCCTTGGAAAATGGACTGAGAACCGTATTCCTAATTGATAAAGGCACTCCAAGGATTATTTTAGGTGATCCGACCAGGCTCCGTCAGATCCTGGTTAATTTGCTTAACAATGCCGTTAAGTTCACGGATAAGGGCGAAGTAGCCGTCTCTATCTCCGGCAGAAAACTGGAAGGCAGCTGCTATGAAATCCATTTCTCCGTGACGGACACGGGAATTGGAATTCCTGAAGAAAAGAGAAGTAACCTATTCCAATCATTCAGCCAGGTTGATTCCTCGACTACACGGAAGTATGGTGGCACGGGACTCGGCCTGGCCATAAGCAAGAGGCTCGTGGAGCTAATGGGTGGAAAAATATGGGTTTATAGTCAAATTGGCAAAGGATCTACATTTCATTTTACAATCAATGTCGATACCACACTTAGTAAACCGATCGATACACGAAGGCATAGCCCTCGAAATTTGGCTCACCAGGCAAACCACGGGTTGCGCATACTGATTGCAGAAGATAACACGGTTAACCAGGTCGTGACTTTGCGAATGCTCAAAAGGCTGGGTTACAAGGCTGATGTGGTGGCCAATGGGATCGAGGTTCTGCAAGCCATGGAGCGTAAGAATTACGATGTGATTCTGATGGATGTACAGATGCCGGAGATGGACGGTCTGGAGGCTACCAAGGCCATACACCAGAGATGGCCAGATGGACCTAAGATCATCGCCATGACGGCTTATGCTCTTGTGGGCGATCGAGAGAAGTGTCTCGCTGCGGGCATGGACGGCTATATCTGCAAGCCCACAACGCTCGATGAGTTGAAGGCCGCTCTCTTATTAGGCACAAGTGGAAATAAATGGGGTGATTGATGCTGATTATCACAAATAGCTTATATGCCATATTAGGCACAACAGATCGATATGCTGCGGCTCTATGTGCCTAAAAGAGTGGGAGACCAGGCTAAATGAGTGGGAGGTCAGGCCCAAGGCCATGATCGAGTTCCCGCCAAGGCTCGCAAACTCGCCGCTCGTCAACCCCGAGGCCAGTATGAAGGCACAAATAGCGACTCTGTCGGGGACTGGCCCGTGGCGGCGGGGCGTCGCGGAGGACGTCCGCTAGGTAAAATGTGACTACAGATGGAAGAGGAGGATGGGCGCAAGAAGCGCCTCAGCTCTTCTTTCTCCTCCTCTGATACAGATAGCCTCCCCCTATGAGGATGACTGCAAGCGCGATCACCATTGGGAAGAACATGGACTGCGCTGCGGCAGCTACGGTTACCGGGATCTTCATGCTCTCCGATATCACCGTGTCCCCCCTCAGATCGGTGTACTTGATCTCGCTGTTAATGCTGTAAGGCTTGGGGGTGGCATCGGAGTCCACATCCAGCTTGAAGCGGACGGTGATCTCCTCGCCCGGACCCAGGTTCCCGATGAAGGCCTGGTCGTCGGTCGAGGAGAACGGCTTGAAGATGGATAGCCTCGCTATGCCGTCCTCGATCGCATCTTCCCCAATGTTCTTGTAGGTAACGAGGATCTCGTTCTTCTTCCCCGCCTGCATCTCGCCTTCGACCGCCGTTATGACGAAGTCGGCCTTGCGCTTCACGACCACTGGGACGGTCACCGTCTGGTTATCCTTCTGATACCAGAAGGCCGTCTTTAAGCCCACGAGCTTGTTGGTCTCGGAATCGAGCTTGTTTGCATCGACCTCCACGTTATACTGATAGTCGTACTGAAGGCGCAGTTGAAGCGGATACTCCCCGGCAGGGGCATCGCTTGCGATCTGGATCGTGAACCTTAAGGGCTCATTGGTCTTATCCCCCGCCTTGAGGGACTCGACGACCTGGTCTCCCGACTTCACCTCGATGAGGTTGCTGGGGGATACCAGAGTCGCCTTGATACCTATCGCTGTCGTCTTGGCATCCTCCAGATCCTCTTCCTTATCGGCGAGGGCCATATCCTCGGCGGACGATGGGGTCTTGTCCTTCTCGAATCCCATCAACCTGCCGTAGTTGATCAGGTCGACGTAGAGGGTTACCGTCTCCCCCCGGTCGAACTCGTTCGTGCCGCCGATCGCAGCAGTCAGATCTGGGGAACCATGAAAGGTCCAGAAGTTCTCCCCCGAGACCGAGGGAATGTAGTTGTCCTCGCCCTGGGCCGAGGCCATCAGGGCCAAGATCATGCATAGAGCAAGCATTAGCTTCAATGAGTTGTCCTCCTCTGAGAATTGAATACGCGATGCTTGAGATCCTTGAAGGCTTTGCGCCTTATCTCCAGGCGCAACATGAGAACCGCAAAGACCGTGAACGTGGTCAGCAAGGCGAAGATCACCGCAAGCACAGTTACCGTGCCGAAGTTGCTGGTTATGAGGAATGGCGAGGATATGAGGGCGGCAAAGCCAAAGACCGTAGTCATCCCCGAGGCGATCAAGGCCGAGCCGATGCGATTGACTGCCGTCTTCAGCGCCTCCCTTGGTTCACCTACTTTGGCGAGCTCCTCGTAGAAGCGTTCCATCATGAGGATGGAGTACTCCGAGCCCACGCCCAGTATGAGGGCGCCGAGAGTGGCTGTGAGCGGCGTATACTGAATATTGCCCAGATACATCACGCCGCCCATCCAGCCGATCACTACGAGCATTGGAAGGACTGGGAGAAGGGCTTTGATCATATCCCTGTATATGATCAGGAGGATTGCGAATATGAGGACGAGACCAAGGAGCGTCATCTCAGTTCGACCTGTTGTAAGGGCCCCGATCACCGTCGTCATCACGACCAGATCGCCCGACTCCCGGACCGATACTCCGGGCGGGGGCGGAAACCAGGCTATGTCCTTCTCGACCTCCTTGAGTAGACGGTCTATCCCCTCCTCGCCCAGATCTCTCACCGCCTCGCCGATATTCAGGCTGATTATGGCCGTATCATGCCCATCCACGTTCTTCGAAACCAATTGAGGGGGTATCCCCTCGAATGAATCGCGGATCTCGGTCCTCGTAGTGGGAATCTCCCCGCCGGTTGCCTGTTTCATAAGGGTTGCTATGCTGCTAACCGCGTAGACCTGATCCCTTGAGCCAAGAAGATAGCTTCCGAAGCGGTCCATCCATTTGACGGTCTGGGGGTCTGTCACGTCGTCCGCCTGTACTATCAGGTTGATCTCGTCCGATCCTCCGAATATCTCGCTCATGTGCCAGAAATGCACCAATGGGGGCATGTCCTGGGGGATGTAGGTCTTGAAGTCGGTGTTGATTGCAACCTGAGAGTCTGCGTAGTTTCCAGCAAGGGCGAGAATGAAGGCAAGGCTCAAGACGACCTTCCACCTATTGATGCAGAACTCGGCCATGCCCTCGAGGTAGGAGCCCACAAACGATTCTTTCGAAGCCCCATCGACCTCGCCTCTCTTTCGGCCGTTTCTGGCCTCCACTGCTGCGAGAACGGTTATTCCAACGAATAGGGCGGAGAGATAGCACATGAAGAGGCCAATGAGGCAGATCAAACCGAAGTCCCTCGTCATGGGAACCGATGATGTCAGGAGGGAAACGAAACCCGCAGCGGTAATCGAGAGCGCGATCATGACAGGTATTGCCGTGTTATTGACCGTCGAGATCACGGCCTTCACTGGTGACCCCGCCTTTCCGAACTCCTCGTCGATGCGGTTGTGGAACTGTATTGCGTAGTCGATGCCGATTCCTATGAGCACGGGAAAGGCGGACATGGAGACCATGGTCATCGGGATATGCAGAAAGCCCATGGCACCAAAGGTCCAGATGATGCCGAGGAAGACGATCGGTATGGGCAGGAGTGGCCACCTTACATGGCGAAATACCAGCAGAAGGGCAAAGACCATGAGGACTCCAGCAAGCATAAGCAAGGGGCCGTTGCTCTTTGTCATCTCCTCCATGATGGAGTTGCTCAGGGCCGGGCTTCCCGTAACAACGAGGCCGACGTCAGGAGGGAACTTTGCGAGCATCATCTGGCCTTCGGTCTCAATCATGATCTCCCGCATCTCATCGTCGCTCAGATACATGGGCATCTCCACGGCGAACATGGTATGCCTGCGGTCAGGCATAATGCTCTCGATCATGATTGGATCGATGGAAGCAAGAATCGCATCGATCGATTCCTGATCCGGGATCGCTCGTTTGCCATCTCGCGCCTCGGCCGCTTCCGCCACGATATCTGCAATGCCATTTGTGGCAAGGACGCCCGGTGCTCCCATCATCCCGTCGGATAGACGAAGCTCTGCCTCCAGCACATCCCGCCTTGCGACGTCGTCGCCCTCTATCACCACAACTATGGACTCGAATCCAAAGCGCTCCACGAAGAGATGATCGTAGATCTGATACAGGGGGGAGTCCTTGCCAACGAAGCTCTCCGTCGCCATCCCCTGCATCTCGATCTCCTGGGCATAATGGAATGCCAGTATGGTGATCACAGCAGCTGCAGCGATGATCACCATGGGATTGTCCGCGATCCAGACGCCTAGCCTCTCCGTCTTCCTCATCTTATTCAACCAGATACCGAATATTCGGATATTATCGAACTTCCGAAACATGCGAAACATAGATAAAGCTTGTGGTCATCTCTAAATTGATGAACAGCGATGATTTGGCCTCTCCGAGGGAGGTGGTACAGGGCTACATAACAGATGCTTGCATCCAGTCAGCCAAGCTGAAGGGATACGGCGATGCTGTAGGCGTCCTCAGGGGCTCGCTCTTCCTCGCAGATGAGCCTCGCTCGATGGACGATCTCGTGGCCGAGACCGGCTACAGCAAGTCGACTGTAAGCGCAAATATGAGCCTTCTCGAGAGGCTGGGATTCGTTCGAAGGGTCGTCAAGCCCGGAGACAAGAGACACCTCTACCTCATAGTGAATGCTCCGGATACTCTTCGCCTTGCAATGATGAACACGGTCCGAAGGGAGGTGGAGCTGCTCAGTCGCGCCATGGACCAGTCGGAGAGGTACCTGATGGAGCACGAGGACGAAGATCTCCTGAAGAGGATCACGATGATCAGGGAATTCTACGAGAAGGTCTCCCGCACAATCGATCTTATGGGCCAGTACAGCATAGACGAGATGGTGATGATACTCGAGAGGGGACGCGAGATCGTGGAGAGAAGATCGGGATAGCTTGGACTCGATAGGAGATCAGGATAGCTTGGTCTTGACCTTCTCATAGAATCCGTCCCGAGAGGCCCGAACGAATCTCGCCGGAATGGGAGAGCGACCAATTGTGATTACGTCTCTGTCGGTCACATTGCGCATGTTCTGGCCGTCTATCACAACCAAGGCCTCCTTTCCAGGGAGCGTGAGCTCGACCTTGATCTCGCTATCACCCGGGATGACCCAGGGACGTGCGGATAGTTTGAAGGGTGCGACAGGGACGAGCACGATTGCGTCGACGCGGGGGTCGACTATAGGCCCTCCTGCAGACATGGCGTAAGCGGTCGATCCAGTGGAGGTTGCAAAGATCATGCCGTCCGCCCGAAGCCTCTCTAGAAGTGAGCCTCCCACGGTTATCTGGAAGTCAAGCAGCTTCGCTGGGCTTGCCGTGATCAAGACGACCTCGTTTGTCGCCGGAGGGAGCATCTCTCCGTCGAGCGAGATCTCGAGCCTCGTCCTCTCATCTACCTCGAATCCGAATAGGAGATGCTCGAGGGTCTTTACCGCATCCGTTGGCTCCACATCCACCAGAAAGCCGACGGTGCCCATGTTTATCCCCAATATGGGGATTGGGTCCTTCATTCGATGGATCGTCCGCAGAATGGTTCCGTCGCCGCCAACTGAGACGATGAAGTCGGCATCCATCTCCTCCACAGGCCGCCCCGCAAGACCGATCTGCTTTGAGACATCCCTATCGACCATGATCTCGGCTCGTGGGCCAAACCGCTTCACGAGCTTCTCGACAAGCCGGAGCGAGTCGGGATCGTTCCTGGAGACGAAGCCGATCCTAATCCCCATCCCCTCCAATGAGATCCAAGAGCTCCCTGTGGAGGATGCCATTTGAGGCAACCATCAACCCCCTCTGCCACATATCCAGCCTGAGCTGGATGGGCTCTCCTCGCCCGTCGCTCACCATCCCTCCCGCCTCTTGCACGATCAGACATCCAGCCGCAACATCGACGACTCTTAGAGCACCGCGCAGGTCCACGAAGGCGTCGAGCTTGGACGATGCAAGGAGGCAGAGCTCAATCGATGTGCTCCCAAGCGTCCTTATGCGCCGGACCTTGTCCCCTAGGGGGACTATCCTCCTGGTATTGGGGCGTATCGTATACGCCGAGACGCTGAAGTCCTTGAGCGCCCCCGTTCGCGAGACCGCCAGCTGAGTGACGGTTCCGCCTGCCTCCATCCAAGATCCCCGGCCGGCCTCGGCATAGTAGCAGATCTCACGCGGAATCTCGTAGACGTAACCAAAGCTGATCTCCTCGTTGCTGATGAATATGGATATCGAGTAGAATGGAATCCCAGAAACGGCGTTGTAGGTTCCGTCGAGGGGATCGAGATGTAAGAAGTAGTCGGGGACGCCCCCTCCAATGACTGCCTCCCCTAGCTCCTCGCTGAGCACCCGAAATCCCATGCCGCTACCCTCTAGTGGGGAGAGGGCGGCATCCTCTGCGACCTTGTCTATGGACTTCGTCGGCGTGCCGTCCGCCCCCATCCTCAGAAAAGCTCCGCTTGCAGGGTTTCCGATCATGGCAGAGATGGCCTTGGAGACGCCTCGAGCCATGGAGTCGCAAAGAAGCTTCAATCCATCTCCCTCCTCGCTCAGGCCTGGGGCCGTATGATGGCTCATCATCCATCGCTATCGCCCTCCTCCCTAAAAAAGGCTGTCATGCCGGGGCATGGCAGCCGCAGATGGGAGGCTACGGTTATCTTTATATGATACTTTGAAACACGCCACCGCGTTACATATCATGGAGGGATCACCATATTTGGGCTGCCAACTGAGACACTAATAGGGATAACACTAATTCCGGTACTGATCAGCTTGATACTGCTTCTCTGGGCCTTGAGGTGGTGATTCAAGTGGATATGCAGATGGCCACAATCGTGGGAATATACCTGGTGGGACTGCTCGCCATAGGGGCATGGACATCCAGGAAGATCAAGTCCTCCGAGGACTTCATCGTGGCAGGAAGAAGCCTCGGCTTCTGGGTCTTTACTCTGATGATCGTTGCGAGCATCTGCAGCGGCATGACGATCCTTGGAGTAAGCGGCCTCGGATACGTCGCAGGCTGGCCCACCATCTGGGAGCAGATCTTCGTTCCCCTGAGCGCATCATTCGTCATACTGGCCTATGGAGTGAAGCTCCATGCCATTGCCAGCAAGACGGGATATATGACGCTTCAAGACTACCTCGCCCACAGGTTCTATAGCCCAAGCATCATTCGAGGAATCTCTGCGGTTGCAGGGATACTGGTCTCCCTCATCTACCTGGTAGGCCAGTACGTCTCGATCAGCATGGTCCTAAGCTGGCTTCTGAAGATCTCCTACAGCGAGGCGCTGGTCCTGGGCGCTGTGATAGTGATGGTCTATGTGATACTGGGAGGCCTCTACGCGGTTGCCTGGATCGCGCTTGTGCAGGGGCTGATGATCCTTGGAGGCGTCCTGCTGGTGGGTCCAGCTATCATCCAGGCCGCAGGGGGGATGACCCATATCAACGCCGTCCTTTACAGCATCGACCCCAACTTCCTCAAACTCTGGTATCCCCAGATGCATCCTCCTTACGCAGGCTATGCCTTCATGACGCCGGAGTACATAGTCTCGTTCTTCTTCCTCCTCACCTTCGGCCTCGCGACCGCCCCCCACGTTATAAACAACGTCTTCTCGGCGAAGGATGAGAAGCTCTTTCGCTGGTCGCCCGTCGCCGCCTTCGTGATCTACCTGGTCGTGATGTACCTCGTAAAGATCATAGGCTTCGCATCGAGGTCCATGGTCCAAGACGGCATAATCACCCTTCCCACAGGTGTGAGCAATCCCTCGGACTACTGCTTCATAGTGAGCTCTATGGATGCCTTCCCGGGATTCGCAGGCCCTCTGATCGCAGTCATCGTCCTCTCCGCAGTGATGTCGACGACCGACCGCCTGATGCTCACAATAGGAAGCTACGTCGGCTGGGATATCTACAGGATGTTCTTCAACAAGAATGCATCCGACCGCAAGATCACCTTCATCAGCCGTGTGGCGGTTGCGATCTCGGCGATCGTCACTTTGGCCCTTGCCTGGAGCAATCCGCCCGAGCTGCTGGCCTTCTTGATCTGGATGGGAATAGGCGTAATGCTCGCAACGTTCGTCGTCCCGGTCCTCGCAGGCCTGTACTGGCGAAGGGCAACGAGGGAGGGCGCTATCTACTCGATGGTGCTCGGACTCCTGGGGGCCGTCGGAGCTGGATACTATCACAAGTTCATCGCCCCGCTCCCCATGCACTTCAGCATATACGGCTTTGCTCTGGCGATAATAGTGATGGTGGTTGTGAGCCTCATGACCGCTCCGCCGTCAAAGAAGGTGTTGGATGAGACCCTAACCGGCCCCTTCATCCGGCAGAGGGGAAGCTGAGGGGAAGGCCAAAGGATAGCTGATGGGAAGATTCAGGTATGCACCAGCAGCATCTTGCATCTCCATTGCTTTCTTGGACGGGTGATCGATGCCCTCTGCGCGGCCTCGATCTCTCACCTCGCTGCTACCATGTTAAGCAGCGAGGCATCCATCTTCCTTTCCTCTCGCTGCCAAGATCGGAGCGATAGAATCTAATATCACCAGAATTATGAGTGGTGCTGGCGAGGGCCCGTGGTCTAGCTGGTTATGACATCGCCCTTACACGGCGGGGATCACGCGTTCGAATCGCGTCGGGCCCATCTTCTCTTTCGCGCTTCTGCAACGTCCAAAGGATTTGAGCGTCGCCTTCTTCGGCCGAACCGTCTCTACGCAGGCTTCTCCTAGAACGCCAGGGCCACGAGGATTCCGACTGCTGCAGTAGGCAGGAGGATCATTGCCATCCGGCCTCCAAACTCCCTGCTCCCAAGAATGTACGCGATCGTGAGCTTGACGAGGGTATTTGTTATGGCTGCCATTATAATTGCCTTCACCGCCACATCCGGGCTGAGGCCGGAGTGGGCAAGCGTTGCGAGCGAGAGGGTTATGGCATCGACGTCGGCAAGCCCTGATATGATGCTTGCAGCGTAAGTGCCAGCATCCCCAAAGTGGATCGTTGCGATCTTCGATATGAGGAGGATGAAGGCAAAGAAGGCCCCGAACTTCAGGGCCGGGACGATGCGGAAGGGATCGTCAAGGCCGATATCCTTTCCGCCTTCGCCCTTCTCCCTCAGGAGAAGGAAGGCAAGGCCTACTCCTAGAATAGTCATCGCAGAAAGGCTGGGCAGAAGGTCCAAGAAGAGCTCCCGATTGACCACGAGGACGATGAAGAGCATCCGGGGAAACATGGTGCAGCTCGCAATTGCAGCTGCAAAGACGGCAGTTGCACAAATCTCCCTTTGCGCCCTGACTTCAGAGGCCATCGCCATTGTAACCGCAGTGCTCGATACGAGCCCTCCAAACACGCCTGTAAGCGATAGACCCCTTCGGGTGCCAAGTATACGGATGAGTATGTAGCCGACGTAGCCGATCAGGCTGACGAGGACCACCATGAGCCAGATCTTCCTAAGGCTTAGGACGCCCAGGGGATCGATTGTCTCTTCTGGAAGGAGGGGGTAGATCACAAGCGCCATCAGGCCCATCTTGAGAGTGTCGAGGAGGTCGGCCTCGGTCAGGGCCTCCACGTATCTATGCGTGATCGCCTTCGTCGCAAGGACCCAGGTTGTGATTATACCTAGCGCCACGGCAAGCAGGCTCGACTCCTCGATCCCGCAGAGCAACCCAAGTGCGAATGTGATCACGGCGGCAACTGCGCCTGTGAGGTCGAGGCGATGCTGGGCGCTGACAGAGGCTGAGTAGCTGATACCAATCAGGACGACGAAGCTCGCGAGCGCTGCGAGTGCGAAGAAGGGACCATAGGTCTCCGCGAGCTTGGAGGATAGCGTTCCTAGCATTGCGATGAGCGTGAACGTGCGCAGGCCAGCAACTCCTCGGATCCTCTCCTGGGCGAGCCGGCGCTGTCGCTCGGTGCCTATCAGGGCTCCAATGAGCATGGAGAGGAGGAAGGGGTAGAGGGTGAGGAACTGCATCTAATAATCCCTCTCAATCGACTCCCTAATTAGGTTTCGGATGCAAGCTATATTATTGGGGGCTGGCCAGACTCCAGGACATGCAAGGCTTGGAGGAGAAGGTTCTCGACTGCATTGGCATCCTGGAGAGGATCTATGGCCACCCCGTGCTGGAAGGAAGGGATCCACTCGACCTGCTCGTGATCACCATCCTCTCCCAGAACACGTCTGACACGAACTCGGAAAGGGCCTTTGCCGCCTTGAAGGAGGCATATCCGGACTATGGCCGCATGCTCCTTGCTCCTACAAAAGAGGTTGCAAGCCAGATCCGCCCAGGCGGGCTTTCCAAGATCAAGGCCCCCCGCATAAAAGAGGGCCTGGCGAGGGTGCTTGAGAGGGCCGGCTCCATGGACCTTGGATTTCTCGGTGATATGAGCCTTGAAGAGGGGCGGGAGTTCCTGCTCTCCCTCCCTGGAGTCGGGCCAAAGACTGCGGCAGTCGTCCTCCTCTTCGGGTTTGGACTCCCCACAATGCCGGTCGACACCCATGTTCACAGGGTGGCTTCCCGCCTTGGCCTTGTTCCGCAGAAGGCGAGCATCGAGAGGGCTCAGGAGGTTCTGGAGGGGGTCGTCCCCCCGGATAAGTACCTCTCGATGCATCTCAACCTCATCAAGCACGGCAGGGCAGTCTGTCGGGCAAGGTCCCCCCTCTGTAGCGCCTGTGCGCTCGATGAGATCTGCAACTTCCGGCAACATGGCCAAAAGGATTAAATGCCAGGAGAGCAACCCCCACTCCGCGCTCCGGTAGTGTAGCTCGGCCAATCATGAAGGACTCTCACTCCTTCGACTAGGGTTCAAATCCCTACCGGAGCACCAGATTACCCGTAAGGTTAACTGGAGGATGGCAGCTTATCTCTAAACGCAGCCGTTGATCCTAGAAATCGTCGCTGGTATTGCGGCTCCAAGCGCAGAATCCTTCCGAATTTGCTTGGAATGGGGACCCATTCGCGAGCCGCCGGATCGGTCACGGACTTGGCATATGGACGTTGGCAGTTCTCATAAATGGCATCGAGGATATCGATCCAACTGCCTGCATGGCGGAAGTGAATGGGGACGTATGTTTCATTGTCGGAGGGGTTGAGGGCGATTATCAGGATCTCGTTGGCTTTCCATCGACGGTAGACAAGCACTCGTTCATCCCGATTGGTCGCCCAGGATTTGGTAGTGGATTATCTATTGTCATCGCCCCCTCTTTCGGATCCTCGACTTGTAAGCCTCGTGGCTTGCAAAGAGGAGGACCGGGAAGGGGAGGAGGAGCCAGAGGTACCCAGTGGGGACATATGCGGTGTTGAAGATCAGCTGGACGACCCTCACGTTCAAGAGGGCGTATATCCAGATGAGCTCGATGAGGATTGCGACGATCAGAAGCCTGTTCTTAAAGAGGCCCCTATCGAAGGCCGAGTACTCCCAGGACCGGAGTGTCCAGACGTTGAAGAGCTGGCAACTCACGGCTCCAAGAAGCGTCATAGTCATCGCCTGCCTGTGAAGGAGGGTGTTTGAGATCGAGAGGTCCCCGTAATGCCAGCCGTTCAAGAACAAGAACCCGATGAAGGCGGCCATCGCTGAAGCCCCTTCGATTGCCCCAAGGAAGAAGTACCCACGCTTGAAGACCTCCCAGTCGAGGATCCGCTCGTATTTGCCGACAGGAGGCCGCTCCATGATGTCTTCCTCCGGGGCCTCGCTTCCAAGGGCGAGCCCTGGGAGCATGTCGGATCCAAGGTCGATGGATAGGATCTGGATAATCGACAAGGGAAGCGGGACCTTCAGGAAGAAGAAGAGTATGTAGGGCACGATCTCAGGGACGTTCGACGAGAGGATGTATGTCACAAATTTCTTGATGTTGAAGTAGACCGTCCTTCCTTCCTCAATTGCGGCAACGATCGAAGCGAAGTTGTCGTCGAGAAGGATCATGTCCGCCGCTTCCTTTGCAACCTCTGTCCCCTTTATCCCCATGGCAATGCCGATATCGGCCTTCCTCAATGCCGGCGCGTCGTTTACGCCGTCGCCGGTCATCGCTACAACCTCCCCGTTCTCCTGGAGGAGGGAGGCGATTCTGAGCTTCTGCTCAGACCTCACCCTCGCAAATAGGACGTTCTTGTCCTTGATGAGACTTGCGAGATCCCCGTCCGGGATCGTGCGGATCTCGTCGCCCGTCAGGGCCATCTCGACCTCAAGCCCCACCTTCTCGGCGATCGCCCTTGCGGTCAGGGGGTTGTCTCCGGTGAGAATCATGACCCTTATCGATGCTAGCTGGCACTTTCTAATCGCATCAAAGACCTCCTCTCTTGGAAGGTCCATTATCGCAACAAGCCCAAGAAAGATCAGATCTGACTCGTCAGTCCCCTCGTTGTAGGCGATTGCAAGAAGCCTGTAGGCCTTCCGCTCCAGCTCCTCGGCCCTGGCCTCGATCCTTCTGCGTTCAACGTCCCCGATGGGCTGGATCCTGCCCCCCTCATCGATTAGGCGGCTTGAAAGCTCGATCAGTACCTCGGGCGCGCCCTTGGAGAAGATGACCTTCCCCGCTTCGCTTTCCCCTTCTAGTTCTCCCTCTCCTCCCCCTTCTCCCCACCCCTTCCCCACCCTTTCACAGACCGTCGACATCATCTTCCGGTCGCTTGAGAAGGGGATCTCCCCGACCTTCCTGTACGCATCCACTCGAACCCGGGCCTTTCTTGCGCCGGCAACGATTGCAAGCTCCGTTGGGTCGCCCAATGCATCATCCCCTTCGATCATTGCCCTGCAGTTCAGAGCTCCGGCCAGAAGGAGAAACCTCAGCCGATCGAGGGAGCCTGGCCTCTCTTCAGCGAGGCTGATAATTCCGTCGTCAAAGTATCCCTCTCCGCTGACCGACGCCTCCTCGCCGCTCGAAAGATAGATCTCCTTCAGCGTCATCTCGTTTCTGGTGATCGTTCCGGTCTTGTCGGTGCATATCACCGTTGCGCTTCCAAGAGTCTGGGCCGAGTCCAGGTTCTTGATCAGGGCGTTTCTCCTCGCCATGTTGCGGCTTGCGAGAGAGAGGGATAGCGTGATTGTGGGAAGCATGCCCTCGGGAACATTGGCAACGATGAGGGAAAGGGCGAATATGGCTGCAACGAGCCATCCTTGCCCTGAAGCAACGCCGAGGGCGAAGAAGACCCCACCTACCAGGAGGGCTGCGAGGGTGAGGATCCTCGTTATCCTGATGATCTCGATCTGCATCGGAGTAGGCCTTCTCTCGACCTCCTTTGAGAGCGATGCGATCCTTCCAAACTCGGTCTCCATTCCCGTTCTATAGACGACTCCAAGGCCATTTCCCAAGGCAATGGTCGTTCCTGCGAAGAGGACGTTTCTCGCATCCAGGATATCGTCGCAAGGATCGATCTCGGCGATCCTCCTTGCGGGCTCTGCCTCGCCGGTCAGGGCTGCCATGTTGACGTAGAGGGAGTTGGCTTCGAGCAGGATTGCGTCGGCCCCGATCCTGTCTCCCTCGTCGACGATCAAAAGGTCGCCTGGAACGATCTCCCTTGCGTTCACCACCTCAACTTTTCCTTTCCTCCTCACCTTCACCATGGTGGGGATGAGCTTCAGGAGGGCCTCCACGGTCTTGTCGGCTTTGTACTCCTGCCAGAAGGCGAATGTTGCGTTGATGAAGACAGCTCCGAGGATTGCGCCTGCGAGGATCTCGTAGCCCTCGCCTGGCGAGTAGTAGCTTGCAACGAATGAGAGGGCTGCTGCAACCTCGAGGAGGAGGGCGAAGAACTGGAGGTACTGCCGGAGGTACTCCAGAAGATAGCTCTTCTCTCGCATCTTCTCTAGCTCGTTTGGGCCGTGCTCCTCAAGCCTTTTTCTGGCATCGGACCTATCAAGGCCCGAGGTGCTTGTGTTGAGGCAGGCAAGGACGTCATCGATTGGGAGGGAGTAAAGGCTCTCTCGGCTGGTCATGGGGCGCTTCCTCACTGGTTTTGGGGATTATTGAATTAAACCGACATTCCGGATTAAGCCTTTCCATCTGAAACAATTGATGGAGCGGCCTGGGCCCGAACGTTTGGACTTGATTTGCCGATCAATGGGGCAAGGGGAGGGTTTAAAATAGCATTAATAATAGTATTTATCCATGGCTTTCATGCATTTGACACCCATGATGTGAGAGATCGGACTGGGATTCGGCTAAAACGAAGGCCAATGGATCCAATTCACGGACCACAACATCTCTTGTACTTCTTCCCGCTGCCGCAGGGGCAAGGATCGTTTCTCCTTATCTTGGATTTTTTAGGGATAGTGATGGGTCTCTTTAGTAGTTGCTCGCTTCCCATTGCAGCAAGCCGTTGCGTGTTATAGACCTGCATGTATCTCTGCAGCTCCCCCTCCTTCGTTATATCAACTCCCGCATCATTTGCAGCCATTACAAATGATTTTGCCATGCCCCAGTTCCTTGGATCACTTGCATTTCTTGCGATCTCTTCATCGATCCCCCTAACCGTTCTTGCAAGCTGCGATCCGTTCTCCAGCAAGTCCTTCTCGCCTAGATAAGAGAAGAATGCGGATAGCACAGGCGCAATGGACTCAAAAAATGACTCATCTGCGCTGACCTTTCGCGGAAGCGTCTCCAAACAGCACTCCTCAAGCTCATCCTCGTTCCATTCCTCAGGAGACGACAGAAAATAAGAGTACATATAATCGGCGAAGGACATGACCGCAAATTCCGACTCACTTTTCTGCTCCTCGGTCAGCTCTTCGAAGTACTTGCTCTCAGTGAACTCCACGAACCATCCATAGACCCTCTTTGATATCTCTTCCAGCTCCTCATCCAAGTATTCGTCTACCATCTCCTCACCTCACAACATACGATAGCTTCTGATGGCAACAGATCCTCAGAGTCAGCGGGATGGAAATTAGCAAAGTATCGTGGGAAAAAGCCTAGATACGCTTCCTAGAGCAGTAGCAAGGCCACCTTTCAACTCCTCAGTCCTCAGCGCAAGTCCTCCAAGGATCTCATCGAACTCCTCTGCCGCGCCAAACGGCAGCATGCCGAAATATCCCTTCTTCCAGAGCCCTGTATCCAAACCATCTACTTCGCTTACATATTTAAATACTTTTCCTGTGATCCATTCATTGCAAGCCATTTCCGTGCAGTGCATTTCGCATATCGCATCGCATGTATAGCATTGCTGCGAATCTATTAATACCTTGGAGGGCATCGACGCAATTGGTGCTTCGGAAATGCCCTTTCACGTGATGCTGATCCCAACGCTCGGCTGCCCCTCAAGCTGCGCCTACTGCTGGAGCTCTGACGAGAGGTCCCCCGTAATGAGCATAGAGACGATCAAGGAGGTGGTCGAGTGGCTCAAGGATTTCCGCAACGATACGATCACATTCACGTTCCACGGAGGAGAGCCGCTCTTAGCTGGCGTTGAGTTCTACCGCCAGGCCCTGCCATTGCTCACCCAGGGATTGTCTCACCTGCAAATCGCCTTTGCCCTTCAGACCAACCTCTGGAAGCTCACGCCGGAGCTGGCAAGGGTGCTTGCCAAGTACAAGATCCCCATCGGATCGAGCATCGACGGCCCAAAGGAGCTAAACGACCTGCAGAGGAGCGAGGGTTATTTCGAAAAGACGATGCGAGGCCTCGAGATTGCTAAGGAGGCTGGCCTCCAGGTCCAGTTCATCTGCACGTTTACATCGTACTCCATCAACTTCAAGGAGGATATATTTAACTTCTTTTTGGAGAACGGCTTCACCCTCAAGCTCCATCCGGCGCTCCCGTCTCTGCGCGACAAGGACCCGGATAGATGGGCGCTTCCCCCCGAGGAGTATGGAGAGCTCCTGGTATATCTCCTCGACAAATATATCGAGAACATCGGCGAGATCGAGATTCGAAACATCGACGACCTCTTAAGATGCGTCCTCGTAGGCCGTGGAACCGTATGCACATACGTCGATTGCATGGGGGATACATTTGCGGTGGGACCCGATGGCAGCATATATCCCTGCTATCGCTTCGTCGGCATGCCGGAGTTCGTGATGGGTTCCGTCTACGATCATCCAACTATGGAGGACCTGGCGAGATCCGACGCCTGGAAGCTCATGCACCAGTTCAAGGAGTTCGTCGACCGGGAATGCAAAAGCTGCGCTCATATCAAGTACTGCCGGGGCGGCTGCCCCTATAACGCCATGGCGCCGAGCGGAGGGAAGGTTTTAAACGTCGACCCTCACTGCGTCGCCTACAAGAGGATATTCGACGAGATCAAGGACCGGTTCAACAAGGAGTTCTTCGGAGGCTCGGGCCTCGATATTCCAGGATTCCAGATGGGACCCCCAAGGGAGGCAAAGCCGGGCATCATGTCGCTGATGAAAAAGATCGCGAGGCCTGCAGAGTCTCCCGAAGGCAATACAGGCCCTACGTACAATTGATGCGCGAACCGCTGGCGGACGGCCGCCGGCCATCGCCCGCAGACGTCAGCCCTCTGTAAGAGGGCGCGGAGGCGAGAGCACGCCTCCGTTGCCGTCCAGCTCGTTAGCAAGATCCCGAGCCGGGAGAGCGATCAATCTCTATAGCAGATGTATCCCATGCCTTCCATCGAGACGGAGACTTCCACGCCAATGGATGCAGTGCTCCACCCGCATCTCCATTCGATCTCCCTCGTCCCCTGGCAGGATAGAATGCTTTCGCCGCTTACGGTCCTAATCATAAGTCACACCAGGACTGCCGTCGACATCTCAGGTGGTCAGATTCCATCTGTTCATACCAGGGGGGCAATACTGCTGCATCGGTCTTCGCCCATGAAAAAAGGATGGATCGTATCCACTTCAAAAAGCAGCAGGGCAAAATGCACATTCGGATCATCTAAATCAAGTGCGGAAGCAGGCATTCGATCTTGAAATGGTGTCAGTTACCCTCTAATTTGAAGCGGATACGGATTCGTGTTCATTAGTGTGCATTAGTGGTTTTAAATACTTAGCCACGAATGAACGCGAATGAACGCGAATTAGTATCCACTTCAAAAAGCAGGGTAAAATGCACATTCGGATCATCTAAATCAAGTGCGCAAGCAGGCATTCGATCTTGAAATGGTGTCAGTTACCCTCTAATTTGAAGCGGATACGATGGATCTTCTTTCTGCTGGTTCAGGACTCGACAATACCCCAGACCTTCGTGACACCGATGCCGCCAGTCTCATCGTTCTGAGCCCAGGTGGAGTTTTCCGAGTCGAGGATCATGTACTTTCCAGGCTCTAAAACAAGGTCAGGCTCAACTACCCAGTACGCGTTCGGTGCACCGCCTGACCCTTCCAGTCCGTATGCCTCATACTCGGTCATTGGATATCCTCCGTCAGATTCTTGTGAGTTCATATCAACGATCAGGATGGATCCCGGTGATTCGGTTCCTGCCCCATAATTCCAGTGATACGTCTGGATCTTTGTGATCCTGGTCTTCTCGGCCAGATTAAGGTAAACACTTGCGGTTGGTCCATTATAGACTGCTCCGAGGGTGTCGATATCAAGGATGAGGGCCTCTTCTCCTGTGGCAGGAACCGGGGCGTGGGTGGTGCTTGCGTTGAGGAACTGTCCTTCTGGTACGATACAGTAGGAATAGGAATTTTCCTCCCAGTAATCGACGTTCTCCTCCTGCAACCATGCGGCAGTTCCTTCGACATAGTATGGGAGCGGCCCTTCGGTCATGCCGACGATGTCCTGTGGTCCGAATTCGAGGATATAGCCCTTACCGCTTTTAAACTCATACGGGCCCCAGGCCTGCCAGACTCCAGTAGCCTGAGTCCACCAGGGTCTGCTTTCCTCGTCGATGACCGAGTAGACAACATAGATCTTCCCCGGATTCTGGGCACCGACATTGAGTGGTTCCGGATACGGGGTATACTCAAGCGGTCCGTCAAATTGCAGACCGTACGAACTGCACGGACCGCAGACCGGGTTGTTTCCCTGCGGATTGTCCACTGCAGCAGCCCATTCGGTGCAGATGAGGAGCATGGTGATGATTATAGCGGCGTTTTTCATCTTCATAGTGATCACGTTCCACCCGGAAGTCCGGGATGATGTGGGATGTGGTTGTGAGAAGAAAAGGATGTCGATGGTGTATTATTGCCGGGACGGCTGCCCCCATAACGCCATTCTGCCGACCGGAGGCGAGGCCTTGAGCGTCGACTTCAACATACGTCGCCTAGAAGAGGATATTCGACGAGATCAAGGACCGCTTCAACAGCGAGTCCTTTGGAGGCTCCGGCCTTGGTATCCCGGGCTTCCAGATGGGGCCCCCCAAGGCAGAGAAAGCCTGGCATCATGTCCTTGATGAAAAAGATCGCAAGCCCCACAGTTTCTCCCGACGGCAGGGCAGGCCCTACGCACAATTGATGCGCGAACCGCTGGCGGACGGCCGCCGGCCGTCGCCCGCAGACGTCAGCCCTCTGCAATAGGGCGCGTAGGCGAGAGCACGCCTCCATCGCCATCCGAATGGTTCACGAGAAGCTGCGCAAATCCCACTCTTTGTGGCATTCGGACACCATGCCGTCCCTCGAGACAGAGACATTCACGCCAATGGATGTCCTCATAACCCTGTCGCAGCGCCATTCGATCTCCCTCGTCCCTTGGCCGGAGAGAATGCTTCCGCCGCTCACGGTCCATTCGTAAGTTGCGCCTGAACCGGCATCAGCAACCGACGCATTGTAGCGGCTGCCTGAGCGCACAATTCCGGGAGAGCTTATGGCGCACCTGTAGACTTCAATCGCCTTCTCGCACTCGGCTTTGAATCCATCGACAGAGACTACAAGGCCGATCATCACCGGGCCACCGCTTCCTGCGTGCCACTCGATCGATCTCGTCCCCTGGCCGGAGATGATCCTTGCGCCGCTGACGGTCCAATTGTAACTGGCCTCTGGCCCTGCATCCGGCGCTGTCGCATTGTAATCCCCCCTGAGACGACCCAATCGAGCGCCTGGATGGAGCATTCATAGACCATGATCTCCTTCTCGCATTCAGCTTCTATTCCAGGGGCGGCAACATCGACCGAGATCCTCACCATGCCTGCATCCCGGGCGGCCCAGGCGATCGAGGGCGTGGCCCGGCCTGAGATGATCTCGCCTCCGGCAATCGTCCAGTTGTATACGGCATCGGCCCCAGCATCGGCGACGGAAGCATTGTAAGCAACGTCGGAGACCACCCAACCGGGGACCTGAATGGAGCATCCATAAACGGCGATCTCCTTCTCGCACTCGCAAGCCATCCCGAAAGCCGAGACCTCGACCGAGATCTTTGCTGCGCCTGCATCCCGGGCGGCCCAGGTAATCGAGGGCGTGCCCTGTCCGGATATGATCTCGCCTCCGGCAATCGTCCAGTTGTATACGGCATCGGCCCCGGCATCGGCAACGAGGGCATGGGACGGGACGCCGGCCATGACGCGATCGGCGGCCGTGATAAGGCAGTCGATGCAGATCCGGTCGATCCAGCCGCTCGCATTCCATCCGCCTCTATCCTTGGATAGCATCCACGTCAGGTTATGCCGACCAACGCCAAGCTCGATCCTCTCTTCGTCCCACTCCGTCGAGGTGCAGGCCTTCTCGATCCTCCCGTCGATAAGGAGGAAGAAGCCATCCATCTCGGTCGAGTTCTCGATCGAGTTCTCGATCGAAGCTTCCTTTGGCGGCAGATGATCCATCCTCCAAACGAAGGCTACGAGGGCCGGGCCGGCAATCGACCTCGAAAGATTGGCGTCCCCAAGGAATTCTTGCAACGGCGCATGCTTTAGCTCGATTGCCGCATGGAGCGCGCCATCCTGGAGCGTCCAGGCGATGTGCCTTTCGGCCCAGGCTGGATAGGCTTCGATCGTCCAGACATTGGCGATCCCGAAGTTGTCAAACGTGCTGCACTCGCCAAATGCCGTCCCTGTGAGAAAGGCAAACAGCACCAGGAGCAGGGCCAGCGCTCCCCCACAAGCCAAATGGATCTCTCTTCCATCATCCAATGGATCTCCCCCTTTGGAGACGGCGCCAGCGACTTTTCGCAGGCCGTCACATCGGGTATGACGAACTGAATCATTATCACATATAGCATCTTTGGAGCTTGTACAAGGCGAAGCCCGAGATGGCAATGCCAGCATCATCCAACATGCGACGCATTCGTCCTTCGAATAACTCATGCATAAAGGGGAAGGATGAGATCATGCAATGCCACCTTCATGCTAAGAGGCGATCGCCTTCGCTAACTTCATCTGAAGAGACTCTTATCATCGAACATAATACAGTACACGTCTTTCTCGCTTATGCACCTATTTGGACAAGCTACACAGAAACCGAGCTGAAATCTCCACGCCTTCGAGACCGCATCCAGGATGTCATTTATCATTTTGTCGCTGAGATTTGAGTAGTACGATTCTATCATCTTATACGACAGATACACATGTTCAATTTCGCCAGACTGTTGTTGCAAGATGATTTTCTTCATCGTCTTCGATAGATAGATCGAAAACGCTGCAAGAGCATCTTCATCGATCCTGTATCTCCTCAGACGTCTTCCGAGGTGTTCACGGAGTTCATCGTAGAAACTCATTGACATCTCGTAACAGAACCAGTTCAGCTTTGTCTTCTCGCTATTGCAGGAATAGAACGATCTCGGCTCGATCATGTTCATAGCAGTTTTTCCTTCTCTTCTACTCATTGCTATCGCAACCGTTCAATCATTTATCCTATGATGTGCTCATCGCCATTTTATATATGGATCTCAGTAGATCGTCTCCCATATTATCCGCCGTTATCCGACATGGCATTTGACCGTCTTCTACATATTTAGCTCAGTCAAGCTATATAAATTATGTCATGTATTCCTCTGCCGCCCTCATTCTCGGACCATCCCGAGTATAAGATCCCTTCCGCACCCGCCCTGGCGCAGCGGATTATCCAGGATCTCGTCAATGAAGTTGAAGAGGCCGGTCGAATAGACGGCGTAGAAGTCCCTGATGAAGCCGAGCGCCTCCTGGACGTCCCTGAAGTGGCGGATCTCTCCGCCGGGGGCGCCCGCTGAGTCTATGCTTCCCTCGGCAAGGAAGCTGGAGAAGCCGCATGATGCCTTGGCCGGCTGGAGGGCATCGATGTTCACAGGAATGCCTCCATACGTGATGTATAACTGACGAATGACCTCTCCACGGGAGTTGCCCCCCTCTGCGGCTTCATCCAGGATCTCCTGGTCCAGCTCCTCGGGAGGGGGAAGGAGACTTGCCTCGACCACGAAGGGGCAGTCTCCCGCCTTGAGGTCCACCGCCTCGAAGACGAGGCCCAGCCTTATGGGGCGCGTCATCGTCTGCCATCTCCAGCTTCTGTTCTCTGCATAGAGGATACCAGCCCCGATCTCCAGTATCTCGGTCATGAGATACGACTCTTTCGCGACTCGGAGATAACCGCTTCGGATCCGAGCTCTTTTTGGGGGGAGCAAGCGTCCTCCCTCAAATCCCCAATGACAATCCAGATGATTTTGCTCAAAACCGCCCGAGCTATTTCGTCCAGTCGATCTCCAAAGATCGCGATTCTCCGCCGAGTCTCCTGCCAGATCCCCCTCCTGAACAGGGCGGCGAACGGGGGGGCCATTTTTGGTATGTGTTTCGGAAGCCTCCCTCAAATTCGTATAAGGCGGCTTAGATGAATAAAAGGACCCCCGAGTCAGCCGTCATCGCAGACTCCCCAGCAGGTCGAACAGGTTGAAGTGCACATACCCGCCATACTGCGCCGGAAAGTCCCGAATCGCAAGCCAGAGATCCCCTGTTTCGGGACGGGCAACGAGGCTCCACATGTTGGCTATGCGTGCCCTGAACTCCCCGAGAGGCGGGTTTGCCCTGTAGGCGAACTCGGGATAGAGCGCGCATATGGTGCATAGGATGTTGTTCGTCCAGGAGGGGAAATCCATCGGCCGAGTCATCCGTGTATATGGGTCGTAGCGGTCGCTCAATATCTCGATCGCGGTTTCGGGAGTGATCGCGCCGTAGTGTTTGTGGATCAGCTGCCCATACCTCTCAAACCTGCTTGGCGCCTGAACGTAGAAGTTGTACGGATCCCTCAGGCTCCTCTGCCAGCTCTCGATCGTGGATATGTCAGAAAGCTCGTTTACAGGCAATTGATCAGCTACCATGTTGTAGCCTGAGTAGCCCATCCAGCCAGGATAGCAGTTGGAGTGGTTCGTCTGCCAGATGCAATCGACCTCGGGTATGGGATGGCGAACAGAGATCATCTTGGAGGAGGTCTCCACGACGGCTGCCGCTCTCGCCTTGGCGTCGGCGACGTGGTAGGCGATGCCTGCAGATCGGGGATGGTCCCGAAAGATCCGGACGGCGTCGTCTACTGAGCTTGCGTGTGTCAAGAGAAGGCGCGTGAAGACTGCAATTCCGCAGCCTTCCATGCTCTCGTGCTGCATGGAGGAGAGCTGTGTCATCATCTCGAAGCCGTCCTCGTTTACCCCGCCGTCGAGCCCGATCATCCCAGGATAGGTCATGAAGGCGTGGCCGAGGCCGTCGTCTGGCTCGGCCACCACCATGATCCGGTTCTCCAGCTGCCCTGGCATGTTGAAGTTGTCCTCGTTCTTTCCAAAGATCAGCTTCCCATCGCCGCCGGCCCATTCGTCCCAGGCGGAGAAGCTGCTGCAGCCGCCTGACGGCATGGGCGAGCCTTGGGTCGGCATCGCACTGCCACCGCCGTCGCTTCGCTTGCGGTCGCCGCTTCGCCCGCCATCGCACCTCCAGTAACGAGGATGGCAGTAGATGCACCACTGGTCGTAGTTGGTATTCCAGAGGAGGATCTGGTCGAGGGTCGCATCACCTCCCGCGTCCATCACGCCGTCGGCGATTCCCACAATCTCCTCCCGAGACTCCCCTGGAAGGAAGGGTTCGGCCTTCCTCTGTCCGATCCAGAGCATCTCAGAAGCCCTCTCGATATTCGATCCGGTTTGCGCGGCGACGTAGGCGGCCGTCGCCAAAAGCGTGCGGTTCACCATGAGGTCGATCCTGTCAGCCAGCATGCGGCCGTGCTGGTACCCCATCTCGTAAGGGCTTCCGGCAACGTACAGGATCTTGACGCCATCCTTCTCCTCGAAGCGGACCTTCTCCGGCATCTCATCGTTCATCATATCAGCCCTATTATCCATCATATCTATTATCCGGGGGTCCTCTTAAACCAGCTGGAAGTTCAGGCTCCAAGCCTTGGTGAATGAAGATAAGAGCGGCATCTCCGTGCCGCAGGCAGGGTTTGGGCAGCGAACCTTCCTGGCTCAGAGCCAGGCTATCGTCGTCGCCTCGCCGCCGTCGGGAAGCCTCGCCTTCGGGTAGAGGTGGCCCATCCTCCTCTCTGCCTCGTCCCGCATCCATCTTCCGTAGTGGCGGACGTCCTCGGCAAGGCCTGATGCGCCTGGCCAGTCCTCGCCGAGCCGCTTCCGCATCACCTTTCGGGAATCGGGGTTGACCGGCGGCAGGTTCGCGAAGCGGGGCGGGATCTCGATCATCGCCTTGGTGATCAGGACAGCAACAGGGTTGAGGTCGCTTCCGTGGGCCTCGAGGCCAACCGCTGGGACTCCAGGGGGATCGATCCCCCGCCGCAGAAGGGATCGAGAACAGGCGGCGGGCGGCCGCTTGTGGAGCGCAGAATCTCGCGGCGCGCTTCATCGAGGACCTGCTCGTTGTTGGTGTTCTCCCAAAGGACGAGCCTCTCAATGATTGCGAAGAGCCGATCGCGCTCCTCTTCCTGGGCCTCCTCCGTCGGGAAGAGGTCGGGCCTTGACGAGGGATCGTCGACGAGGGAGGAGAAGAGGACCGCCCTGCATGCCGCAAGCTGCCGCCTCGCCCACCTGAAGCGCCGAGGGGTGGCCTTGGCCGATCTCGCGCGCGGAGGCGGCATTGATCGCCTCGAGCAGCAGGGAGACCTCGATGAGCTTCTTCTTGAAGGCGGTCTGTATTATGAGCCAGTCTCGTTCTTCTCATCTTATTCATAACCTGCGACTCGGACGACCGTTGGCAGGCGGCCGGGAGAGGGCTTTATACCATAAGCACGCCAACATATTTTCATATGGGTCAGGACTCAAGCCTGGTCGTCTCTGCGAACGATGTTAAGGCCTTCGAGAGGTTAAAGGTCATATCTCAGATAGCTCCATTGAAGGAGAGGATCAGATCCATGGAGATGAAGTATGGATGCGATATTCACTCCTTCGGAGAGTTGATCAAGGCGCTGCCGGAGGACTTTGAGCGTTGGGACGACTTCATCGAATGGAAGGCGTACTCGGAGAGCGTTTTGGAGCTCGAATCCCGTCTTAGAGAGATCGAAGATACTAAAGACGTTAGAATTGCTGCAGGATGATCTCATCAAAGGCTATGAGATCCTAGATTTCAAAAGCGGCGGTAGATTCTACTATATAAAGATCAGGGCGGCTTTGGTCGATGGCAGTGAGCTCCATATCAGGGAATTCTTTTCTTCAGATGCCTATCTATATTCGTATCATTGGCAGGGCGAAAACGGCTCTCTCAAAATACGGTGGGATAACTCGCCCTATCATTCTCATCTCAGAACATATCCTCACCATAGACATGCCCCAGAGCTCGAGGATTCTCGAGAGATGAGCCTGGAAGAGGTCTTGAAGGAGATCGGCCAGAGGCTCAGGAGATAAGATATGGGCACAGCTTGGTGATAGGCTCGCGGCGAATCTGCCCTCGCAAATGAACGAAGCGAACCATGCATAGAGCCATATCCAAAGATGCAAAGTTGACTTCCAGCCCCTCATATATACTGCTGGACGAGCTCTAGAGGCTCCTTCTTGCTCTCTGGCCGGAGGATCTTGGAGGCTGCCCTCTCGAAGTCCGACTGGTAGACCATATCCCTCTCCTCTCGTATCGCGAACATCCCGGCCTCGGTTGCTAGGGACTTGAGATCGGCCCCGCTCGCATCGGCCGTGGCATCGGCGATCCGATTCAGGTTGACGTCCTCGTGAAGGCTCATCTTTCTCGTGTGGATCTTGAGTATGGACCTTCTACCCTCACGGTTGGGGATGGGAACGAAGATGGCCCTATCGAACCGCCCAGGCCTCATGAGGGCCGGATCCAACATGTCCGGCCTGTTGGTCGCGGCGACGAGCTTGACCTCACCCCGGGGATCGAATCCGTCCATCTCGGCGAGCAGCTGCATCAGCGTCCTCTGGACTTCTCGGTCGCCGCTCGTTGCCCCATCCATCCGCCTTGATCCGATCGCGTCGAGCTCGTCTATGAATATGATGGAAGGCGCTTGCTTAATGGCGAGCTCGAAGAGCTCCCGCACCAATCTAGCCCCCTCACCGATGTACTTCTGGACGAACTCGCTTCCCACAACCCTGAGGAACGTGGCCTCGGTGCTGTTTGCAACGGCCTTTGCAAGGAGCGTCTTTCCCGTGCCCGGTGGGCCGTAGAGGAGCACCCCTCTCGGCGGCTCGATGCCCACCTTCTTGAAGAGATCAGGCCTCTTTAATGGAAGCTCTACGATCTCCCTTATCTCCGAGATCTGCGTATCCAGGCCGCCGATCTCCGAGAAGTCCACGTCCGGTACCTCCTCGATCTCCATTCCGAAGATGGCCAGATCTTTGGATGCCGGAAGGACGCACATCACCGCGAAGGACTGCTGGTTGAGGCCGACACTCAGTCCCGGCTTTAAAGAATCCTCAAGAAACTGGGAGACGTTGACCACGAATCGCGGACCTGTGCTGCTTTTTACGACGACTCGGCTCTCGTCGAGCACATCGACGACTGTGCCCACCACCATTGGGCCAACGCGCAATCGTTCCAGCTCGCTTCTCAGCTTTCGGGCCTCGCGTTCGTACTTCAGCTTCTGGTTCTCAATTATCCTTCTTTCGCCCTCGGCCCGGTCCTTCTGTTCACGCAATGCTAGGTTCCGCTCTTCCAGCTGACGCATCCGATCCAGGATATACCGCGAGAAGTCGGCTCCAGCATGCGACTCGTTCATGGTCTCTCCAAAACCTATATCTCCTAAGCTTAGTAAAATGCGGCAGCTATAAAAGATTTCCGAGATGAGCGGGATATGCAATGCGAGATATGCGGTGCCGAGATTGCCGGCGTTCCGCAAAAGATAGTAATCGACGGCTCCTCCTTGGAGGTTTGCAAGAGCTGTGCGCGTTTCGGAAAGCCGGAAGACAAGTGGACCCCAGTTCCAAAGAAGCTGATCCCGGCTGAACGCGCCTTCAGGGTTGCCAGACCTCCCAGGCCCCGCGATCACTTCAAGGACTTGGTTGAGATAATACCAGATTACGGTCGCGTCGTTAGGGAGGCGCGGGAGGATCTGGGATTGACCCCCGAGAAGCTGGGATCCCAGATAGCTGAGAAAGCCTCCCTCATACGAAAGATCGAACGACATGAGATAGTGCCAGAGGACTCCATCAGAAAGAAGCTCGAGAGGGAGCTGAGGATAAAGCTCACAGACGAAGCGGAAAGAGAGGAGCGCTGGAAGCCGGGCAGCGGATCGAAGGGCTTGACCCTTGGAGATATCGCCAACATCAAAAGAAGATGACCCATCCACTGAAGGAGAATCGAGGCCGCTCGATTCATCGGGGCCGGCCATCTCAGGGGTCCGGATGACGGAGGCTCAGGCGTTGGAGGCCGCCTGCCTGATACGAGAGGGCAAAGTAGTCGTCTATCCCACAGAGACGGTCTACGGCATAGGCTGCTCCATATCGAACCCTGCAGCCATTGCAAGGGTATTTGAGATCAAAGGACGGCCGAGGGAAAAGCCCATCTCAGTTGCGGTATCAAGCCTCGATATGATATCGAGCGTGGCTTTGGTCAACGAGGAGGATATGGAGATCATAAGAGAGCTCTTGCCAGGGCCGGTATCCTTCCTTGTAAGGGCAAAAGGCGACCTCGCATCGGAGATCACCGGCGGATCGAGCCTGGTTGGCATACGCTTTCCCATGCATCCAATGGCGCTCGAGCTGATAGAGGCTTGCGGCCCCATCACCTCTACGAGCGCTAACCGGAGCGGGGGGCGCCCTCCTACTAGCGCCGATGAGATCGATCCGGAGATATCTTCAGCGGTCGAGATGGTCCTCGACGGCGGCAGAAGCCGCTACGCCCAGCCATCGACATTGGTCGACCTGAGATCGAGAAGGATACTGAGGAAGGGGGCCTGGCTGGATCGTGTGGTCGAGGCGATCCAATGAGGGCGAGGATCAGGGACTTCATAGAGTCGAAGGACGGCTGGATCTTCGCCGTGGCCGATTATCATCATCCAAGGGGCATTAGATCCCTTCTGCGCTACATCCCTCATCCACAAGGTGAGAGGGAAGCTGGAGGCCGAAGATTTCGAAAGCTCGACTTCGACCCATCCTTCGACTTCCTCAGAAGGGAGCGCCCGGATTACATAGAGGACCTCCACGTCGTCCCAGTTGAGGATGTCTCTCGACGCTATGACCCTGTCGAGCGCCTAAGTGACGTGGCAAAGGCCGATTCCCGGCTCGGGAGGATCACGGTACTCCTGGAGGATGGGGGGATCGAGAGACGCTCCATGGGAATAACCGGCTCCATGCTCATTGGACTGCAAGGTCCGACCTCGGATATCGACTTCGTCGCATATGGCAAGGCCTGGTTTTGCGCCCGGGATATCATAAGGCAGGCAAAGGCCAACGGCCTGATCGAGGAATTGAATGATTCTATGTGGAGGAAGATCTATGCCAAGAGACGGCCGGAGGTCTCGTTCTCGGAGTTCGTCCTCCATGAGAGGCGGAAGGGAAATCGCGGGGTGATTGACGGCACATACTTCGACCTCCTCTTCACCAGAGAATGGGACCAGATCGGCGGCTCTCCACGATCCCCCGGCCGTCCAGTTGGCCGGGCCAAGGTGGTCGGCGAGGTAGTGGATGCCGAGTATGCATTCGACAGCCCTTCCATCCTCAAGCTGGATGGCGATGTGGAGGAGATCGCCTGCTTCTCACATACATATGCAGGCCAGGCCCTTCCCGGAGAGAAAGTGGAGGCAGTAGGAGTCCTGGAGGAGACGGCAAGCGGTCTCTCCCTCATCGTTGGAACAACGAGGGAGGCTAGGGGCGAGTGGATCCGATCGCTTTCGTTGCTCGGACTCGACTCCCCTGCCGGGCTGTCGGTCTTCGAGTAACAGGCCAGTGAAGTAACTGGTCAGTTACTTGAAGGCTACCAATCCGCTATTTGGAATAATTGTCAGCTTCGTCACGCCCAAACTCCATGGGAAGAGCGATATGAATTTGTGGGGGGAACCGCCATAGATGGAGCATATGCACGCGAATGAAAGGAAAATATTCGCGTTCATTCGCGGTTGAATTATGAGAGATAGTACTCAATCGATATCTTGTCGCCATCGCTCAGGAGCATGGTTAGGCTGGACCGGTTGAATTGTGAGAGATGGTACTCGATCGATATCTTGGGGATACGCAACTATTCAGCACCCTCCTTCTTGAGATACTGATCAAAAGATGTCACGAGCATGAGGCATTGCGGTTTCGCTAAGGATTAGTTCAAAAGGGCAATTTGCCTCAACATATTGACCATGTTTCCTATGAATGGCGGAGGCTCCCGGAAGCTAATTAAGCATTTACAGCATCCGCTTATGTGAGGTCACAGCCATGTTTGAGGTTCATCCCTTCGATATCGAGATTGGCCAGTATAAGGTCATGCTGAACCTGGCCGACGCCAGGGAGCTTGGGATCAATGCCGGGGACAGGGTCCGGATAAGGACCAAAGGTGCATCCCTTGTAGCAATCCTTGACACCACCACCGCAATGGTTGCCAAAGGCCAGGTCGGCATATTCACCGAGGCCTTGAAGGAGCTCAAGGGGGCGATGACTGTCGACATCTTTCCAGCGCCAAAGCCCCAGTCCATATCTTACATCAAGCGGATCATGGACAACGAACGGCTCTCCGAGGACCAGATACGAACGATCGTAAGGGATATCGTGGACAACAACCTGAGCGAGGTCGAGCTCTCTGCTTACATCACGGCCTCTTATATTCACAAGATGGACGCTCAGGAGACCGAGTGGCTGACTAGGGCGATGATAGAGACCGGCGACCGGATCTACTTCGACACCCATCCGGTCGTGGACAAGCACAGCATCGGCGGAGTGCCTGGAAACAAGGTCTCCCTCTTGGTTGTGCCGATCGTTGCAGCAGCCGGCCTTCTCATCCCAAAGACGAGCTCCCGGGCAATAACCGGCGCAGGCGGCACTGCCGACTTGATGGAGATCCTCGCCCCAGTCGAGTTCACGGCAGACGAGATCAAGGAGATCACCGAGGACGTCGGAGGCGTGATCGCCTGGGGCGGGGCAACCAACATTGCTCCTGCCGATGACAAGCTGATCAAGCAGGAGTACTCGCTCTCGATAGATCCCTACAGCCAGATGCTCGCATCGATCATGGCCAAGAAGGGGGCGGTGGGCGCGGATGCGGTCGTCGTGGATATGCCTGTCGGCCCCGGGACGAAGCTCGAGACCCAGGAGGATGGAAGGTCGCTTGCCAAAGACCTCATGGACCTGGGCGACCGCCTGGGGATAAAGGTCGAGTGCGCCATGACGTTTGGCGGGTCACCAGTCGGGAGGACGGTTGGACCTGCCCTGGAGATCCGGGAGGCCTTGACGATGCTGGAGACGGGCCAGGGTCCAAACAGCCTCAGGGAGAAGGGCCTCGCGCTTGCAGGGATTCTTCTCGAGATGGGCGGTGTTGCCGGCCGAGGCGAGGGACATCGCAGAGCCGAGGAGATCCTCGCAAGCGGAAGAGCTCACAAGAAACTGATGGAGATCATAGAGGCCCAAGGGGGCGATCCCGCTGTCAAGAGCGCGGATATACAGATAGGCGATCATCAGGAGCAGATCCTCTCACCGAGCACGGGATATGTGGTTGCCTTTTACAACAAGCGCATCGTCGAGATCGCTCGCATAGCTGGCGCCCCATCTGACAAGAAGGCAGGGGTGATCATTCATCGGAAGATGGGCGAGATGGTAAAGAAGGGCGAGCCCTTGCTGACCATATGCTCATCGAGCGACTGGGAGCTCGAGTGCGCAATCAAGGACTGCACCATGAGGGATATCAAGAGACAGGTTCCGATAGTGGTCGAGGGGATGCTGCTTGAAAGGTATCCGAGGATGACGGAGATCTGATGAGGCAATCGGTGATCTATTGGGGCAAGAGCCTTAACCGACCCCCGAGGATGGTCAATGCATGAAGGTTGCAGTCGTCTATCACGGTGACTTCGGGCGGGATGGCTTCTCCGTTCTGAAGGACAGGATCAGGCCGTCCTACGAGAGCCTGATCGAGTCGGGTATCGTGGATGGGGTGGATGTGCAGGTATTCGGCCCAAAGCCTGCTCCATTGGAGCTCGTGGAGAGGGCTCACACGCCCCAGCACATGGATAATATGCTCCAAGATCCCTATCGAGAGGTGGCAATCCTCTCCGCTGGAAGCGTCCTCCTAGCGGCGGAGCTCGTGGCAACTGGCGCTGCAGAGAGCGCCTTTGCCTACACGGGCACGGCCGGCCATCACGCCTCTCGCGGCAGCTGCTGGGGGTTCTGCTACTTTAACGATGTTGCAATCACCATTCTCCGGTTGAGGGAGATGGGGCTTTCCAGGTTCTTGATAATCGATGTCGATCCCCATTTCGGCGATGGGACGAGGGACTTCTTCGGACGCGACCCAGATGTCTTTCACATCAACTTCCATACGGGATCAGAGATAAAGCACGACCCTCTTATGAACAATTACGATATGGGCATCGGTTTCGACGCCGATGATCAGAAGTTCCTAAAGGAGCTTGCATCCATTCTAGAGCTTGCAAAGGACTTCGACTTCCAGCTCTGCTTCGTCATCTTCGGGCACGACTCTCATCGCGACGATTATGGCGGGTTCAACCTGACGGAGAAGGTCTATCCGAAGATGACGCGCATGATACTGGAGGCGATCCAGGACAAGGGGCTCGTCTTCGTCCTCAGCGGCGGATCCAACGTGCAGGTGGCAAAGGAGGCGATACCTGGGGTCATCTCGATGCTCGCCGGGCGGCGATCTCCTTGAAGCTATCATCCGAGTGCTATAGCTGCATATTGGACCGCGCCAAGTTCGAGTGCGACATGGTCTTCTCAACGGAGGAGGAGAAGATGGAGGCGATGGAGGAGCTCCTGGACTTCATGGTCGCTCATAAGAGGGGGGTCTCCGCCCAGGTGGGCACTGCCCGCGAGAGGATAATCAAGAGGCGATCTGGTGATAAGGATCCTTACAGGGTGTTCAAGGAGGAGAGCAACGTTGTTGCCAGGGCGCTTCTCCCCTTGGCGAGGCGATTCATCGACGAGGACGGCCTGGAGGCCTTGGTTAGGGTGGCAGCTTTCGCGAACTCGATGGAGTTCGGCGTCAAAGGGCACGATTTCGACAACAAGACCTTCGAGAAGGTCTTCTGGGACACGCTTAATGAGAGGCTCGATGGCGATCTATCCGAGGTCGAATCCTATCTCGACCGCTTCTCCAAGATATACTATCTGACGGACAACTGCGGGGAGGTCGTCTTCGACCTATTGGTGATCGAGAGGCTGATCGATATGGGAAAACAGGTCGTCATCGGCCCCAAGTCCGATCCCATATTGAACGACGTCACAGCAGCCGAGCTTCGTGAGATGACCGATATAGAGATCGTCCCAACAGGGGATGTCGTGGGCCTGTCGCTCGAGGTAGCGACTCGGGCAGCCAAGGCCTTGATCAACGATGGCGACTGCCTGATCCTCGCAAAGGGCATGGGAAACTACGAGACCATAAGCGAGTTCCAGGAGATGCTGAAGGGCAGGCTCATATACATACTGCGGGCGAAGTGCAGTCCTGTGGCAAGGGCTCTTGGGGTGGAGAGGGGATCATTGGTCGTAAGAGCGCTTTGATGCTGCCACAAAGGCAGCCGCTCCCATCCTGATCAGCGGTAGTTGATGTCGAATTCCTGAGGCACTGGCTCCAAGTCATCCTCATCAGAGCATAAGGTCAGGCCGTCTAAGGCAATCTCCAGATCGAGCAGCCGAGCCACTACCTCAAGAATGTTGCACGCTGCTTCGATATCGACTGGCAGATCCCCAGAAGAGGAGCCCAGAAGGCATAATCCCTTCAAGCCGTAGGAGGGAGCCATCCCGACGAGCAGGCCGTTTAGCCCCCCTATGAAGCCCGTCTTCAGCAGATGAACTCCGACATCTTCGAGGCTTCTCGCGAGCTCGGCATCGGAAGCGACCCCCAGGACCTTGTGCTTCGAGTCTCCCACGTAGGCTGCCATGGTTATTATCAAGCCCGCTCCCAAATCCCGAGCCTGGCTAAGTATCTCGCCTGCCAGCGAGTACATGCCCCCAACGTCAAGGGGCTGGGCATCTCCCGAGAGGATGAGGAGGTCTGGCCTCTCCTTGGGCACATTGATCTCCACGCGGAATATGTGAACGAGGCCCCCATCGACCATCACCTGTGGGGGAAAGCCCGAGGAGTGGATGGTCGCAACCGTTTGGGAGTCCAAGGCTACTCCCAAGTAGTCCGCGGCGACCTTGCCCACCGATCCGATGCCTGGCAGGCCTCCTACGCATATTTGATCGAAGCCTAACATCAGCCAATGAGAGGTCACGCAGATATAACATACTTTCGCCGGGACGATCGCTAATAGAGCCCCGAATCGAAGGAAAAAAGGATGGGAGGGCCTATTCGCCGACAGCCCGTATGACCCAGTTCATCGATGCCGGGACACCTCCATCCAATGTCGTCTCGGTTGGGATCATATCGCCGGTAATGTAATTATATACAAACGAGGTATCCTGTGGGGCGGTGATGTTAATTCCCACGCCGAACAAACCTCGATCATAGATGCAGACGTAGAAATCACCGTCTATCTCCAATGAAGGCAGCTCCACCTCTCCCATAAAGGGGGTGGTCACGCTGAAATAGGCGAGGGGCGAGTCGGCGTACTTGTAGAGGAGGTTCTTATCCGAGTCGAGTATCTCCAGGCCAAAGCACCAGCCGGGAGGGAAGCTTTGGTTCTGATGGTCGTAGTAGATCAGGCCTGCGATCTCCACCTTCTTGAGCATCCAGCCGTCATAGGGCGCGGTGAACTTCACTGCCATGCCATTCCACATGGAGGTGAAGTTGAAATCCTCAACCGATGCCAGATAGGAGATATTCGCCGCCGCCAGCGAGGCGCCGCCATCGGCCGTCTCTGTCACATATCGGTAGAAATAGCCCTCGGTCTCGTCCAGGAGCGCCTGGTCATCGTTCGATAGAACTTGTCCAGGGGACAGGATCGCCGAGCTTGCCGTTGAGATGAGGGCGCAGCAGAGCGTGGCCATCAACAATGATATCCACTTCATATCGATCACCGGGTTATCGCCCTCATTTACTTATATAGATGATGCCTTCCATTGGATCTTTTTTTTCGTCAACTAGTCCGCCCGGGCATCGTCTATTCCGCCTTTTGGCGTGGATGGATATGGTAGCCAAGATTGTCGAGGCGTCTCTTTGCCGTTCACATGAAAAACTCACGAGGCATATTGGTTTTTCATCCTTTGTGCATGATCCCTGTCTGAGGATCATGGACGTTTTATTGTTTCGTCGAGAACCTCACTCGATCTCATCTAGCTTGTACTCCTCTCGCTCTCCTAGGAGGAGCTCGAACTCGGGGGGGGTGAGGAGTGGGACATTGTACCTCGCAGCATCGTCGAGCGCTATCCGGGGGCACGCGGTCGATACGGCGGCTTCAACGCCGAGGTTGATCAGGACGTCGGGATCCACGCGATCCACGTATACGAGCATCATCTCCTTGCCGTGGGATCGTCCAAGCTCCATCATCCTCTCGCAGAGATCGATCCGCCTCTGGCCTGGCTTTTTGGATGCTAGAACTGCGAATCGGCAAGCTTTGCCGGCCCGGGCGATACTTCCGAATCGCCGGCGTATCAGGGGCGAGGGATCGACGATCGTAGCCTCGCCGGTGATTGGGTCGAGGGCGACGACGCTCTTTCCTGAGGCCATTGCAACTCCGATCGGGTGGAACATCCCTGTGCCGATGAAGATGAACTCGGGAACGTCGAGCGATCTTGCCGCTTGGAAGGAGCAGCCTAAAACCTGGCCAGGATAGGCCGTCCTTCGTCCTGCTGGACTTATAACCCCCTCGAGTCCCGCCTTCGAGAGGGCGTCGAGCGCATCATCGAGGAGGTGGACGTGCTGGACAGTCGTCACTACCCCAACCCTTCTCGATTTGAGGAGGGGGATTGCCTGGTCCAGGGAGTCGCGCAGGCGATTTCCCACCATACGAGCTTCCAGGTAGAGGACGTTCGAAGGCTCGTCCAGAAGCCGGGCGTGGCCCACGTGGATCAAAAGGTCAACCTCGCAAGCTAAGGCAAGATCAAGATCGCATGCCCCGTAGCATGGCTCCCCCGAGACGATCACCTTAGCGGGAGTTCTCTCCTCTATTAGGCGCGCAATCGATTGGGCCTCTCTCTTCAATCCTTCGGGGACCTGGAGACCTACTTTGCAGATGCCCATATCCTTTACGATCTCGATTGCCCCGTCGAGATCCAGGCGGTATCTAGAGCCATCTGTCGAGCGTTGACTGTCCAACCCTGTAAGCCTCCTCAAGCCTGGTTGCTACCTTTCTCACCCTCTCCTCTGAGAAGTCCCGCTCATCGCAAAGGAAGGAGACGATCTCATCGGATCGAGGGGTCCTCATCCGCAGGGAGTAGTCATCGGTTGTAGGAGGATGCAGGAAGAGATCCCTGATCTCCTCGAAGTTCTCTAACGACTCGCCCCGGGCGGATAGGACTGACTCCAGGTCTCCATGCTCCTTGATCAGCTTCAGGGCGGTCTTTGGGCCGACTCGTGGAAGGCCTGGGTTGTAGTCGGTTCCACACATGATGCCGATCTCAACGAGCTGCACCCGGTCTATGCCGAGGCGCTCGAGCACCTCCTGCAACACTATCACCTCCGGATTCACGTCCACGTATACCTTCTTTCTGGGGAGCTTTCGCCTTCCGGTCAAGGCGAGGTTTCGCACAACCCTGGGGGCTCCGAAGAGCAGAGAATCGTAGTCCTGTGAGGAGACGAGGTCAACATCGCCCCGAGAGGCCATGCAGGCAGCCTGGGCCTCCCCCTCCGATGGCGCCTGGACGATTGGCAGGCCCATGCAATCGAGCAACCTCAGCGCGTCCTCTATGATCTCCTCATTGAGACGAGAGGATGCCTGGGCATACTTGAATCTCTCCTCCCCCTCAGACTCCTGCCATTTCGCCTCGGCCGAGCTTCGGACTTCTGCCCTCACCTTCAGCGTCTCTGCCTTGAACTCAGGGGGCTCTCCATCCAGTACGAAGGCGACCTTGGCTCCGGCCACGATAATGCCGGTGATCCTATATAGGATCCCTGAGAGGTGCGATGTGACGCGACCACTGCTGTCCATGAGGGGGCATCCGTCCTGCTGCCTTATGATGCTCAGGAACTGGTAGAGGGTGTTGAAAGCATCTACCGCAACCCATCTGCCCGATAACTCCATTGGATCGAACCTGTGCCGAGAGAGCATATCGCCAAGATCGACGCCCATGACAATTCTCCTCTATTTCCCAACCGTAAGGACCGATTGAGGGTTCAGGACCTCCATATATTAAACCATCTCCTTTGCCGCCATCACCGGGCGCTTATACCATTCCCTGAGTTCGGAACTCTACTACGAATCCCGGTTGATCGTAGAGTCACGGCCATTATAGAATTACGACCATGATATCGTTTAAATAGGAGTTCTGGAAAGGAGGCCTAAGGGGTGTTCAAGGAAATGATCGAGATAACCGACGCCGCAGCCGATAAGATCAGAGATAGCCTGGCCGAGGGAAGGGTGGTCAGGATGTTCCTTGCGGCAATCGACGACTCCGGGGCAAACTACGGCCTTGGGATGGGCATGCCTGAGGAGGACGACCAGCTATTCGAGAGCAACGGCATCACCATCCATATGAGCTCTCAAGACTCAGAGCTTCTGGGCGAGACCATCATCGACTTCATCGAAGACGATATAATGGGAAACGGTTTCGTCATCCAAGGGCCAGAGAGTGAGATGGCCTGCGGATGCTGCCATGATTCGTGTGAGGACGATTCCTACGAAGGATCTGGATGCGGCTGCCACTGAAGGTATCTTAGAAACGAATACCCCGCAGCTTGCTGCGGGGTGCGACGCCGTTTGACCGATATAGGGCAGCAGGTTGTCCTATATCCCTATTCGATCCGCTCCACTCGATTCTATCTACTCGATCCGATCTAGACTATGAGGTGCTTTAGCCCCCATAGCAGTTTGGGATTGAGCTTGACTAGCACCCTGAGCATTCCCATGAGATCCATCTTGGAGATATCCTGGTCCTTCAGGGAGTGCATGAGCCGATTCAGGTCGTCATCGGTCAGCTTGACGAAGAACTCCTTGAGCTCCAAGCTCCTCGCGATGTGGACCCCAATGGCCTCCCTCCAACGATCCTCATAGGCCTTCAGTCCATCTTTGCTCAGATCACCCGCTGATAAGGCCTCTGCAGCCACTTCTCCGGCTATGACTCCGGCGGTCATGCCGTTGAGTATACCTCCTCCGGTGATGGGATCGGTCTGTCGAGCAGCATCGCCGACAAGCATCACGCCGTTTGCAGTGGCCGATTCGATTGGGCCGCAACCAGGATCGCCGCCCACAATCACCTCAGCAACCTTTGCGCTGGGATACTTGGAAGCGACGAACCGTTCGAGGAGACGCAGGGCCTCACCCGGTTTGGACCTCGAGCCCTGAATCCCAAGGCCGACGTTGGCGAGGTTCCCGCCCTTTGGAAACGACCAAGCATAGCCGCCTGGAGCGATGGTATTTCCGAAGAAGAACTCGCTGTAATCCTGATCGATGTTCCTGTCCTGAAGCAGGAACTGGGCACATATGCCGATGTCCTTTGGCTTTAGGGTTGTATCGATCCCTGCCCATCTGCCCACCTTGGACTCGATTCCGTCAGCCCCGATGATCAGCGGACACTCTATGCTTATCATCTCGCCGTGGCGCATTGCAGAGACCCCATAGGGCTTGCCGTCCCGCATCAATAGGCCTAGAGCTCTCGTCTTTACAAACACCTCGGCTCCGGCAAGGGCTGCATCGAGGGCCAGAGCACGGTCGAATATCTTCCTTTCGAGGACGTAGCCCACTTCGTTTCCGGATCGATCCTCGGCCATCACAAAACTTGTGCCGTCTGGACCGATCAGCCTGGAACCCTTGACCTCGGCCGAGATCCATTTGGGGTCAGGCTTGACGAGCTCAGCGAGCCCGACCTTGCTCACCCCCTCGGCACATCGCACTGGGTCGCCGATCTCCTGGCGCTTTTCGAGCAGTATCACATTAAGCCCCTTCTCCGCAGCCGTCTTTGCGGACAATGAGCCCGCTGGCCCCGCGCCGATCACAACCACATCGCATCTCATCGCTGAACCTCCATAAGACCGAGGGCACCCACTGGACAGATATCGGTGCAACGACCGCATTCGATACAGCTATCTGAGACCTCTATCCAGGTCTCCACCAGCTCCAGGGCACAGGCCGGACATACGCCGACACAGGCTCCGCAGTAACAGCATTTGTACCTATTGACCGTCAGCAATGGACCTCATCCCCATCCAATAATTGTAACAACCCAACTTAATAACTTATCTTGAATTCCTCAAAGTTCTTGGCTTCCAGCTCCGAGAGCTCCATGCCCGAGACCAGGGCGCCTGAGGGGCCCGATTTCATAAGGTTCAGCAGCTCCCCAACCTTCTGCCGCTCGCCCTCCAATACCGCCTCTACGCCGCCACCGGGAATGTTCCTTACCCATCCCTTTATCCCCAGGAGTTCTGCGTTCATTTGGGTGAAGTAGCGAAAGCCCACGCCCTGCACCCTCCCAGACACCCTGATCCGGACGCAAATCATGGTAGTTGCCACCTCATATGCCGGTGACGAGGTCCTCAAGCGCCAAGCGCTGGTCCTTGGCCTTTATTATGCCCGAGGCAAGGAGGACCCCCGCCGACCCGAGGTCCAGGGCAGCTCTCAGATCCTCTCCATGGGTTATCCCTGCCCCACAGAGGACTGCAACACCCGGCTCGATCGCCTTTACGGCCTCGACCGATCCCCGCACGACCTCCGGGTCGGCCTTGGAGACTGGGATGCCGCTTCCGATCAGCTCGGGAGGCTCGACAGCCACATAGTCGGGCAACAGCGCTGCAGCGGCCCTCGTCGTTGCCACGTTGTTCGTGCAAACGATGGTTTTTAGGCCGCAAGATCTGCATGCAGCGATGGCAGCGTCGATCTCGGCGAGCTTAAGCCTTCGCTCGGAGTGGTTGATCAGGGATCCCTTGGCACCAGCCTCCTTGATGGAGGTCGCGGTCGTATGCCCGGTGAAGCTACCAAAGCCCACGCCGTCCACATGTTGGGCAAAGACCGGGATCTCGACTGCTTCTGCCACTCTCCCTATATCCGCCGTCTGGGGGGCGACCGCAATCTCCACACCGTACTCCCGGGCCACGCCCTCGCATATGCGAGAGAGCGTCAAAGCATCCTCTCCCGTGGACTCACGATATGTCTTGAAGTTGAGCACTATGATCGTCATCTATTTGCCGACCTCCTTTTTGATGAAATGGTCTCTGGACGCTTTATAGGACGCACATGTCCCCCTCGCATCTGACCGGCGAAAGAGAGCTGTAGTACTTCTCATAGACCTCTGGAAGCAGCCTCACCCCTGTGAAGGTCATGTTCAGGTGACCCGTTCTGATCATGGCTATCAGGGGCAATAGTCCGCCTTCGTCTCCATGGATGAGATGATATAGCAGCCCTGCGGGATCGGAGTAGCTCACCTTAACGAGCTCCACATCCCCGTGTTCGCTGATGAAGCGGTCCAGGCCAAATTGGCTGTCATGGCAGATCTCGCAGCCCTCCCTCCCGATGAAGAGCACAACCGTTCCTTTCCTCCCGCAGATGTACCTGGCGAGGTCAATTGCCGGACCATAGGTCTTATCCAGGTATCTGGTGACGGCAATTCGAAGCTCGTCGGCCTCATCCTGGGGGAGGGCATATTTCGCCGCCAGCTCTCCCTGGAGCTTCTCCTGCTGAACCTCGAGGTACTCCTGGACCTTGTTCAAGAGCTCCATGCATTGCGCCTATTCTGCTTATGAGATAAAACGGTGATGGTGCCTTAGGAGATCACCTTCTCCTTCAGTATATATCGGATCAGGTCCTCGGAGAGCTTGGTCTCCCTCTGGACCCTCTTGACCGTGTCATCTATGCTATGTCCATCGGCGATGAGGGATGAGAGCCGATCTATCACCTTCTCGCTCACGGTGTAGTACTCATCGATATCCTTGCGATGCCCCCAGACGTCTCCCTTAAGCAGCTCCACGCCCTGTATCTCGAGGAACTGTTGTGCTGCTTTGGACATGGTTTGATGATAAGATGGGGGAATCTGAACTGCTCGAAGGCGAGGACAGTTCTGTACCAGCCCCATGACATCCATATTGGATGCCCGGAAGGCCAGGTGGACGACCTGCTCCGTCCGGTTGAGATCCCTGATCTCCTTCTTTGAACTCACAACTCTAAGCCTCATGAGATCACTGTATGATCTTAAAATATTTATAGATAATGGTAATGGTAGTAATCCGGAAAGGGATATTCAATGAGCAGAAACTAACGTTATAAAATATTTATGTTTTGCTGAAAACCACCTAAATTATGAGCAAAGATATTCTTTGCGCAAGGATATTCGGAAATATATACAGCATATAATTTCAACAAGATGATAACCGACCCCAAATAAACACGCAAGAAGAGAAATCCTAAGGACCGCGCTCTGTGGTCAGCTTGGCCCCGCACGCTGCCGAAATGAGGCAAGCGCCTGGGAGCAATTGAAGAGAAGCCCTCTCGCGAGTTCCTGGCTCGGCCATGATCCAAGCCCGCAGTCCGGCCCTGCGCATCGAATCCTATCCCCGAATTGCGCGTGTATCTTTGATAGGCGCCCCTCCAGGATCGAGGGTGACTCCGCTCTCGATATCTCCATCTCCAGCCGTTTTGGATCGGTCCAGAGGTTTAGCCCCAGACGGTCGTTGAGGCCGGCAACTATCGAGAGGATATCCGTTCGGGCGATTCCAGCCCTGAGATATGAGTCGGTCTCATCGAGGATTGAGCGATCGATGAGCTTGAGATAATCTGGGTGGGCAGCCGACTCCACACCTACGATATTGATTCCAGGGACCCTGCAGCAAAGCTCGGCGTATAATGGAGAGTGTAGATGGATCTCACAGTCTATATCTTTACATGGTTCGCTTGCGATCTCCAATGCCCTGGTGAGATCATCTTCCTCAAATATTATGCTTGGACTGATCCCAAGGCTCGGCTCGTCCAATGATGCCACGGTCACGTCCAGGAATGGAACCTCCTTTGCCCTCTCCAGAAAGCGGGCTACGGAGGTTGCCAAATTGAAGAGGATATCGGTGTATGAAGTGGCCCCAAAGGCGGAGAGGTAGAGCTCGACTGGGCCTGTGACGCATACCCTAAGGCGAAGAGGCTCGCCCCTTGAAATGGCCAGGGGCTCGAGGGCGTTGAGCTCCTCGATCTCTGCCGCCTCTTTTCGCACGATATAGGGACTCTCGCTCTCATCCGGCGCTTCGATCGGCTTCATGAACATATCGATCATGTCCCTAAACTGAGGATATGTCGGGACCTCCACGCCCGCGGCTAGCTTCTGCTCCATGCAATCCCTCACAAGCGCGGCGTAGGCGTCAGGTGAGAGGCCATCGAGAAGGATGCCGCGTGGCAGCGGATAGCTTCCGATATCGTCGAAGAGGATCTGGGTCATGTCCGATCCCCAAAGATGGAGAAGAGCTCCCTCTTGAGCTCTCCGTAATCGTCTCCGATGTGTCCGTAGCTCTCAACCAGGAGATCGAGGGAGGAGATCGCGTCTCGCTTTGGCTCGATTCCCATCAGGTCGACTATCTCCTTCGGGAACTTGGCAGGGTCGGCGGTCTCGAGGGAGACGCAGGGATTCCAGTCCTCCACCTCGTGCAGATATCTCATAAGGCCTGCCCAGCCGACGGCGCCATGCGGCTCGAGCACGATGGAATAGCGCTCGTATACATCCTTCATCGCAACTCTCGTCTCGGCATCTGTTATTGAGACCGCAAAGAGGTCCCCCTTCATAGCAGCGAGATCCGGGGCCCTCTTGACGACCCCCGTCTCGTCCATCCATCCGCCGTAGAGGCTGAAGAGGCGGGCCAGGTTGCTTGGGTGGCCTACGTTCATCGCATTTGAGATGCAGTTCCTCGAAGGGCGGATGGGGTTGTAGACGCCGGTCTTCATGAACCGGGGGAACTCGTCGTTCTCGTTTGTGGCCGCGATGAACCTCCGCATTGGAAGGCCCATTCGCATGGCGATCAGTCCTCCCATCAGGTCGCCGAAGTTTCCGCTTGGAACGGAGAATACCAGCCTCCCCCCCTCGGGCCCGAGGCGGGATGCTGCATAAAAGTAGTAAACCGCCTGGGGGAGGAGTCTTCCGATATTGATCGAGTTGGCAGACGAGAGGTTCATCCTTGCCAGCTCTGGATCGGTAAATGCCCGCTTTACGAGCGCCTGGCAGTCGTCGAACTTGCCTCGGACGGCGAGAGGATGAACGTTATCCCCTAGCGTCGTCATCTGCTTTCTCTGCCGAACCGTCACCTCATCCCTTGGGAAGAGCACGACGACGTCGATCTTTTCGAGGCCGTAGAAGGCGTGGGCAACGGCGGATCCAGTGTCGCCGGAGGTTGCCGTTAGGATCACCATGCTTCGGCCCTCCTCCTTCAGGAAGTGCTCGATAGTCCTTCCCATGAACCGGGCGGCGAAGTCCTTGAATGAGCAGGTCGGGCCGCGGTCGAGGCGCATGATGTGCTTTCCGGGGAAGACCTCCTCGAGTGGGACCTCAAAGTCGTAGGCATCCTTGAGAAGGGCGATTAGGCGATCCTCATGGATCAACTCTCCAACGTATGGGCGAAGGACCTCGTATGCGATCTCCGGGTATGTCATATCGGAGAAGCTGGCGATAAGGTCGGCGTCGAGGCGGGGGATCAATTCAGGCATGTAGAGCCCCTTGTCCGGGGCCTGGCCTGCGAGGAGCGCCTGCTTGAAGTCGACCTTCTGAGGATCGCCGTTTGTGCTGAAGTAAAGGATGGGATTCATGATCTCAAGGGATGGGGGTTCCGGATGGCATTAAGCCTTTGCTATTGCGTCAGCTTATCCGAAAGGCAGCCTCAATCAACCCTCGCCCACGGTCCTTCCTGTAGGACTGGATGGCCTCCCTGAGGACCGAATCGAACCTCCTCTGGTCGTAGCCGAGGTGGGAGGCAAGGCCGCTGATCGTGGACTCCACCCTCAACGTGTCGGGATGGTTCAGCCTTCGAAGGATCATCCCGCTCAATATGACAAGGCTCAAGCCCTCCTTGACCCTCCCGGCCAGGACAGCTGTCGATCCCAGCTGGAAGAGGGTGGATGCCTCGAGAGGCCCATCATCGATCTCCTGCCCTATCTCCAGAGCTTCACGGAATCGCAAGATGGCTGTAGGACTGTCGCCCATTTGCAGGTCGACCGTGGCTAGGCTGTGGAGAGCTGCCCCTACCCCTTTGCGGATCCCAAGGGATCGTCTGATCTCGAGGGCGCGGTTCAGATGAACCCTTGCGGCGGGGAGCTCTTCGAGGCCTTGCTCGGCAAGCCCCAGCAGATAATAGGCCTCGTCCTGGCCGCCCGCCTCCCGCAGAGGGAGGCAGAGGGCCTCCTCCAGGAGGTCCTTTGCCCGATGGAGGTCTCCCTTCTCCATCTCGATTTTGGCGATCTCGATTGCCGTCTCCCCCCTCTGGCGCGGGCCCTCCAGGTTGAGGGCCTCCTCCAACCTCTTAGAGGCGGATGCAAGCTTTCCCGAGGCCATCTCCAGGGAGGCGAGGCCATGCAGGGCAACCGACGCGGCAGGCCCTCGGCCGAGGGATGCATCCAATGCGCGCTCGTACCATTTGCGAGCGGATGCGGCGTCTCCGAGTAGCTGATGCGCCTGGGCAAGCCAGCTTAATGTGGCCGGATGCTCCTCCCTATCCAGAAGCTCGCGATTTATGCGGATCGCATCTCCATAGAATCCGCGAGCGATCAGGATCGAGCTGATGGCGGCCGAGGCCCTCCTCGCGCCCTCCATGTCATCGCCGCTGAGGAGATGGAGGCGGGCCATGAGGAGTCGGTCGAGCCTTGTGATCCCCGCGCCAGGCGCCTCCTCTTCGGCGATCTCCATCAAAAGGCCTCCTGCCATCCGCTCGGCGCTTCTATAATCCTCTGGCTTCAATTGTGCGAGAAGCAATGGGCGAAGGCTCTCCGATACGAAGATCTCCCACTCATCAGCAACAGCGAGCCCCTTTTCCACCCATTCGTCGAAGGGCGCAGAGTCGGATAGTCGTAGTGCCTTTGCAAGGGCTTCCCTCCTCACAGGGGTTTTGAAGGCTGCTGCCTTGCAGAGGGCGTGCCAGAGGCGAGGTCCAAGCCCCCGGTGCACGATCTCCAGCAGATCTTCATCGAGCTTTGACCATGTGGAGATCTCCCCCTCCATCAGCGATCCAACCTCCACTGGGGATGTGAGAAGGGCCGATCGGATCAGGTCCAGGGAAGGCGCCCTCTCCTTCGAGAGTCGATCCAATAGGACGTAAGGGATCTCTCCACTCCTGTAACCTTCCTCGATCAAGGGGTGCGATAGCAAGATTCGTATCCGGGAGGTCGAGGACAACGGGGCGAGCTGCTCCTTCCTCGCTCCAGTGGGAAGGATCTTGGGATCTTTGGGCTGGGTGGGGGCAACGATTATTGTCCTGGAGGCCTTGAGGGAGGTGAGCAGAAGACGGTATAATCTCGCCAAGTGGGGGTCTTCCATCGTCCCGTCTGGGGAGAGCGCCCCACCGAGATCGTCCAGGATCAACAGAAACTGGCCCCTGTTAAGGCCATCAATCGTTCTATTACACTTCCGTTCCATATCCTGGCCGGGGTCGAGGAGGTCCTCGATGACATCCCCATAGCCATCCCCGCAGGATCGAAAGGCATCAAGAGCGGCCTCGATGATCCTAAAAGCCGAGATGGGCAGGTCGCAATCGCCGTGCAAGGCAACGGGGAAGAATTTATCGAGGGATAGGGCGAGGGACGCGGAGAGAGCGCTCTTCCCCATTCCAGCAGGGCCAAGGATCAATGCCGCGGAAAGCGTGCCCGACTTTAGGCGGGGAAGGAGCCTCTGCCTCTCTCGCCTGCGGTCTACAAGATGGGCCTTGCGAAGTAAATGCAAGGGAACAGCTTCGCGAGGGGTCTCTACTGACTCGGCTTGAGCTTCAGCCAGATCTCCGTCTTGAGCTTTGGCTAGAGCTTCTGTTTGAGCAGCGGGCTCGAGAAGGCCAGCCCATTCGCCGTAGAGGGCTGGAAGGGCCCAACTGGAATCTCCGCCGCAGTAAAGGGGAGCTCTGCTCTCCAGAAGGGCGCAACCAATGCCCTTTCCCTTGCCGAGCGATCGGTAGAGGCAGCGCCAGGATGCCTCCTTCGAGCAAGGCCATGAGAGGGCGAAATGCATTCCCTCGGCGAGAAGCGAGTGGCAGAGATGGCTCAAGGCCAGGTTCGCGCATTCATTCTTAGGAGGGCTAATTATCGCCCCTGCGCCAGGCACGATCTCGGCGAGCCCTCGAGGCGAGAGCCGATCCTGGCCGCCATCCTCGCCCTCGAGGATCAGATGGACGCAATCGCGAGCGGTCACCAGGGGGGCGGAGATATGGACCAGGTGGGGCCGAAAGGACTCGGCCATCCTCGCGAGCTCCAAACGTCCGCCGTCGCATATCCGAATAGAGATGCCGAGGCCCTCGAGCGCCCGGACGATCCTCTCCTCTGCCCACTCGAACTCGGACTTGGGGGCTGCGGCGCAGAATAGAACGCGCAAGGGACCTGACTGCCGGAGCATCTCAGTTTCGACTCCGGGGATATGGCGGCTTATCTCCAGCTGCAATCCGATGGCCTCTCCTCCGGGTGGGCGCATCAGCTCCCAGGGAAGGGCCAGGACCTCTTCGAGATCGGAACAGATCTTGAGCGATCTTGCACCTTGGAGGCGGCGCGAGATGATCGCCCAGTCCTTCGCAAGCCAGATGCGAAATATCTCATCTCCGAGAAGGTCCATGTAGTGGCGCAAGTCCTCTTCCCGCATTCGCCTTCGCATCAGGTCGTCGAGCCTTTCTGGAATCGTCAGGACCTCGCTTGCCTCGGCCGGATTTAGGATCCTCCTTGCAAGGGACTTCCTGAGGCACGCGACCTTCAGCTCTAGGGTCCTGCTGCCTGGCGATCCGCTATCGCTTATTTCAAATGTGATCGTGGACTCTGGACTCATGACATCCTCCCGAGAGGACGGGCAATAAGCCCATCCCGCAGATCCATCTTGCCCCCAAGGGATGTTATATCTGATGGAACCCCTTCAAGCTGCCCGTCCTGTAGCCATCGAGATCGATTGCAACATGACGATATCCAAGCCGCCGAAGGGCTTCGAGGATATCCTCTCGTCGTTTGAGCATCGATGCCATATCGCCGGACAAGACCTCGATCCTCGCGAGATCGCCGTGATCGCGCAGCCTTACCTGGGATGCGCCAAGGTCCAGGAGAAACTCCTCTCCGGCCTCGATTCGAGAGAGCCTCTCCTCTGTGATCCTCTCGCACGGGGGGATGCGGGTTGCAAGGCATGCGGAAGAAGGCCTATCCCAGAAGTCGCAGGCGAGGGCGCGTGCCATCCTCCTGAGGTCGGCCTTGGAGAGCTCAAGCTCCAAAAACGGGTGGACGATGCCAGCATCGTCGAATGCCCTCGTTCCAGGCCGGTCGTCCTCAATGTCGTCCATGTTAAGGCCGTCGGCAATCGTTGAGATGCCCTCCTTCTCGGCGAGATCCTTCAGCATAACGGCCCATCCCTTCCTGCAGTGGTAGCACCTATCCGGGCCGTTTTCGACGATCTCCTCGACCTCCATGAAGGGGAAGGACAAGGCCTGCAGCCTGAGGCCGAGGGACTCCGCCCTCTTTGTAGCTTCCAGTAGCTCCCTTCTTGGAAGCGCCCGAAAATCGACGATAGCTAGAAGGGCATCGTCTCCAAGGACAATTGCTGCAACGGACGCAAGAAGGCTGCTGTCAAGGCCGCCTGAGTAGCAGATCAGGACTTGGCCCTTCTTTGAGAGCCAGCTCTTTAGGCGGTCGATCATCTCCCGGGGATTGTCGCAATCGGTCACTTGATCCCGACGCCCTTGAAGAAGGTGTAGCAGAAGGTTCCTTCCGGCGGCTGTGCCGTCCGGTGCAGATCCCTGATCCCCGCCTCCCAGGAGGCCTCGTCAGCAAGCCCAAGGGAGATCGCAGACTCCTTTACGCCTTCGACCATTGGGATGATCGTCCTTCGGACGAACCCATCCATCATGGCAGGCCTGCTTGCATCGCTGTAGACCATGCGGGGAGAGACCTGCACATCGCTTAGTCCAGCGCTTGATAGGAGCGGATAGAGCCTTCGGCCGATTAGCGAATCTGCCCCTAGGCCTGCCTGGACCTGGATCAACGAGTTCCAGGCAATGGAAGCTTCAGCGCTTGAGGGATGGAAGAAACATGATCCGTGATCCCCTTCGATTACTGTCATCGATCCGCCCGCCTTGAGGACCCTTCCAAGCTCGACGAGCGCTCTTTCTGGATCCTTGAGGTGCTCGAGAACGAAGCAGAGGAATACGTGGTCGAACGCCTCATCGGGAAAGGGCAGGTTAAAGACATCCGCCCTTGCAAAGCCGATCTCCCGGTCAAAAAGGGCGGACCTCGCCTGGCGGAGGGAGTCGGATGAGATATCGATCGAGGTTATGCGAGCGCTGCGACTCCGCAGTGAGAGGATTGCGGTCTGGGCGCCGACTCCGCATCCCGCCTCCAGGACGAGGCATCCCGCAGGATATGCGGTATCGGAGTGGAGGAGGTCAGAAAGGGTCTCTGCCTGATCACGCAGCCGCTCTGCCTCGCGATGGGTATAGCCGTGAACGTAATCTGGAGTCACTCCGCCAGTCCTCCACCGTTTGATCAAGTAGCGGGCTTTGTCCCGCTCACCTTGATGCTGAAGACGGAGGATTTCATCTCTGATAGCCCCTCTTTCGAGATCGCGGGCTCCTGGAGACCCTTGATCAGGGAGTCGAGTGGGAAGGCTGCCTCTTCCTCGACGCGCACATCTCCAAAGCCCGCCCATCTAATGGCATCGAGATACTCTTCCTTGAGCACCGCCCCGGATAGGCAGCCGATATAGCCCTCGGGGGAGTTCTTCACGGCAGCTGGAAGCTCCCTATGGAGCACGATGTCCGATACCATCAGGCGTCCGCCGGGCTTCAGCACCCTGTAGGCCTCCTTGAAGACGCTCCTCTTGTTGGGCACGAGGTTGATTACGCAGTTCGATATGACGACATCGATTATGCCGTCCATCACTGGCATGTTCTCGAGCTCTCCCTGGCGAAAGTCGATGTTCGTATAGTTACCCTTTCGGGCATTTGCCCTTGCCCGCTCCACCATCTCGCTCGTCATATCTATCCCTATGACGAAACCCTTCTGCCCAACCTTCCTCGATGCCAGAAAGCAATCAAGGCCTGCTCCGGAGCCCATGTCCAGCACGGTCTCCCCTGACTTTATAGAGGCCAAAGCGAGAGGATTTCCGCAGCCGAGCCCCAGGTTGGACGCCATTGGCGCAGCCATGATCTCCTCATCGGAATAGCCAATTCGCTTGTATATATCATCCGAGAGGGTGGCTTCACAAGGCCCACCCACTGAGCAGCATGAGCCGGCCTGCTTTGCGATCTGGGCGTACCCCTCTCTTACAGCCCTCTTAATCTCCCGTTCCTTCATCTAAATCACTTGAGTTTCTTAGCGGATTCTTGCTTGTACGAGTTCGGCCGCCCCCCCGCTGGGACGGCAGCTGTCATATCCGCATAGAAAGGGGTTGAGGGCATATTAATCTTCTCGTCAGTTGGGGCGCGCATTCCCCTTCAGCCGACCTCCACGCGGCTTGATCCTATGCCCTCATCGATCACCGTGATCGTGTTGTCAAACTGGCCCTGGACGTCGCTTATATGGCTTATCGCAATGATCTGGGGAAATCGCTCCTCGAGGCGGCGAAGCATCCCTATCATGCTCTCCCGATGCTCTATGTCCTGCGAGCCGAATATCTCATCGAGGATTATGAACGAGTAGCTCGGGCCGTCCTTTCGAAATCGCATCAGATACTCGCTTATAGATAGCCGAACTGCCAGGGCCATCATATCGATCTCCCCGCCGGAGAACCGATATATGGGGTAATACTCGCCAGCATCCTCGACGAGAATGTTGAAATCCTCGTCGATCTTAACCAGGCTGTACTTTCCGGAGAGCTCCTCGAGTATATCGCCTGCAGCCTGGGCGATATCGTCCTTCACCCGGACGAGGATGCTGTCCATGAAACGGTTGACAAGCCGGCGCGCAACGTCGACGATCTCAAGCCTCCTATCGAGGACGCTTATCCTCTCCCGGTGCTGCGCGAGCCGGTCCCTCTCCTCGGAGAGCCTTTTCAAGTCTGCTCTTAGCGCATCTAGACGACCGGAAATCGTCGCGATCTCCTGGCGGGCAGAATCGAGTCGAATCTGCGCATCAGCGAACAACGCTTTCGCGGCGGAGTGTGCTTCAAGGCTGTAGGCGATCTCCTCCATGCGCTTCTCACCGGCATTTATCTCCAGCTTGAGAACTGCTAGATCCTTCGCTGCCCTGTCGAGCCTCTCGCGGCATTCTGCCTCCCCTGCAAGGCTTATGTTGAGCTGTTGTGCCCTCTTCTCAGAGGAAGCCAGACGCTTCTCCTCATCTTTGAGGTTGCTATGTTCCTGGGAATCGAATCCAAGATCGACTAAGCCTGCCTTTATCTCTTCCAGCCGCAGGTCCAGCTCGCTCATCTCCTCACGTAACGATGCGATCCGGCCCTCGACCGCAGGGATCTCCTCTACCGTCTGTGAGAGGGACTGCCATCTTCGATGAGCCGCCTTGAGATCCGCCAGCCTCCCCTTCGTCTCGGCATACTCCTCCTCTCGAAATCCCAATGATGTAATCGATCCCCTGATCTTCGAGATCTTCTGCTTGAGGCCTTCGGCCTCTTCGAAGAGCTTTACCCTTTCAGCCTCGCGCCTGGGCCTCTCCTCCAGCCGGGATCTGATCGATGAATGCTCCTCGACGAGCGGCCGCATATCCTCGATCTCTTGCCGAAGGCGGCGATGGTCATCCTCGCTGTAGTCCACATCCCCTATCGCCAAAATCGAGGCCTCGATCTCGTCTTTCTCCCTCTCCACCCCCTCGGCGCCCAAGCGATGGCTTGCTTCCTCGGCGAGAAGCTCGGCCTTCCGCATCGATCTCTTCCGCAGGGACTCAATGGCTGCTTCGACCTTCTTCCTGGCAGATGCGATCTCCTCGACCCGGGCCGCAAATTCCGAGATCCTTTTCTCGACCTCACCTTCCTCGGCCGAGGCCCTGGCGATCTCCTCCTCGTACTTCGACTGGAGGATGGAGTACTGATCCTCTAGCGGCCTCTCGCATGTGGGGCAGATGCTTTCAGGGCCCATCTCCTCGATCCTCTGTAAGGCCTTCTTAGATCGAGATTTAAGCTCACGGAGCTCGCGAAGCCTGGCGCGCTCTATCGCGGATAGCTCCTGGAGCTTTGAGGCCTCTTCATCGAGGGCGCTTCCATCGCAACGAATCCTGGCCCCCTCTACCTCAAGGTCGCTTAAAGAACCAAGCTCGCCTCTGCATCTCTCAATCGCGGAGCTATGAGCCGAGATCCGCGATGCGATGGGAGGCAATCGGGAGAGCAGATGCTCTTTATCCCTGCTCTTCTCCCGAAGGCCTTCGAGCCTCTTATTCTCCTCGACCAGGAAGCAATGCCTCTTTATGATGGGGTCGAGCTCCTTCAATCGCTCCGCAGATCTCATCAATTTTGAGATCTCTCCATCGAGCCTGGATAGGGACTCCGACGTTGCATGAAGCGTTCCCTCCTCCCGGCCGAGAACGGCTTTGAGGCGGTTATGTTCGTCCCGAATTGCATCGAGCGATGAGAGGGTCGTTTCTGCTTTCCTGTATTCGGCCTCCTCTGGCTCGAGCTTTAAAAGCTCGGCCCTGTCCTTCTTGAGCGATAGAAGCCTTCTCTCATCATCGGTGACGGATCGCTCCAGGCCCTCCCTTCGAGTTATGGCCTTGATCCTTTGCTTGTCGAGATCCTCGTGCTTCTGTCGCAGAGGCTCAAGGACTTCCAGCCTTTGCCGCACATCGTCAAGCCTTCTTAGATCCGGCTCGAGCTTGGCAAGCTCGCCCTTTTGGCCCTCCATCCGGTTTAGGCGCTCCCTCTCCTTCTCGGCCGAGGCCTTCTTCTCTGCCGCAGACTTGTCGAGGCGGGCAAGATCTGCCTGGACGATTCCGTGGTCCCTCTCCTTCCAACCCCATCCCTCCACCGCATCGCGGAATGACTCTACGGCCTTGGAGATATCGATCTCGCGAATCCGGGCGGAAGAGGTCTTCTCCGATGCTTCTCGGATCTCGCCGGAGACATTTGTCATTCGCCCCTCGACGTCCCCGATCTCGGCAACCGCCCCCATCGTGCGATTGCGCTCGTTCTCCATGCCTCGCTCGTCGCCCTTGATCCTCTCGAGCACGGCTTCCCTGATCTCGTCGAGCCCGAGCAGTTTCAAAAGGTACTCGCGCTTTCCCATACCGCCCTCCCGGAGGAGGTTGTCGAGGTCCTTTTGCCGGGCGTAAAATGTCTTCATGAAGTCGGGAAAGCTTATCTTGATGATCCTCTCGAGCTGCAGGTCGACCTCCCTAGTGCCGGATGCAACCTCGGCGCCGTCTAAGAAGAGGTGGGCCTCCGGCGCCATGCTCTTTCCCCTCATCCCCCTGTAGAGGCCGATTCTGTGCTTGCCGAGATCGAGCTCCAGACGGACCTCCACGGATTCCGACTCGCGGGCCTGGCTGTTCTTGATGAACTCCTTCTTGATGGTCGAGGCGCGGCTGCCGTAGAGGGCCCAGGCAATTGCCTCAACTATGGTGCTCTTGCCCGAACCGTTTCCGCCGATGATCCCTGTAAGGCCGTTTTGGAATGCGATATCAGCTCTTCGAAGCTTCTTGAAGTTGTGAAGCTCTATCCTATTGAGGAGCATCGAGAGCCTCCGTCTGGTTCGCTGCAACTATATTTTTGAAGAGGCCTGTCCCGTACTCAACGACCTCCTTCTCGATCGCAGGTGAGATCCCCCCCTCCTCGCAGATGAACCGGCCGAACTCCTCGGGGATTCCGAGGACATCTACCCTCTCCCTCCTGCTTAAAGGAGCTTCGTCCTCGTACTCGACGCGGACCATAAGATGGATCGCGCGGGATGCAAGCCTGTTGATTCGGGACTGGTCTATCCGCCGGTACGCACCTCGTCCGACGTTGATCAAGTTCAGGCGAACCATCCTTCCCTCCATCTCCTGGCAGAGATCCTCCATCCCCTCAATAATCTCCTCAGGCCTCATGCCGGAGCAGTCGAGGGGGGGATGATCTATCATGTAGAGCGGCCGGATGGGGATCTGCTCGACCCGACCGCTCTCGAGATCGACCTGGAGGAGACCTTTCACCTGGCGTGCCTCCCCGAAGTTGAAGTACTCGATGGAGCCGCTGTACCAGGCATTCCCTGAGATCTGGGCCTGGCCGTGATAATGGCCGAGGGCGATGTAATCGAAATCGCTCTTGAGAAGGCTGTCGTTGATCTCGTGCTCTCCCACAGTCATCATTCTCTCGTTACGCAAGGCCTCGACGATCCCATGCATCACTAATACATCGGATCCAGAGAGGCGGATCTTCTCGAACTCGGCCATGTAGTCATGAGGGTCCAGACAGAAGGGCAGGCAGTGGAATGTGTGGTCTCCTGCCTCGAAATTCTCCAAGCGATAGCGATGGGCGATAAAAACGCCATCCAGCCCCTCGTACATGTAAAACGGGCTTAAGTGGGAGTAGCTCTTCGGGGAGTCGTGGTTGCCACTTATGATGATCACAGGAATTCCCGCATCGACGAGCCTCTCAAGCGCCTTCTTGAAGACGTAGAGCGGCCGAATGCGGGGCCGGACGTGATGGAATACGTCTCCCGCATGGACGAGCGCGTCAGGCGAGAGATCGACGATCCTCTCGATCGCCTCCTCGAATCCCTTGTAGATCATCTCCTCGACGACGTTTCGCCCGAGGCGATCCACTCGATTGTAGTTCGAGAAGCCGAGGTGAGAGTCTGCCATATGGACGATTCTAATCTCGATCACCTCTAGTCCATTGTCGGGCGAAAGCCACCGCCTCTTCGGAGATCCGCTCCTCTGCCCATCAAGAGATCCCCTTCCCCGACCTCGGAGGAGAGCGTTCTTACGTAGTCCTCGAACCTGTGGATCTTTGCCGGAACCGGGAATGGGATCTTGAGGGTGCTTATGATAGCTTCCCCCTTCTCGAGCGTCTGGATCTCGATTTCCATCGACGAGAGATCTTGCTTTGCCGACTCCTCCAGGCGAGACCGGTCGTTCCTGTCAGAGAGTCCGAGAATGACGAGAGTGTTGAACTGGGACAATAGCTGCTTATCTATCAGCTTTGGCTGTTGCGTGATTGCGCAAAGGCCGACGCCGAACTTTCGCCCCTCCCGGGCGATCGTCTCGAAGCGGGAGATGCTGCCAGATCCGCCTCCAAGAACCCTCTGGGCTTCCTCGATAGTGATAAGGCAAGCCCTCCTCTCCTCGCCAGAAGCTAGCTCCCTCTTGTACTCGTCCATTATGCGGCGGGAGATGATGGATAGAAGGAAGAGCTCGGACCTGTCGCTCATGCGCGGTATGTCGACGAGGACCACCTTTCCTTCCTTTAGGTTCCTGATGATGTTTGGGATGCTCGACCGATTCTGGATGTAGGAGTTTCGGCCAAGGAGGGTCTTGATCCTTCGAGAGATGACGTTGATCGTGTTCTCTCCGAAACCCTCCTCCACCATCCGGGCGATCCCTGTTGGGCTCTGTATCTCATCGAGCCAGCTCGCTGAATCGAAGACCCGATCTATCGCCTCCAGGGCGTCTCTCTGGGCAGACGACCAATCGTAGAGGACGGAGATGTCGCCTGGATCGATCTCGCCAGCGGCGACGGAGAGCTCCTCTACCTGCGGCATCGAGCGGTTCTCCCGGTCGGTCGAATAGCAGGCAAGGCCTGATGAGAAGCTCTTCAGGTGGACGAGCCCCTTAGATCGCCCGCCCTTCGTCCCCTTGAGGTACTCGCCGTGAGGATCGACGACGAGAAGTCCGAAGCTTGAATTCCCGTCGGCTGCAAGGCGCATGCAAGAGGCGGCAAAGACCTTCATGAAGTTGGACTTCCCCATCCCAGTCGTCGCAAAGACGCCCATATGATGGTCCATCGCATCGCTATGGAGGGCTACTGGGATATCCTCTACAACCTGGCTTCCGTTTCTAAGGCGGCCTACCTCGATATCCCCCATCACCTTTCGGAGAAATGAGAACTCGTCTCCGGACGTTTGCGATACGCTCGAGAACTTGGTTGGAATGGTTCTGGCCTTCTTGAAGGAGCCATTCTCCACACAGCCGAGGGGCTCAGCCTTGATGCGATTGAATATCTGCTCTTGATCGTAGAAGTCGACTCCTCGCAGCGCCGTGTCCCAGTTGCCCGAGTAGTTGGAGTCGTGCTCGATATCGAGAACGCGGGCGAGGAACTCGATGTCTCCTCGAATATCGTGTACCGAGAATATCTCGCCAACCTCCACCCTCTCCTTGTAGGGAACTATGAACTGGTACTCCCTCACGTTGCGGGATATTATCCTGTGGGTGGACTTGGCCGTGGCGTCCACCGTCCTTTGATCCAGCATAGCCTCGCGAGAGGGCGAGGCTTCTTTGAACTGCGTCGATATCCTCTCCATCCTTCCACCTCATAGGCAGCTATCCAGTATCTCGTGGTAGTCCAGAGATACTTCAGCCTCATCGAGCTCCAGGCCGGACCTGCCTAGCTCCTCCATCAGAAAGAGACGCAAAAGCGCGCCCTCATCGCGCCCAATCCTCATCTCATGATGAGCTCGAAAGAGCGCATGGGGATAGCCCAGGCTTTCGGCCGATCCCGAGTATCCGGCAGCATGAGAGAGGGCAAGGTCGATTCCATCGCCCGATGGTGCGTCCACCCGAAAGGCCCTGCTTGCCCGTGGATGGAATCTCGCGACATAGCTTCTCACCGCACCGCCTGGCCGGGGATCGATCCGTTTCTCTCCAACCTCCAAGTACCATGCCTTTTCCGGAAGGAGCCTTTCTCCTAGGATTGCAGCATGCTGAATGAATGGCCTCGATATCTCCTCTCCCCAGGAAAGAGTGCTTGACTTGCTTATGCCAAGAAGTGATACGCCCCTCTCCTCCGCTTTCGAAAAGATGGCATCGAGCGCCCCTCCAAACGGTCTCTCCTTCCATTGTGAGAGGCCGCCGTCGTAGAGGAGGAGATCTCCCTTGCGGGCCTCGTCGAGCGCGAGGGAGAGCGCGATGTACTCCTGCATCTCGCGAAAGTAGGTTGTGAGCCGATCGAGCTCGGTCTCCTTGAGGGCGAGGGTGTCCAGTCCGAAGAAGGCCTTCATATAAGGAAGGAACTGATCTCGATAGCTTCGACGGTCGGCGAGGAAGATGCGGTCGAAGGTCGTTTTCGTCCTCTGCCACGCTTTCCCGCGATACACCACATATCCGGCCCGGATGAGGTTTGCCTGAGCTATAGACCAGTCGCAGATGGACAGGTTCGATCCGTCCACGGCAAATGTCAGGCCGTCGAACTCCTCCACAGTAAGAGGCTTATAATCGGACTTCTCAATCCCCGTCGCCTCCATGAACTGCTCGCTGCTCTCAAGCTTCAGACGCTCTTTGATTGCAAGCGCGACCTCCTCCAGGGCTTTTCTCTCCATCATCTCCCGGTTTAAATGCAAGATATTTACCGCTTTTCCGAGGGGTGAAGGTATTTCTATGTTAGAGCGCGATTACACGCAGGATTGCCTCGGCCTCTGCCGCTTCCGTCTGATCTCGCATCCGAATCGATCGCTAGCTCTCGCCGTACTTCGGCCGATCCTTGACCTCGTCCATGAAGCGGTTCCATCTCCGGGCGTTTTCGACCGTTCGTCGAGCTGCCTTCTGCGCTCTAAGGGATCGCCTATTCCCCTTGAGCATGTCCTTGAGGTCGAGCAGCGCCCTGATCACGCCTGCTGCCTCAGCGAAGATCCTTTGTGCCTCCTCCCGCGTGATGTCAGCGTTCTTGAGCAGCTCTACGTCGTCCGTCTCCTTTCTCTTCAAGACGATGATCAGGTCCTGGATCTCGGCCTTCTCCTTTGAGGAGACCTCCCCCTCCTCGTGAATCAGCCGCCAGATAAGCTCGTGCAGATCGATCTCCCCGGAATCGGGGTGAACCTCTGGGTAGATATCCTTTGATCCCAGGTGGTCCCTATCGAGCTCCTCCCCGAGCAGATCCCGATCGACCTCCACCTCATCAGGGACCTTCTCCCCCACCCAGACAAGCACCCTTTGAAGGTGGGAGAGAAGCTTCTCTCGCTCATCCTTGGTCAGACGATCCCCTGTCCCTGCCTCGGGCTCTCTCCCCTCGCTCATGAATCAGCCATTTCCCGTCTGGACTATTTAACATGATCGCGGAAGATAGGAGGCCGCCCGACGCGCTCGCCCAGTCCTCATTGTGCAGGGATGACGCAATCCTTTTTCCTCTCCTTTCAGCGATACATGACCCATCGATTGAGGTACATGAAGGGGATGTCCACGAGGCCTACGAGCCACTTGGTCACCGTGATTCCTACGATCAGCGGCATTATGGGCATGACTCCATAGAAGGCAAGGCTGATGAATATGGTCGAGTCGAGGACCATTGCCGGAAGCGAGGAGAAGGCGTTCCTTGCCCAAAGATGGCGGCCGCCTGTTCTTGCCTTGAACCATGAGAATATGTATGCATCCAGGTTCTCGCTTACAAGGAAGGCCACCCAGGAGGCAAAGACTATTCGCGGCACCTGGCCAAGCACGCTCTCGAGCGATGCCTGGTCCATATAAAACGGCGCTACCGGGAGGGCCAGCACGAGCCAGGCGAAGAACGAGATGACGACTTGGGATAGGAGGGCTATGAGGATCATCCTCCTCGTCTCGGCAAGCCCGAAGCGCTCGTTCACGATATCCGTGATGAGGAAGGTCACGCCGAAGATGAGTATGACCGCAGGGGCGTAGAAGGTCGAGAACCAGAGGTCGAAGGCTGCGGTCTTGGTCGCTGCGATATTTGCGAATATGCCGAATGCCACATAGAGGCCGAAGAGGGCGTCGGAGCGGTCGTACCTTCGGGCATACCATGACCCAAAGAGGGTGAATGCGCTTATGATCACGATCCAGAGGATGATCAGGGGAAGCATGGAGACGAGAATCGCCGGCCGACCTAATTAAGCTTGCCTGGAGGCATTCCACTCGACTGCCCACGATCTTCGGATAATTTCGAGGCCCCAATGCTCTGAGCTTCCGCCACATTCAAGAAGGGATTGGGAGAATTTTCCGATGAGGTTTTTAAGATAAGAATATAAAATTAAATACAGTAATTCAAGTTCATTGCATCGCGATTAAGCCCTTGAACGCGTTAGAATGATAAGGCTTATATTGTAAAGATTACCTAAGTATGAGGATATAAAAGGGATGGATAGAGGGGGTAGCTGTGATGAAGCCATCGGAGCCCGAGATACGGAAGAGACTGATCAGGTTTCTGGACCAGGACCAGGACGGTCTAAGGAAGTTCGTCATTCAGCAGATACTGGAGGCCGGTGAGATCACCGTAGCCTCTCTGCATTGCTCCGTCAAGGAGAGATTCGCCGTCTCCAGGAGGGTGGTCGCGTCCCTCATCGGCTATATTTGCTCCAGCCTGGGGCTCCTTCGGGCGCATAGGTCGTCCTATAGGTCGCCCATCGTTTATGTGCTCAGGGAGGAGTACGCCGAGATCGCCAGATACGCAGTCAGTGGGGCGCTTTCCAAGGCATGATTACGATCAAGAATGCTCCTCGTACGGCCACTACTCTGAAGGTGCGCTCAAAAGCCGAGCATATGGTGAGCCACTCGAGGGACCCCTATCACGAGCTGATGCTGCGACTGTTTCAGGACGAGACGACCGCGAACCGTGGCAGGGAGTTTCTGGGAATGGTCGAGGAGCGACAGATGAGCGGGAATCCGCTAAAGACCCGGGAATGGAAGCTTATTATGGAGGATCTGGATGTGGGCAGATCGGCATTCTACTCCATGAGGAACAAGCTCCTTGGAGCAGGGCTTATCAGCAATCGAGGGGGGGAATACAGGCTCTCCGGAGCGTTCTCCCGCGACCTGGTGGATATGGGCCGATGGTGGTGGGTGGCGGTGCTGGGAAAAAAGCCGGATAACCTCTAATGCGGGGAGAATCTCAGTGCTGGAGCGCGGACTCCAGCCCCGTCATCTTCTGCTCTATGCACTCCACGATCTTGCCGTTGTCAAGGAACTCAAGGCTCCCTTCGCAGAAAGGGCAGACGAAGTTGGCTTCGCTTGCCTCCTCGAAGACGAAGCGGGCACATCCAGCCACGCATGCATAGAATATGTTGTTCTTCTCATACGCAAGCCGCTCATCGAGCTTGCTAATCAATCGACGCGCCTCTGCCTCCATGGCCTTCTCGAGGTTCTCAGGACAGAGCTTCCAGAGATATGTAAGCCAGCCGCTATCGGGGTCTCTTTTTCTCCTGTATATGGCCAGTCTATGTTCGTAGAGCAGGTAGAGCGTTCTCCTCACCGTGTTGAGGCTGATCGCAGTCTTCTCCGCCAGGAACTCGTCCGTGACCTCCTCCTCTGGCATGCTCTCCACAATCATTAGGCCATCTTCCCCGACAAGCTTGCAGAGGTACGCCCTGTGTATCAGCTCATCAATCGCTACCAATAGATCACCACTTGCGCCCTTCCTCCGGGAAGGACCTCTTTATCGGGCCAGCGTGGACAAAAGTATATCTACGTACTGATGGCTTATAAGCCTTCGCAGACCTTGAAAAATCTTTGCATCTCGAATTGCTCGATCATGAGATGACCGGCGAGAGCTCAATGAGGTGTAGAGATCCCTAGAGATGGGACGCGCAGTCGCTAGCAACGTGCACGATTGCAGCCATTGCCGGGCTGGATCTGGCGGATAAAATTATGAGGGGAGGAGCCTCAGATCGACTCGGCGTGAGCAAGCAAGCCCCTCAGCTTCTGTATGTTCTCCATTGCTTTGTTGGCCTCTCGTAGCTTCTCCTCCTCGTAGTGTTCCAGGATCTGTTCAATGGGCTGGGCGAGCCGGTATACCTTTGTGGGGCGGCCGGAGCCGTTGCTCTTGCATATGCGCTCCTTCACCCAACGGTTTCGGCGCAGCGTGCGAAGGGCTATGCTCACCTCCGGCTGTCTCAGGTCAGATGCCCTCTCTATATCCCTGGAGGTCGCCTCGTCCACATTGGCGAGGAAGGCAAGCATGCTAGACACCTTCCTTGGAACCCCAAGGTTGCGCAGGGTTTCAACTACCTCGAGGTCCCTCTCATCGAACCTCAATACTGAAGACTCCTTCATGCGATCTACTCCCTTTTATTCCCCTTATGATTTGAAAGAGTCTCTTATCCTATAAATAGTTTATTTAGGTTAAATAAATCATTGAGCCTTGGTAGAGCACGTTTTAGTCTATGTATCCGGCGTTTTCATAAGTAAAATTACTATTATGTTTCCTAATTTGGTCCACGAACTTCGCCTTCTTTTCAGCGGCCCTCAAGGCAGCCTGGTCCACCTTTGCTCTCATCTCCTCAAAATCCCTCTCCGCCCCTTCTCCAACTGCCTTCTTGATGGGGGTGTAGGCGGACTCCCGAAACCGCGGGACAAACTCCTTCTCGCGTCCTTCCTCGACGAGGACAGCTCCGCGTCCCTCCTCCACCCGGCCGATCACGTCCATCGCAACTCCAGTCCCTCTCACCGTCCGAAGGATCGCATCCGCCGCCTCTTCCGGAGCTATCACCAAGAGGGCGTCGATGGAGACTCCCAGGTAGTCGATCGATTGCTCGTCGAGCATCTCCTTTACCCTGGGGTTGACTAGGCGGCGCATCCTCCCCTCCTCGAAGACGAGCTTTACCCCTGCGGTGTGCGAGATCTCCTTCGCATCACCTCTGATCCCCCCGTTCGTGACATCGGTCATGGCGTGGATCTCGTGCTCCTCCTCGACCAAGGCGGAGGCTGCCTCCAGGAACTTTACGTTCAGCGTCTCGGAGACTACCTCATGCCTATCGTAATAGAGAGCTGCTGCACATGTGGTCCCGCCGCCGGCACCCTCGGTCATCATTATTACATCGCCTGCTCTCGCATCCCTTCTAGGCGTCAGTCGATCCGCAACCCCGACCGCTCCCACGCAGCCCGTGAGCCGGTCGCCTATCACCATATCGCCGCCGATTCTAAGAGTGCTCCCTGTGATCAAGGGGACTCCCACGAGGTCCGAGACGGTGGCGATCCCCGCGATGTGGTCGAATAGACGGGAGAGGTCCCCGTCATCTGCCAGGTGGACGTCGGAGAAGAGGGCGACTGGCCGCGATCCCATGACGTATATGTCCCTTAAAGCTGCGCGGGTTACGTGAAAGCCTGCGAGGAAGGGGTAGTCGCTGAGCCTCGAGTGCATGCCGTCGACGGTGAGGACGATATACTTGCCTCCGGCCTTGACAACGCCTGAATCGTCGAGCTCGCCCGAGTCCACGACCGCCGAGGTCTTCCCGATCACCTCGGCGATCTTGGTGTGGGCGTAGAAGTCTCCAAGGCCGCGAGAGCCGACGCCGAAGTCCCCCATGGTCACCCCTACCTCATGCAGCTCGAATACCTCTCCCCTGGGATGCAATGTGGCACCCGCCTCCTGTAGGACCGCTTCTGCCAAGGCATCTGCCCTCTTTGGGGCGATATCCTTGACCTCCTTGATCATGGCCACAAGCTTCTCTTTGATCTGCCCATCGCCTCGGGCGAGACCCCTCTTCGCAAATCCTTCGAGATCCATGTCGGCATGATCTGGCCTTCGGGGATAAAAGCGATTCCCGGCTCTTTCCGTCAACGCCGGTTGAAGATCTTCTCCAGCTGCTCCGCCGAGACCGTGATCATAGTAGGCCTTCCGTGGGGGCAAGTGAGTGGATTGTTGCAAGAAAGGAGGTCATGCAGAAGCTTGCGCATATCACCAATGGAGAGCTTCTCCCCTGCCTTGATCGACCCCCTGCAGGCGAGCAGCTTGATTGCCTCCTCCCTGATGGTGGAGCCCTTGGAGGCCTTGCCCAAGGCGAAGAGATCGAGCAGGAGATCGTGGATCGCTTGGGGGCTCTCCAGGCGGGATCCCGTTGCCGGAACCGCCCTCACCTGATGGGCGCGCCCACCAAAGGGCTGGATCGAGAAGCCCATCTCAACGAGGAGCGGCTTATAGGTCTCCAGGAGAACCTGCTCCTTGGAGGAGAGCTCGATTGCCACAGGAGCTATCAGCTCTTGGGATATGTGCGACTCCTCGATCCTTCGAGATATCGCCTCGTAGCTTATGCGTTCGGCTGCCGCATGTTGATCTACGAGCAGAAGTCCCCCATTCCCCTCGGCCACGATGTAGAGGTCCATGATTTGACCCAGGATGCGCTGTCCTGGGAGGGTGGCCTCCAGGCGGTCGTCCAAGCCTTCCAGGGGAAGCGTGCTTTGCTCGCCATGGGGGTGGATATCATCCTCCATCTCTATGAAGGCCATATCCAGCTCCCTGCCCAAACCGGAGGGCTCTCTCCATTCCAGAGGACGAAGCCGATCTTCTGGCGCAGCCGATGGGCTTCTCTTGAGAACGGAGGATACGATTGACCTCACCGCCTCGATCACCTCCTCTTCTCGTAGGAAGCGTACCTCCCTCTTGGTCGGGTGGACGTTCACATCGATCCATCGAGGGTCTATCTCGATCGAGATGATGGCGATAGGGCTTTTGCTTCTCGGGATCAGTCCGCGATAGGCCTCCCTTAGCGCTGCCTGGATCGGCCGCGACGAGACCGGGCGGCCGTTTACATATATGAGCACCCAGTCGGGGCTCGAGCGTGTGAGCAGATGGCTTCCAACCATCCCCTTGATCCTGAATCCGGCTGCTTCGGCCTCCAGGGGGAGGAGACACTTGAAGACATCGAAGCCGAGCGTTCTTGCGAGGACATCGTCCCAGCTGGGGGAACGCGCAGACTTGAAGATCGTGCGCTTTTTTGAGAAGAGCTCGAACGATATCCCATGGTTGATTATTGCAAGCTCCGTTACGAGCTCTGCAATGCGGGCAAGCTCCCATCCGGCCGAGCGCAGATGCTTTCGCCTTGCAGGCAGGTTGTGGAAGAGCCCGCTCACAACGACTTTCGTCCCCAGCGGCGACCCTGCTTCACCCCTCTCCATGTTGCCGTTTTCGATCCTCTGGAATGAGCCGCTTGATGCGTCCCTGGTCTTTGTCAATACCTCCACAGAGCGCGAGACGCTTGCGATTGCAGAGAGCGCCTCTCCCCTAAAGCCGAGCGTGCTTATGTAATCGAGATCCTCGGCCGCCCTTATCTTCGACGTTGCATGCCTTTCAAATGCGAGGGGGAGATCCTCTCGGTCGATGCCGCAGCCGTCGTCGACAACCCCGATCAGGCTCTTTCCACCATCCTCTACCTCGATGAGGATCGATGTTGCTCCGGCATCGATCGAGTTCTCCACGAGCTCCTTCACAACGGAGAATGGGCGCTCTATCACCTCACCGGCGGCGATCTTGTTGATGGTATCCTCGTCGAGGACCTTTATTCCACTCATCTGAAGCTCATCTCTTCTTGAGGGCCTTCTGGTACTCGGAAAGCGTGTTCAGGGCTTCCATTGGGGTTGTGGCGTCCAGGTCGAGGTTCCTGATATCATCGAGGAGCGGGTCCTCCGGTGATGGATCTGGTCCGGCAGCCACCCCTTCGTCGAAGAATATGAGCTGGGTGTATCGATTGGCCCTGGATCTTGTCTTCCCATCCAGGACCATCTCTTGCTCGATCTCCGAGAGGATCTCGTTTGCCCTCTTGACCACCTGGTTGGGTACGCCTGCAAGCTTTGCCACATGGATTCCATAGCTCTTGTCGGATGCCCCTGGAACGACAGCCCTTAGGAAGACGATCGACCCCTTCTCCTCCTTTACTGCCATGTTGTAGTTCACGATTCCAGGAAGCTGCCTCGCAAGTTGTGTGAGCTGGTGGTAGTGCGTAGCGAAGATCGACTTCGCCTTAACTGTGGAGTGGATGTACTCCGTCATTGCCCAGGCGATGCTGAGTCCGTCGAACGTGCTCGTGCCCCGTCCTATCTCGTCGAGGAGTATGAGGCTGTCGACAGTGGCGCAGTTCAGTATGTTCGCAAGCTCAGTCATCTCCACCATGAATGTGCTCTGGCCGGCGACAAGGTCGTCGTAGGCGCCCACCCGTGTGAATATTCGATCCACAAGGCCGATCGAGGCGAAGGATGCGGGGACGAAGGAGCCCATCTGGGCCATGATGACCGAGAGGGCAACCTGTCTCATATAGGTGGACTTCCCAGCCATGTTCGGCCCTGTGAGCATCATGAACCTCTTCTCTCGATCGAGGTGGACGTCGTTGGGGACGAATCCTCCTCTCATGGCAAGGTCGAGCACGGGATGACGAGACTCCCGGAGAGTGATGCCTCCACCTCGATCGATTCTCGGCTTGACGAAGCCTCGGTCGAGGGCAACCGTGGCCAGGGAGAGGAGGACATCGAGTTCTCCCATAGCGCGAGCCAGGCGTTGGACATCCTGGCTCGATGCCGCAATCTCAAAGCGCACGCTCGAGAAAAGGTCTTGTTCAAGTGCGATGGAGCGCTCCTGGGCTGAGAGGACCTGGTCCTCCATCTCTTTGAGCTCCGGAGTGATGAACCGCTCGGCGTTTGAGAGCGTTTGCTTGCGAATGTAGCGGTCGGGAACATTCGAGAGGTTTGGCTTCGTGACCTCCAAGAAGTAGCCGAAGACGTTGTTGTATCCAACCTTGAGCGACTTGATATTTGTATCCTCTCGCTCCTTGGCCTCGAGGTCGGCTATCCACGACCGACCGTCCCTCAATGCAGCCCTCAGCCGGTCCAGCTCCTGGTCGAATCCCTCCCTGATTGCACCTCCCTCCTTGGTCGAGGTGGGCGGATCTGGGGAGATTGCCCTTTCTAGCAGGTCGACGACCTCGTCCAAGGAAGTTGGATCCAGCTCCTCTCTGAGATCGATCAAAAGATCCGATTCGGAGGATTCGAGGCTCCTGCAGATCTGCGGCAGGCGAAGGAGAGTGTTCTTAAGTGCAATGAGGTCCTTTGGGTTAGCGCTTTTGCAGGAGATGCGCCCCATCAGACGCTCCAGGTCCCCTGCGCCGTCGAGGGCAAACTTCAGCTCTTCACGGGCGAGGGTGCTTGCGATCAGCTCCTCGACCGCATTCAGCCGCCTTCCTATCGTCTCCAACGAGAGGGTTGGGAGGGCAAGCCATCTCTGAAGCGTCCTCGACCCCACGGCGGTCTCAGTCTTGTCCAGGAATTCGAGCAGCGAGCCCTTGGCGGACCGATCCCTGATGTTGCGGAAGATCTCCAGGTTTCTCAATGTGACCTCGTCGAGGACCATGGCCTCCCCTGAGAAATATGGTTTGAGATCGGATATATGGCCGATGGCATCTAGATGGGTCTCATGGAGATAATTGAGAACTGCCCCTGCTGCCCGCAGGGCAAGCGCTGTATGCGACGATGAAGCGGCCCATCCCTCGCCAAACTGCCTCTCCAGGGCTGCCCCCGTCGCTTCCTTGGAGAAGGCTGCATCGGAGAATGCCTGTACCGCCGCCCTTTGACAATCGATCGCCTCCAGAGACCTCCCCTTGAGGGAGGCTGGATGCAGTATCTCCGAAGGCCTGAACTTGGCAAGCTCTGAGGATAGGGCATCTCCTGTGCTTAGGAGCTCGCATGCCATGAACTCGCCGGTGGATACGTCTGCAAGCGCGAGGCCCAGTGCCTCTCCCTCCTGCAGGATCGCTGCCAGGTAGTTGTTGCATCCCTCGTCGAGCATGGAGGGCTCGATGATGGTTCCGGGAGTAACAATCCTCGTGATCCCCCTTTGCACAATCCCTCGCGCCTTCTTTGGGTCCTCCAGCTGCTCGCAGATGGCGACCTTGTGTCCGGCCTTGACGAGCTTTCCGAGATAGGCGTCGAGGGCGTGATATGGTATGCCTGCAAGAGGGATCTTCTCACCGGATTCGTCCTTTCCTCTGGCGGTCAGCGTGATGTTGAGCTCCCTTGCCGCGATTACGGCATCTTCCCCAAAGGTCTCGTAGAAGTCGCCCATCCGAAAGAGGAGCAAGGCGTCCTTGCATTCGGCCCTGATTGCCTTATACTGCTCCATGAAGGATGTAGGCTTCGCCATGCCATCTTCATCTCCCTTCATTCGATTCATATTGGTTTCGGTCTTATGGAGGGGGAGGCTCGCGTAGCGCGAGGGTGCCCGCGGCGATGACAAGGCCGATTGCAAGAAAGGCGGCGAGCGAGCCGTTGATGCCATAGGCATCAGCGGTCAGGCCGGCGACCATTGGCCCGACCACCACGCCAACCATTCGGGCTGTGTTGAAGATGCCAAAGATCTCGCCGCGATGGCTTGGTGTGGTCACGTCTGCGATAACCGCAGCGGCCGCGGGATTGCTCATCCCGGACCCGAGGCCGAGGCAGGCGAGAAGAAGCATGACCGGAACGGTCCCCTCCGCGAACCTCAGGAGCAGGAAGGAGGCCGCGCCCGTCACCGATCCCGCGATTATTAGATTCTTTCGGCTCCCAATATCTGCCCGGCCTCCGAAGTAGATCGCAGAGAGTGCGTTGCTTCCTGCAAAGGCCATGTAGAGAAGGCCGATCTCGATTGTTGAAAAGCCGAGCCTTATGGCGAACTCGGGAAGCAGCGTCACATTGAATCCGCCAACGACGCCCGTCCAGATGACGACTCCACAGCAGGCGAGGAACGTTGGTTTAAATCCGGCCTGGATCAGCCTTCCCGAGGGAGAGCGGGATCGGTCAACTGAAGGCGTTTGGATCTTGGGCGGATCCTTGACCAGGACCAGCACGAGGACGAACGAGAGTGCTGCAAGAAGCGTCCAGAAGTAAAACGGCGCGGCCAGGCCGAGCCTATCGTAGAGCGCTCCCCCCATCACAGGGCCGACGGCAAGCGCCGAGTAGAAGGAGGCGTTGTACCAGCCCATGGCCCTTCCCCTCGTGCCGCGATCCGCATGATCGATGGCAAGCGCCATCGCCGCTGGCCAGACCAGTGAGGCTCCAACGCCGCCGATCGCCCTGACGAGGACGAGGAATGTGGCATCCCTGGCGTATAGGTAGAGTGGGGGCATCAGCCCGAAGATCACGAGCCCTGCGAGTATTAGGCGGCGACGGCCTAAGCGGTCTGAGAGACGGCCTGAAGGGATCTGCGTTACCAGCTGGACTGCCCCGTAGGTGGAGATGACTATGCCAAGCAGCGTATAGGATGCCCCAAGGCCTCGGACGTACAGGGGGAAGATGGGGGCAATCAAGGAGAATCCAAGGACCGCCACGAAGACCGCGAGGTAGACGGCGAGCATGGGCGCTTCGCCGCCTGAGGTTTTATCGATTCGGATGGGAGATCAGCCCTCTAGCTAGAACTTCAACTCCATCCCCAGGATCGTCTGGGTCTTGGTGACACCATCGATATCGCGGATTTCGAGCACGGCCATGTTCAGATCGGATATGGCCCCCACCTCGGTGATGGCTATGAAGTCATTCTCCCCATAGACCGGGACCACCTCGCGAACCCCTTTAATCCTGGCGAGGGCATCGAATACCGACTTCTCAAAGCCAGGCTCGACGTCTATCATTATGAAACCCTTCACCCAAACCACCTGTCACCTTATGGACATCTATGCCATTAGCGCTTCGAGGATATATCACTTTCATCTCGATCAACAAGGCGCTCTTGCTCAACTACTTCCTCCTGCTCCTCTGATCGTTGGCCAGCCAATACGCCCATCAGCATCTCTATCAAATCATCGAGGTGTGGTGAGGGTTTGATCCTTGCAGCCGCCACTAGGATCCCCAGCGCCTCCTCCAACCTATCGAGTCCTACGAGGCTCGTCGCCTTGGCCTCCATGTCGCCTACATCGCCCCCCCTCGCCAGGATCTCATCGTAAATATCGATCGCTTTCTGGAACTGGGACTGCGATCGCAATACGAAGGCTATGTTCCTCAAAGGATCCAGGTTATCGGGGTTGATCTCAAGCGAGCGCTCGTAGCATTCGATGGCCTTATCTCCCTCACCCATCTTGAAGTAGGCCACTCCCTTGTTGTTCCAGGCATCGAAGCTCTCGGAATCCAACTCCAAGACCCGGTCGAACTGCTCCAGAGCCTCGGTGTACTGTCCTCTCCTGATCCGGTCAACTCCCTTGAGGAGGATCACCCTTTCTTTGCTCTTCATGGGATGTCCTCACATATATCCCTGGATGGGGGATGACTGTTCCTTCTCCGGGGCCTTTCCCCGCCTCGTAATCTCCCCGAAGGTCTTCTCGTAGTCTTTGATGTGGTTGTTCAGCCACTCCGATAGCTCCTTTGCCGCCAGGGGGGAGAGTATGATCTCCGTCTCCATCGTCCGCTCCATCGCATTGAGGGTCTTTCCCCCCTCGGTGAATACCTTTGGTGAGTCGTTATAGAAGGCTATGCGAAAGTCGTAAGGGCTATGACCTCCAATGGCCCCTATGGCGTATACCTGCCTGAACTCAGGACTCCTGATGACCTCGATCGAAAGATCCATACGACCGGTCTATCTGTATCGTACTTAAAATAGCTGATGACACCGACCGTCTCCTCCGACTTCCTTCGAGATCCTTTGACATCTCTTCGGATGGCCTTGATTGGATCCTCGCACAATTCGCATGCAACGAGATTATCGAAACGTATTTAGATGACCTCGCTCTTTGGGGGGGCGATACTATGATTGGGGTCTTAGGGTTAGAGGACGGAACCAGGCTTACAGGTAACGGTTTTGGTGCGCCTGGCATCCATTCCGGAGAGCTCGTTTTCACCACCATCATGTCCGGTTATGAGGAGGCACTCACCGATCCTTCCTACAATGGACAGCTTTTGATGTTCACCTATCCGCTGATGGGCAACTATGGCGTCAGCGGCGACAACTTCCAGTCAGATCACATGAGGGCTAAGGCCCTTATCTGCAAGGAGATCTGGAATCATCCTACACAATATCGATCCAAGAAGAGCATATCGCAGTTCCTGGAGGAGGAGGGCCGGCCAGGGATATATGGGCTCGACACCAGGATGCTCACCATAAAGATCAGGGAGCTTGGATCCATGCGGGCAACTCTCGCCGTCGGCGAGGATGCGGACGTCGTTGCGATCGCCCGCGAAGAAGCGCCCATATCCTCCCTCGACCTCATAAGCGAGGTCACGTGCAAGCAGCCCTACCATATAGCGGGCCCAGGTCCAGGAATCGTCGTAATCGACCTTGGGATAAAGAGGCATATTCTTAAGAGCCTTAGCCGGAGGGGCTTCGACATCCATGTCGTCCCTGCGAGCACCAGCATCGATGAGATCGAGGCCTTATCACCCCAGGGGCTCTTCCTCTCAAACGGCCCGGGCGACCCTGAGCGGGCGATTGATGCAATCGCCGCAGTGAAGCGCTTTGCCGGTGAGCTTCCGATATTCGGTATATGCCTCGGCCACCAGGTGATATCGCTTGCTCTCGGCGCTAGGACCTACAAGCTGAAGTTCGGCCATCATGGCGGCAATCAGCCTGTAAAGGACCTCGCCTGCGGGATCGTCTACATAACCTCACAGAACCACAACTTCGCAGTCGTCCCGGACTCTCTTCAGGGGACTGACCTTGCTATAACCCAGATAAATGCAAACGATCGAACGGTCGAGGGGATGAAGAGCGACTACCTCGATATCCTCGCCGTCCAGTACCATCCAGAGGCCCATCCAGGTCCTCTATGTACCGAGGATCCCTTCTTCAGGGCGGTCGAGGCGAGGATGGGTGCGCACTGCAGGGGAGGGGGGTGAGTCGTTCATGCCAAAGCGCCAGGATATCCATAAGGTGCTCTTGATAGGATCCGGCCCGATACAGATCGGTCAGGCAGCCGAGTTCGACTTCTCAGGGTCGCAGGCATGTAAGTCCCTTCGGGAGGAGGGAATCGAGGTCGTCCTCGTCAACTCGAACCCTGCAACCATCATGACCGATCCGGAGATGGCTGACAAGATCTACATCGAGCCGCTCGTTCCAGAGATCGTTGCAAAGATCATCGAGAAGGAGCGCCCAGACGGGATAATCGCCGGAATCGGTGGCCAGACCGGGCTCAACATAACTTCAGAGCTTGCCGAGATGGGAGTCCTCGATAAGTTCAACGTCGAGGTGCTTGGAACCTCGGTTGGCTCGATCCAGGTGGCTGAGGACAGGGATCTCTTCAAGAAGGCGATGGAGAGGGTGAACGAGCCAGTTCCCCGAAGCGTTGCCGTAAACTCGCTCGATGAGGCCATCCGTGCGATCTCCCTCCTCGGCCTTCCGTTGATCGTAAGGCCCGCATACACCCTTGGAGGAAGTGGAGGAGGCGTTGCCAGGACCGAGGAGGACCTAATCCGGATATGCGAGCTGGGCCTCAAGAAGTCGAGGATACAGCAGGTTCTCCTCGAAGAGAGCGTTATTGGGTGGACCGAGGTCGAGTACGAGGTGATGCGCGACTCCAATAACACGTGTATCACCATCTGCAACATGGAGAATATGGATCCCATGGGCATCCATACAGGGGAGTCGATCGTTGCAACTCCCATCCAGACCCTCTCAGATGAACAGGTCCAGATGCTCCGATCATCAGCCATAAACATCATACGCGCTCTCGGGATAGAAGGGGGCTGCAACATCCAGTTTGCAGTAAAGGGCGAGGATTACAGGGTGATCGAGGTCAACCCCCGTGTATCGCGCTCTTCAGCACTTGCATCGAAGGCCACCGGATACCCGATTGCCCGCGTGACAGCAAAGATCGCCATAGGTATGACGCTCGACGAGATCAGAAACGATGTGACAAAGGAGACGCCGGCCTCATTCGAGCCTGCGGTCGACTACGTGGTGATAAAGATCCCGCGCTGGCCCTTCGACAAGTTCGTGAAGGCGGACAAGACGCTGACGACCTCCATGAAGTCGACCGGCGAGGTGATGGCGATCGGAAGAAGCTACGAGGAGGCCTTGATGAAGGCGATTCGCTCTCTCGACATCGATATGGACCTCGGGTTCGAGGGCAAGTACACCGCATGGACCGATGGCGAGCTACGCGAGCTATTGAGGGTGCCGACCGACGAGCGGATCTTTGCGATATACATCGCTCTTCGGCGGGGGTTTGCCGTCTCAGAGATCTCCTCTTTAACCGGCATCGATCCATACTTCATCCGCCGAATAGAGGGCATCATCGGAATAGAGGATGAGCTGAAGGAGGAGCTGAAGGTGGAGCTCTCAACAGATCTCCTCAGAAGAGCGAAGCGGATGGGGTTCACCGACGAGCGGATAGCTGCGATCACCGGCCGAAAGTGGGAGGAGATATGCGACCTGCGAATAGCGTCAGGCATCCTTCCGACATTCAAGATGGTGGATACGTGTGCAGCCGAGTTCGAGGCAAAGACCCCTTATTATTACTCCTCATACGAGAGCGAGTGCGAGCTTGCTCCGACGGACAGGAAGAAGGTCCTCATCCTTGGATCAGGCCCGATTAGGATCGGCCAGGGGATCGAGTTCGACTACTGCACGGTCCATGCTGTGATGGCCTTGAGGGAGCTAGGCATTGAGGCTCATATCGTCAACAACAACCCTGAGACCGTCTCCACCGACTACGACACATCCGACAAGCTCTTCTTCGAGCCCGTAACGCTCGAGGATGTGATGAACATCATCGAGAAGGAGCGCTACTACGGCGTCATGGTCCAGTTCGGGGGGCAGACTGCCGTAAACCTCGCTCTCCCGCTCGAGAGGGAGATCAAGCGCCGTGGCCTCGAGACGAAGATCCTGGGCACCTCGCCGGATAGCATCGATATGGCTGAGGATCGGGAGCGCTTCAACGATCTCATGACCCGCCTCGATATACCCCAGCCGAAGGCGGGAATCGCATACTCGGCTCCTGAGGCAAAGGCCGTGGCAAGCAGGATCGGCTACCCCGTGCTCGTCCGGCCCAGCTACGTTCTTGGAGGACGGGCGATGGAGATCGTCCTCGACGAGGCAGGCCTAGATGTGTACATGCGAGAGGCAGTCCGGGTATCGAGGGAGCATCCGGTATTGATCGATGATTTCCTCCAAAACGCAATCGAGATCGATGTCGATGCCGTATGCGATGGAAGAGACGTCCTCATAGGCGCTATAATGGAGCATATTGAGGAGGCTGGAATCCACTCGGGCGACAGCGCTTGCGTTATTCCAACGCAAACCCTCTCCCGCGAGGTGCTCGATACCGTGAGGAGGTATGTGAGGGAGATTGCCTTGGGCCTTGGCGTCGTCGGGATAGTGAACCTCCAGATGGCCTACAAGGACGGCGAGGTCTACGTGCTCGAGGCGAACCCTCGCTCCAGCCGGACAATCCCCTTCGTCTCGAAGAGCGTTGGCTTGCCGCTTGCAAAGATTGCCGCAAGCGTGATGGCTGGAAGGACGCTAAAGGAGCTTGGCACAACCGAGGAGCCCGTCCTCCCCTACGTCTCGGTTAAGGAGGTCCTCCTTCCTTTCGACAAGCTTCCGGGCGCCGATGTGCTCCTGGGGCCCGAGATGCGGTCGACCGGTGAAGTGATGGGGATCGACTACAACATGGGGCTTGCCTTCTTCAAGGCCGAGATCAGCGCGGAGAATACGCTTCCACTCGAGGGGATCGTCTTCATCTCGGTCCGCGACGAGGACAAGCCGGAAATCGCCGAGGATGCCCTGAAGCTTGCAAGATCAGGCCTCTCCATCATCGCAACAGACGGCACCGCCGAGTTTCTCCGGTCGAGGAACATCCCTGTCGAGCAGGTGAAGAAGATCTACAACGGGAGCCCAAACGTCCTCGACTACATGAGAAAGGAGCAGGTCAAGCTGATCATCAACACGCCGACTACGAAGCAGTCGGTAAAGGACGGCTTCCAGATCAGGAGGAACGCAGTCGATTACGACGTCCCCTACATAACGACCGTCCAGGCAGCAAAGGCTGCGGCTGAGGCCATCGTCAGGGCGAAGCTCGGCGAGATCACGATAAAGGCACTCGACGAGTACCACAAGGAGGTCGGCCAGAGGGCCTCATGAGCGCCCTTGGGCCCTCCCGGGCCCACCTAACCGAAGGGTTTAAGAGCCAAAAGGATGCAGGAAGAGTGGCACGGGCTCGTGGTCTAGCTGGTTATGACGTCGCCTTGACATGGCGGAGGTCATGCGTTCGAATCGCATCGGGCCCACCATCAACGCCTAGGTAGCTCAGTTGGGAGAGCGTCAGACTGAAGATCTGAATGTCCCCGGTTCGAGTCCGGGTCTGGGCATTTACGTTGTAGATCAGGGTCATTTGTGTCCACCAAACTCGAATGACATCGGGCAATGGATGTCCAAAGGGCCGGGAGGGCCTCGCAAGGGTCGTCCTGGCCATTCTCTATTCTTGGGATTCCTATCTCATGCGGTGGTCCCTGGCTTTTTGGGCAAGGGCCATCTGGCGAGCGAGATCCTGCTGTTGACGGGGGCCTGAGGAATGCTCGATGAAAGGCTAAGATAGCTGGAGTGCGTAATAATGAACAATTCTGGGTCAATACGAGCCCTCCGATGACTTCGTGGGTCATCCGTCCGGTCCAGACGGATGGACAAGCTCCTCCCGGCGAAGGGCGGAGCAGGATATCGCTATGTGTCGATTCTACGCCTCGCGAATAGCGGAATTTTTGGGATGAGCCAATAATCGGTTGGACCCAAGCTCCCGGAAAAATTAGGCGCATAGGAAAACATGTTGTGCAATTTATCGCTAAGTTTTGTCATTT
>JAFGMR010000019.1 GCA_016927425.1 Methanotrichaceae archaeon | reverse complement strand
TTAATCTTCTCTCTCATCTCTGTGCTCTGCTCAGTCCCTATGGCAATTACGGTCGGCCTGACGGAGTTGCTAAGCGTTGACTGCATCCGCTTTGTAAGATTATTATAATCTTTCTGGCTCAATACCAGGATTCCCACAGCAGGATCGGCCATGACCTTCTCTATATTGGAGACGATCTCCTCCTCAGAGGTGGCCTCATAGGTCTTCTTGATCCCGGCTAGGCTGAATCCGATTATCGAGTCGCCACTGCCAATAACAGCAATCTCCATTATGCCACCACCATCTGCTCCTCGATGAGCTCATTGGAAAGCCCGGCGGACTTGCCAAGAACAAGCTTCCGGATATTTCCTACCTCCGTCTCCTTGCTCACGATATAGCCGAGCACTGGCAGGATAGATAACGGATGATAGTTCGAAATAGCCCAGGCATATCTAACCAGATAGCCTTTGAGCCTGGCCTCGATCCTGCTTATGCTATCGAGATCAGCTGTGGCTATATCGGAGATAGCCCCCCAGAAGGGATAGCCTTCCAGACCGCGAATGAACTCCCCAAAGGGCTGACCGGCCATGCGGCTTAGCTCATCGTGTAGCTTTCCACCAGGGATAAGGTTCTCCTGAATGATATTCGCCTCGATTCCTGCCCGGTTCATCCGGAAGAGGGTTATCAAGTTCCTGATATCTATCTCCCTTCGGACGTACTTCAGGAGCAGACCCCCGCCCACGGACAGTGTACCGCCAACGGCTCGTTCCATCCTGAAATAGTAGAGCTTATCCAGGGCGTTCTCCACGGAGGAGAGCATGACGCCATCGTACTGGGCTAGCGCTGGAGAATAATCGGTGCCATCCAATGCCTGTATGACCTCAGCGACGGAATCTTTTCTGGTCAAGCCCTCGAGGAATTCCACATCCAGCTCGCCGGCGGGGACCAGGTACTTCATGATCTCCTCCGAGCTTGCGCCATAGAACTTGCCTCGAAGTATGGTCTTGATGTTCCAAACGTCCCAGCGCCTAAGGTATTCCAGGATAAGGAACCGGGGCTCATCGATGGAAACCTCCTGGAGCTTGCGGTATGTCTTTGCCAGATTGGAAAAGGTGGCATGTTCCACTAGCTCTGAGCCCGAGAAATCCTTGGATAATGTATCTATCTCCTCTTTATATTGTGTCTCCTCAAGATACCTGGCGATCTCTGTGACGTCCATGCTGAGCATTCTGGCATACATCTCGTTTGGTATGAGCTTGGTCTTCATAGCTCGTACCCTGCCTGTGATGTATGCGTATTTTACCGGTTTCCCGAACTTCGGCAAACGTAGTACAGGCATCTCTCTCACCCGAACATTATTCTGGAGACCTCTTTCATGGAGCTGTTGAAGACCTCGCGTGCAAGAGTTTCGTAAGTGAGATCATATCGCAGGGATCCGTCCTTGCTCTCGATGACGACACCGCCGACACAATCCAGATTCCCACCATAGTTGGGGGCGAGAGAGGAGATGAGGGCCTCGTCCTTCTTGGACGAGAAGACCATCATCTCCTTGAGGTTGTAGGGCTCCAGGAGCTTCTTGAGCATTGCCTCGTTCTTGTCCTTCGGAAGCTTGGTTATGGCCTCGAAGAGCTTGACACGGGCCTTCTCCAAGAGATCCTTGTGCACATTGAGCTCTGACCTCTTGAGCTCTAGATTGGCACTGGATATCTCCCTGCGCTCGAGAGCCTCTACAGCTTGCTTAACCTCTGTCTCCTTCCTGGATTTCATCTCGGCGGCACGTTCTCTGGCTTCGCTAAGAATCCTGGCAACCTCTTGATCTGCCTCAGCATCGATCTGAGCGACCTTGCTTCTGCTGGTTGCCAGAATATCATCAACCACTGCATCTAGTGCCATTGCCTCTCACCCTCGGGACGGCTGATCTACAGCAGGGCGGCGAACGGTGTCCAGGCGAACATCAGAATCAGCGAAACGGCGAGGCCGAAGATGATAAGCGTCTCGGGCAGAAGCATCAGGAAGAGACCCTTACCCAGGAATCCCGGCTCCTCTGCAACGACGCCAACCACAGCGGCGCCGATACCCTGCTCACCAACACCCGCACCGATGCCAGCCAGGCCAGTTGCGAGGCCCGCGCCAACAGCCAACAAACCATACATTACTCCTGCATCCGTTACTGCCATTTTCCTCAAACCTCCTTTTTATATTATCTTAACTATAGATCCGCCTAGTTGGATCATACCTTCAGGTACCTTCGGACGTGACCGAAGGGACTGTATTCAACTCCTCCGCCGTGCTGACTGTAGAACTTGGTGAACATCTCCACGTAGTGCAACCTCAAGGGGTGCATGAATGGGGAGAGTATCCCAAGCAGCAGGTTTATGAAGTGCACCAAGAGCAGCACGACAACGCCGACTATGAAAGCCACCATGCTGGGGCTCTCGCTTCCTCCGCTGAGCATAGGCATTATGACCTGGAAAGCCAGCTTATTGGCCGCGAAGGCCACGCCGACGGAGGCCAAGCCGATTGCCAACAACCTCAAGTAAGATATGAGGTTGCTCACGAAGAACGGCAAGTGAGTGGCGCCCATTACGCCTTCCGGCCCCATAATCATCATGGCGATTGCGATCACCAGGGCTATTCCGCTGACGATCTGCAGGGGCATGATGCCAAGGATCAACCCTAACAGAAGAAGGGCGAATGCCACTTGGAAGATCAGTACCGGCAGCCGCTCAAAATAAGCGTGCTTCTTCTCACCATAGTTGAGCTCGGTCTTGACGCCCAATACGGAGCCAATGCCGCAATGGAGGACGCCAATGAACAGACTTACACCGATCAACAACAGAACCGCGTTTGTAGCCAGCCTATACATCGGGAACATACCGAGAGGCCCAAGCCGGCCCAACGGACCGAACACGCCTTCGCCGAAGAACATACCCGAATGTTCCAAAGCCAGGATCTCTTCATGTGGAAGATTGCCGAACGTATAGCCCCACAACCCCAGGGGACCGAATATCTCCCCGAAGAAGATGCCGAATATTATGCTCCAGATAGATGCTATCACCACGATGTTGATCAGCTGTTGCCAACCCTCGGTCCTGAACTTCTTCTTCAAGGCCGCGAGAACTAGCAGGATCATTATCCCATAGCCGACATCGCCAAGGATCATCCCGAAGAATATGGGGAAGAATACGAATATCAACAGAGTGGGATCGTACTCCTTGTATTCCGGGATGGCAAAAAGCCTCGTGATGAGCTCATAGGGTTTGACTATGCCAGGATTGTTCATCTTGGTGGGGATGTCCTCGCCGGCCTCCACTTGCGTCTCGGCCTCGCTAGCGGACAGCTTCTCCACGTGAACCTTTCCCGCGGCAGCCCTATCCAGCTCGCCCTTCAAGGTCTCATACTGGGTTGTTGGAATCCAGCCGTCCACCACAAATGCATTATCCGTGGTGGCAAACCTCAGAGGGGCATCCGTCTTTTGCGTCTGCATCGAGAGGTACTCATCCGCAGCCAGTATCTGGTCCTCGTACTGCTTATTGAGATCCTTCAACCGCTTCTGCAGGGGGTCCTTCTCGCCCATCAGACGCTTGATATCGGACTCAAGGGTTGCAATTGCTTGATCCGGAGTTCCGGTCAACCTGGGCACTGAGATATCAGTGAACCCATGCTCGGCTAGCACTGTGGAGACGTCGCTTGCCTTCTCCGCTGGAGCGAAGACCGCCACAATGGTTGCGTTCTTGGAGCTTCCCGAGAACACCTCGCACTTTGGCGAGGCCCTTGCTACATCAGCGTCCACGGGAGTGACCACGGATCCAACGAATACCGATAGCGAATCATAACCATAGTAGAGATCCAACGATAGCGGCAAGACCGAGAGCGGTCTCAATGCTGCTATCTGATCCTGCTTGGACTTGACCTCGGTTTCGATCGTTGTTATGCGCTCGAAGGTGGTTGTCACCTCATCGCCAACGCTTTCGAGGAGGTTGCCCATCTTTGAAACGATGTCAGACTCCGAGAACGTAACATCCGGAGCCTTGGATTTAATATCCAAATACCTCTCGATGGACCGAAGCTTTATGAGGCTCTCAGAGAACTCCTTGCCCTTCCCCATCGTCTTTCCCATCTGGAATGACTTATCATTCCCCGAATAGCTGACGATGTGCAGAAGCCTCATCTCATGAAGCTTCTCAACGACTGGCTCCATCACGTCCTTTGACCCGGCGACGACAACACGACTCATCTCAACGGGTCTAAGCATGCGATAACCCCATAAACTCCTTTACCAAATGTTCAACTGACTTGTCCAGCTTTGCGCCTGCACTGCTGCTCAAGGAGCTTACGTTCTTCATGCCACCGGAGATAATGCCTTGCTTCTTTCCCTTCACATCGGTCTCCGCTTTGGCAATGCTCTTCTCGTAGAACTCCTGTGCTTCCGTCTCCGCAGTCTTCACAATGTTTCCTGCTTCAGTAGTGGCTTCGGCGATCTTACGATCCTTCTCCTCCATGGCCCGCTGGACACTGGCCTTGGCTTCCGCCTCTGCCTGCTTGATCTTCGATAAGATATCGTCTCTCGCCATTTGATCCCTCTACATCATCCCTCACTACATCCTCCTGTTTTCAAACAGCGCTATATCACTTGGCTCGTGATAAACGTCAAAACCATCCGCATCTACCAATATAAACTCTTCGGTAACGGTTTTTTTATTGAAGCCCCATTGGTCTCAGGTCCCCCACAGCCTAATTGCCTCCTCCAGCTCTCGATGGTTGCGGGCATATTCGCTTATGGGAATCCCTTTCATCCAGGCATCGACCGCCTGAACCATGGCCCTTGCCCCGGCTATCGTGCCGCCGGGATGGCCGTGAACGCCGCCGCCGGCCTGAATGATACAGTCGATGCCGTAGCCGTCGAGATTACCCTTCACCTTGCCTGGATGGACGCCTCCGGAAGCCACGGGAAACACCCTCTTGAGGCCGAACCAGCTCTCTCGCAGGGCATCCCGGCAGCGATCGTTCTCCTCTATATCGCGATCCATCTTACCCGCGTAGGTCCCGGTGTGCAGGTTGGTCCCCCCGGCCAGGCGGACCAGCTTGGAAATCGCTAGCATCGATATTCCGTGGCGTCGGTCCCTGGTGAGGGCGGCATGCATCGTGCGATGTACGTGGACGGGGAGGTCGATCTCGCTGGATAGCACTTCGAGGGCGGAGAACCCAGCTGTCAGCACATCTACCATGACCATGTTGGCACCGTGGTCGATTGCGATATCGGCCCTCTCTGCGATCTCATCCGCGCCCGTCGTCACGTTTACCGCATAAAATGCCTTCTTTCCGGTCTCTCCTTCCACGCGGTCCAGCTCGGCCATGACCGCCTCCACCCGTTCGGGAAGTGGGCAGAAGCTCTGATCGGTCAGGGTCTCGTCGTCCTTGATGAGGTCAAGGCCTCCTCGAACTGCCCGGCCAGCTACCATCGCCGTCTGCTTGGGGTTCAAGCCTACCTTCGGCTTCACAATGGTTCCCACGAGGGGTCGGTCGTAGGCTCCAAGGATTTGCCGCGCATCCTCTATGCCGAAGCGCGGCCCCTTGTGCGCGAGGACTAGCCTTTCTGGAATATCCATATCAAGGAGGCGAACATGTGAGAGGGCTCCAAGGCCAAAGAGGTTTCCAGCAATGACGGAGAGGTATTGAGGGATGTTTCCCGGCTCGAAGAGCTCAACCGGGAAGGCGATCTCTGCCAGGTTTCCAACGGCCCTGACGACGCTGGCTGCAAGGTCGCTTCCAGAGCCCTCTACCTCGGTCCATGTGCCTGTCGACTGCTCAGCAGCGATGGCTTCGGCAGCCACCTCGATTGGGAGGTCAGTCTCCACATAGTATTTGGCTATCAGATTCATCATATCAACGTCCATTATCACAGTGAGATTGAGGTTTTGATCTAGGATTTAATAATCCCTTCGACCGTTGCTTATAATCCACATGGCTCATCGATCGGTGCAAGGCTATCTAGTGGCTGGGCTGTAATCGATGAGACTGACAATTAAAATAAATACAAATACAGAAAAAATTATATGCCATTTATATACTGATACCTCACAAAGTCATGATGGGGGGTCCAAGAACGATCGGTGAACCGGCTTCCAGTCATCTCCTTCCATCCTGGGCGGGGGTGGTCTCGTGCTTTTTTTCATCACTTTATGGACTATTAGATGATGTGTGGGCGGTGATCGGAGTTCATTGATGGCCACTGTCTTCGGGATCATGGATCTTTCTAGGAAACATTTCACAATATTTGAGTATTTCATAAATTATAGTTGGATTTGATGGATGATTTGTGCATTCAGCTACTGTCGAGATGAGTTTCTTAAAAAATATTATTTTTAGATAACTTATACAACTATCTATTGCGGATAATTAGATGTTTTAGTCAAAATATAATTTTAACATCTTTTTATACATTAGGTAATTTTCACACATTGTTAACTTATTCATATAATAATTGCTCTCCTCACGAACAGCATGACGACGTGGTGCGATCTAATGAATCAACAATTGTAAATATAATAATTACAGTAATATCTAATGTCATTCCCGTATATTGACATATTTTAAATGAATAATCGTTAATATTGTTTCAGTCGGAGTTGATCCTTCTCTCATGAAACATGCTAATGATCCTGCTGACATCAATGGAATTAGTCAAAAATCGATATGCTTAGGTTCTATTAACTTCACAACCAGACGATGATGCGGGCAATGGCCACCCGAAACATATTTATGTCTAGTTGTACATCTACAACAATGATGATTATAAGTTTCTTGGCAGTTGGGATGATAATTGCGGGAACTATACTCGTTAGCTCGTATAGGGCGATAGCCGGGCCAGGGACCTTCAATCGTGTTGTTGCTGCCAATATCATCGGTACAAAGGCCATTGTCCTCCTGATAATAGTGGGTTACATCATAGAGAGACCTCATTTCGTTGACATCGCACTTATGTATGCTATATTGAATTTTATAGGAACAATTATAGTTGCAAAATACTTGGAGAAAGGGGAATTATGCTCGCCATAGATGTAATTTCAACAATATTCATGGCCGCTGGAGCTTTCTTCATGATAACTGGGACTTTAGGCCTCCTGAAGTTCCCCGACTTTTATACAAGGCTGCATGCTACTGGAAAATGCGACACCCTTGGACAGATCCTCATAATATTGGGCTGCATCATCTACGAGGGCTTCTCTTTCATCACCATCAAGCTTCTTCTGGTCTCGGCCTTCTATATATTCGCTGGACCTGCGGGAACACATGCCTTGATGAAGGCCGGTTATGTTTGTGGCGTTCCGGTATGGAAGAAGGGCGATAAGAGGATGTGAGGTTGATTATGACTAATAACGGTAGATTTTTCTCAATTGCCATCACTTTCTGTATCATGTTCTTATTCTGGTTGCTCTTCTCAGCATGGACCGTCTATATTCCCCAGTCCTATGATATGAGCCAAGTTTTCAAGGGCATATTGGTGGCATTGATCGTTGCTTTCCTCACCCATGAGATATTTCTCCCCTGCCGAGGGGAGAATATTCTCCTAAAGAGCCGTAGGTTCGTCGCCTACTCGATATGGGAGATGTGGCAGATCTATCTGGCCACCATCGATGTGACCAAGCGGGTTATCGGAATGCTTCCCGTGGATCCAAGGATTATAGAATTCGATACCACATTGAGGAGCGATCTCGCGCTTACCGCATTTGGCAACTCCATCACATTGACCCCTGGGACAATAACAATCGACATCGAACCGGAGAGGGGAAGGTACATGGTCCATGCTATAGCAAAGGAGCCGGCAGACTCCCTTACCGTTGACCAGATTATGCAAAAGAAGGTGGCATATGTCTTCATGGAGGAGTAAACGGGGGTGAAGGATAATGATATTACCAATCGATCTTATCCTATTGTTCTTCCTCGTGATTATAGCGATAGCCGCTGTAACGGTGAAGGATATCTTGGCAGCGGTTATACTTACTGGCGCCTACAGCTTTGTAATGGCCAACGTTTGGCTGCAGATGGGCTCAAGCGACGTTGCGTTTACTGAAGCCGCAATCGGCGCTGGAGTCTCCACTGCCCTCATGGTTGCAGCCATCTCTAGGACTACGAGGTGGGAGAAGTGAAATCCCTTTCCTCATTCGGAATAGTAATTGTAATAATCCTCATCGGTCTGTCTGCATACGTAATCGAGGATTTGCCCGCCTTCGGTGATGAGAACTCACCTGCAAACAAGTACATACGAATATTCTCAATGCAAAGCGATGCCATGGGGAGTATGCTGGAGAGTGGGGTAATTCCAATAGAACTAAAGAATAAAATATATGAATTTGGTTTTAATGAAGAGAACCACTATCCAACTCTGGAGGAGGGTGGCTATGAGATCGAGTGGAATGAGGAGAACGGGGGTTGGGATGTTCTAATTGAGGAAGGGGAGATCTATTATAATGAACCAATAAAATATTATTGTATCAGGGTATTGGGCGAGGAGCTGGCAGTATATAGATATAATTGGCCCGTGAGGGTTATAGAGTGGACTGAGGAGGAGACTGCAACTCCCAATGCCGTCACCTCGGGGCTTGCTGATTACAGGGGTTTTGACACTATGGGGGAGGAGACCGTTATCCTCACCGGAGCCATTGCTGTTACCATGCTCTTGAGGAGGAGGGGGAGGCTATGACTGGTGGAGGGGCCATTCCTGAGAAGAGGATGGCGGGGAGGGATGTCATAATAGAGACGATATCCCGGCTGATATTGCCGTTCATCCTGCTATTTGGCTTCTACGTGATGATAGGGACGGAGGGCACAGGGGGTGGGTTCCAGGGAGGAACGATATTAGCAGCTGGTTTCATCCTCTATATCACCGTATTTGGGGCAAAGCGCGGGCGGGAGATGATTCCGGAATCGGTTAATACGTTCTTCGAGAGCTTTGGATTGTATCTCTACAATGGTTCCGGCCTTTTGTGCATTATCTTCAGCATGGGGGCAGTGCAATTTCTGAACTATCCCGGAATCTGGCCTGTGACGGATCTGGTGGGCGTTGCAGGGTCCAGGGCTTGGATAATTGCGTTCATGGTTGAGGTGGGGATAGGATTGACGGTGATGGCGGCGTTCATCTCCCAATACTTCGACCTCGCTTGGAAGGATGAAGAAGAGGAGATGGTGGTGAGGAAAGAATGATGGAATGGCTCGCGCAGCACGTCCTGGAGAAATATAACTTCTGGATAGCCATGACCATAATTCTCATAGGGCTTTATGCCGCTATGGCCAAGGGCAACTTGCTGAAGAAACTCATTGGATTGAGCATATTTCAAACGGCCATGTTCCTCTGGTTCATCTCTCTTGGGGATGTTGGAAGAGATGTTATGGTTACATGGGGTTTAAAAGGGGGAACCCCGCCCATTATTTGGGAGAAAGCCGTGGAGGAAGGATACACATATGTTAATCCTCTCCCCAACGTTCTCATGCTCACAGGGATTGTGGTCAGCGCGGCAACAACCGCCGTAGCCCTGGCGATTGTGATTAGGATCTACCAGAAATATGGGACCATAGAAGAAGATGAGATACTTGAGAGGGAGCTGCAAGAGGAGGTAAGATATGCTTCTGGCTGAACAGCTTCCGGTCATAATCGTAACTGTAGCCATGTTCTGTGGCTTCACGATTTTGCTCGCCGGATACCTGAATAAGAAGTCGGCCTTTTGGATCTCACTTCTGGCAAATATCGTCTTCTTCGCGCTTTCCATCCTCACACTGAGGCATGTCTTGGCAGTAGGACCGATCAAGTACTGGCAAGGTGGGTGGAGGCCTCCTTGGGGGATAGAATATGTAGTGGATGCCATGAATGCCTATCTGCTGGTGATCCTCTTCTTCATAGTGATATTGATCGAGATATACTCGAAGAGGAATGTGGAGAAGGAGATCGAGGCGAGAAAACATCCCACTTTCTACGCCCTGATCCAGCTCATGGTCGCGGGGCTTGCAGGAATAACCGTGACCGGCGACCTGTTTAACATGTTCGTGTGGCTCGAGATCGCCTCTTTGACTGCCTATGCATTGATAGCTGTGGCCGGAGGAAGGGCTCTCCGGGCAAGCTATAACTATGTGATAATGGGATCGATTGGAGCCGTCTTCTATATCTTTGGGGTGGGCTGGATCTATGCCGCCACAGGCACCCTTAACATGGCCGACATGAGAATACTGCTGCCGGTAGTATACGATAGCAGATTGGTGCAAATGGCCTTCGCATTTATCGTGGTCGGCATAATGATAAAGGCCTATATCTTTCCACTTCATTTCTGGCAACCAGATGCGTATACCTATGCGCCATCCTCGGTAAGCGCTATGATTGCATCCATTCATGGAAAGGTCATGATATATATATTGATCCGGCTGGTTTACTCAGTCTTTACTCTCGATTTCATCAGATATTATATTGGTTTAGATTTAATAATATGCTGGGTCGCCGCCGCTGGGATACTCGCAGGCTCCGTCTTCGCAATAAAGCAACGAAACGTTAAGAGGATGCTTGCCTACTCATCGGTATCCCAGTTCGGCTATATATTGCTGGGAATCGGCCTCTCCCCACTCTCTCCCTGGGGGCTGGTCGGGGTAGTTGCCCATATATTGAACCATGCTGTCATGAAAGGTTGCCTGTTCTTGGCGGCAGGGTCGTTCATCCATCAAGAGGGGAAGTGGGACATAAGGTCTTTTGAAGGCCTATCCAAGAGGATGCCTTGGGCGAGCGGCGCCTTTGCAATAGCTGCCATCTCCATGATAGGGATCCCGCCCACCGCGGGATTCGCCTCCAAGCTTTTCTTGATACTCGCCTCTCTGGACGCCGCTCAATATCCATTCGTCGTCATATTGCTCTTGAGCGGCCTTCTCAACCTGGTATATTTTTGGAGGGTGATCGATCGAATGTACTTCGTAAGGCATGAGGAGCCAACAGAAGGGGGTAATGAGGGGACGAGAAGGCTTCCCATCAGCATGACTGCTCCAATGATGGTCCTGGCTGCCCTATGCATTATCCTCGGCATCTTTTGGCTGACGGATATTCCAATGCCCTTGATCAACCAGATATTATCTGATCTATCGACAGGAGGGAGGCTTTAATGGAGTCGCTCACGCCACTATTGGCGATACTCTGCCCGGCAATCGCGGCACCTCTGGTCTTGCTATCCAGGAATCACCCCAATATCCGCGAAGGATGGACCATAGCGGCAGGCATAACGATGTTTGCCCTTGTCCTTTCCATGGGGCCCGAAGTTCTCAAAGGGGATGTTATCAGGTTTACCATGTTTCATACAATGTTCAAGAACATCGACTTCGCGTTCAAAGTCGACGCGTTCGGCCTGATATTCGCCATCACCACATCATCCCTGTGGATTCTAGTCTCCCTATATTCGATAGGATATATGCGATCTTTGAAAGAGCATGCTCAGACTAGATACTTCTTCGCTTTCTGCCTTGCAATTCTCGGGGCAATTGGAGTTGCCCTTTCTGCTAATTTATTGACAATGTTTGTATTTTTTGAGATAATTACAGTTTCTACCTATCCTTTGGTGATACACGAGCAGACTCCCGAGGCCTTGGGTGGTGGGCATAAATACTTCGCTTATCTGATGCCGGCTGGAGCTTTCTTTCTCTTCGGGGTCGTCGCCACTTATTATCTCACAGGATCCTGTGATTTTACGCCTGGAGGGATCAAGGCACTAGCTACCACATCCCCGGTGGCAGCCACGGTGCTGTTCTTCTGTTTCCTCCTCGGATTCATGAAGGCTGCCTGGATGCCCTTCCATTCCTGGCTCCCCACAGCGATGGTAGCACCGACGCCGGTCAGTGCCTTATTGCATGCGGTAGCCGTGGTCAAGGCGGGTGTTTTCGGCATAGTGCGAATGATATGCTACATCTTCGGGGTGGGCCTTGTAGATGAGCTTGGCCTGTGGCTGATCTTGGCCTGCATCGCGGGATTCACCATGATCATGGGCTCCTTCTTCGCCATCGCTCAGGATGACATCAAGAAGAGGCTGGCCTATTCAACCATAAGCCAGCTATCCTACGTAATCCTAGGTGCGGCATTCCTGACCAAGGATGGAGTGATGGGGGCGATGCTCCACATTCCATTCCATGCATACATGAAGATAACCCTCTTTCTGTGTGCCGGAGCGATTCTAGTGGGGAGCGGAAAGAGGAAGATAAGCGAGATGGCAGGACTTGGCAAGACCATGCCGGTTACGATGCTTGCCTTCAGCATTGCTGCGATCGGCATGGCTGGCCTCCCGCCGTTATGTGGATTTATCAGTAAATTGTATCTCTGCTTCGGCGCATGGGAGCTCCATCCTCCCTATGGAATGATATTCCTCGCAGTCATATTAACCAGTTCAGTGCTTGATATTGTATATTTCTTCCCTATAATACATGCTGCCTTCTTCAGGGAGCCTGTGGATGCAGAGAGAACGAACGGCGGTTATGTGATAAAGGAAGCTCCCACCTTCATGCTTGTACCTCTGTCCATAACTGCGGCCTTTTCAATCCTCTTCTTTATATATCCACATACATTCTATATAATCGATCTTGTACAATTGGCGATTGTGGAACTCTTCGGAGGTGGCTGAGGAAAATGACCATCATGTCGCTATCCTTTGATGGGACTTATGGGAATGTCCTAAGCTACATCGCTTTCTGGAATGCCAAATGCAGTGGTTCGGCATGTAGCGAGGTCTTGGAAGGAAGCTATTATGGATGTTATAATATTTAAGTGGATGGCCTTAATGATGATATTGATTGCGACATCCCTAGCGCCAACCAGGCCCGAAATCGCCATAACCGATCTTGGCAATGGCAGCCGACTGCCCCAGGAGGAATGGAATAGAACCTTTGGCGGATCGAGCGACGACGTTGGCACATTCGTTTCTGAGACCAGCGAAGGGGGCTATATCATTGTAGGATCTACGGAAAGCTTTGGCGCTGACGTGCCTTATTCTTGGCTCATCAGATCGCATCTAAGGGGAGACCTCTGGCTGATCAAGACGGATTCGTTGGGCAACCTGGTGTGGGAGAGGACATTCGGTGGCTTTGGCAGGGAGTTCGGATTCTCTGTAGAGGAGGCTCAAGATGGCGGTTATATAATATGTGGAGCTAAGAGATCTTCCTGGGTTGGCAGCTACGACCTCTGGATCCTGAAGACGGACTCCGAAGGGATCATGGAATGGGAGAGGACCTTCGGCGGGGAGAAGGAGGACCTGGGCTTCTTCATCCGGCAGACGAAAGACCTTGGCTATATCGCCACCGGTTATATATCTTATGGTACTAATAGAATGCTATTTATCGTAAAAACCGACTCATACGGAAATAAGGAATGGGAGATGGGCTATGGCGGAGAGAACTCGGCAGAGGGGGTTTCCCTTCAAGAGACAAGTGATGGCGGCTACATTATCACGGGGTACATATCTTCTGATGATGCTGGAAAAGAGGATGTCTGGCTGATTAAGACGGATTCAAATGGGTTCAAGGAGTGGGATAAGACCTTCGGAGGAACGAGCCGAGACATCGGCCTCTCCGTCTGGGTGACTGAGGATGGGGGTTACATCATCACTGGATTGACGGAGTCCTTCGGAGCCGGAAATGGCGATGTCTGGCTGATAAAGACCGACCGGGGGGGGAACATCGAGTGGGATAAGACGTTTGGGGGGGCCAACTTCGATCAGGGATCTTCCGTCCAACAGACAATGGATGGCGGATATGCGATTCTAGGATTCAATACCATCTCCAACGTCTCCGATTCTGCCGATTCCTGGTTTTACAAGCCGTCTAGCTTGAGCCGCATTTGGCTGATAAAGACCGATTCCGAGGGTAACAGGGAGTGGGACCTGGCCTTCGGCGGTTCGCGCAACGATTGGGGCAACTCGGGGCACCAGACCCAGGATGGTGGCTACATACTCACGGGCGTCACAGAGTCGTACGGCGCTGGAAAGAGCGATGTTTGGCTGATAAGGGTGAGATGATCGAGAGGTTTCGGTGATTGGATATGAAAGAAAGATGCTCTGGCTTCTGGCATACATATTATGGAGGTCCCTCGGAGATGCTCGCGTGGGCCCTCTTATTGCTGACTTTAGTATATATTGCATTTCTGATCTATGTAGCTTTGGGCGTACTATAATCTTTAGGGGGAAAGCGAAAAATGGCTGACGAAATACCGATCGTGATTCTCGCTCTAATTGGCGTCATTGGCTACGTTCTGCTCTTCTTTGGAACCAAGGAGCCGCGCCACAAACATGGGAACTTGTTGATCGCACTTTATGGAGTTTGCCTCATCACCATGGTCGTGGCCGGACTATTTGTTCATTGGCATATTATATTCTGGTGGCAGGATATAACCTCATTCTACGCGATATATGGTTTCGTAGCATTCGTCTTTCTTATTTATACGGCCAAAGGGTTGCGCCCGCTTCTAGTGAGGGAAGAGGATTATTATGAAATGAGGGGGGTTGAGAAGAAATGATCGAGTGGGTGCACCCTGGAGTTATATTAATCGTAGGCGCTTTCATCATCCCATTCTTAAAGGGCAGATGGAGGAAGGCCTATCTGCTAATACCTCCAGTATTGGCTTTCATAGACCTCATCCTCATGTATATGGGTGTATTTGGAGACATTCCCGCCTCGAGATGGCAGCTGCCTTTTCTTGGATACGAGCTCGTGTTCGGAAGGGTGGACAAGCTGAGCTTGCTCTTCGGATTGGCATTCTCGTTAGCATCTGTCCCGGTCGTTCTCTATGGCCTGAATATCAAAAGCAGCAGTGAGCTCATGTCGGAGTTCATTTATGCGGGCAGCTCGATTGGAGCAGTCTTCGCTGGAGACCTGATTACCCTTTACATCTTCTGGGAGATCATGGCGATCACAGCCCTGCTCGTCATCTTGCATGGCGGTACCGACAGGGCTCTAGGGGCTGGATACCGCTATATCTTATGGCATGTGGCAGGTGGCGTGATTCTCCTAGCGGGGATCGTCATGTATATAGCAGGTACGGGCTCGATAGCCTTCAATGCAATCGGCTGGAGTTCTCCCGATCTTCTTCTGCCTTCTTTATTAATCTTCGTTGGTTTCATAATAAATGCGGGTGCTCCGCCATTGCATGCCTGGCTGCCCGATTCCTATCCGGAGTCGACCTATGCGGGATCGGTCTACTTGAGCATCTTCACAACCAAGACCGCGGTCTACGTCTTGGCAAGAGGCTTTGCAGGTTTTGGCCCTCTAATGTGGATTGGGGCATTTATGACGATATATCCCATCTTCTACGCTGTGCTCGAGAACGACTTGAGGAAGGTTCTCAGCTATAGCATCATCAATCAGGTTGGATTCATGCTATGCGGGATAGGGATTGGCACTGCACTCGCCATCAACGGCGCAGTCTCGCATGCCTTCGTACATATCCTCTATAAGGGATTGCTCTTCATGTCCATAGGCAGCGTTCTTTACAGGACGGGTACAACCAAGATCACGGAGCTCGGGGGTTTGTATAAGAGCATGCCGATCACGTGCATCTGTTGCGTCGTGGGCGCAGCGTCGATATCGGCTTTCCCCCTATTCTCGGGTTTTACGACCAAATCGATGACGATAGATGCTGCTCTTGCCGGCAACTTCGCCCTAATATTCGTTCTATTGCAACTGGCCGGAGCGGGCGTATTCGAACATGCCGGCATAAAGGTGCCCTTCATGACGTTCTTCTCCGAGGATAGGGGGATTCGGGTGCGAGACCCCCCCATCAATATGCAGATTGCCATGGGAACAATAGCCTTCTTGTGCATCTTGTTAGGCGTTTATCCCCATCCGCTCTACCAGATCCTTCCGTATTCGATCGACTATGTGCCATACACTACGCCTCATGTAGTCGGCCAGCTTCAGCTCCTGCTCTTTGCCTCGTTTGCCTTCTATGTTCTCATGCTTTCGGGAATATATCCCCCGGAGCGAAGAACGATCAGCCTGGATACGGATTGGCCGCTCAGGATGATCGGGGCCAAGTTTATGTGGTTCGTCAAGGGGCCTTTGATGGCCCTTGGCGCCAATCTGGACCAGGGCTTGAAGAGGATCGCTTCATTCTTCAAAGGGTATGGTGGGGAGCTGGAAGAGAGAATGCTGGTGGGAGTCTCGGTATTAATTGCACTGATCTTCCTCGCAGTCTACTTGCTCGTGGAGTTGATATATAGATGGGCTATCTCCTAATTTTTTTTTGGGGGGCTAGCGGACTTCGGATTGAAATGGAGGATCTATCGGAGATGAACCTCTTCGGCTTAATTAGGTGACTTGATATGAAGGATGAATCGATAGGATATATCTTGATGGTAATCATCACCCTCTGGATGTACGTCGTCATCTTGGTGGACTACCTATTAAAATAATTTGGACGACGTACAGTCAAAATTGTGCCCGGCATAGGGCCGGGCGCCTATCGGCGAATCGCGAAAGAGGGGGACGACGCTCGAAGCCCAGCTGCCGCTGGGCTTAGGCCTAATCCGCATTCACGTCTTCGATATGCAATTTCTCCTATCACACATCCGGGATATATCCTCTGCCTCGTCAACGAGCAGATCTTTATGTCCCACGATTAAGGCGTAATAGGCCACTATGAGGGCCAAGATGGCTATCCCCCCGAGCACCGCCGCGCTTATTATTGGGCTTATATATATAAGCGACATCATCTCACCTTTATTTGGCCGAATTCATCTTCCCAAGTTCGACTGGAATGGAGAATCTCATGCCCTCATTTACAATTATCTTTTATTAACTTATCTGAAGACCCTTTATAAACGTTTTGGTCAGGATTGTGCCAAGGCCGATCCCACGGAAGCCCGCATTGCCAGCCAGAATCGGCGTTTTCATCCGCCATCTGGAACCCCCCAATCAAGGCGCACGGAGGAATTATCGAGGGGCGCAAGGGATGGTCGAGAATGCAATCGAAGGCGGTTCTAGGTCATGGAGGACCATACAGCTTCATGAGGGCTATCTGAGAGGGTGGAATGCCGTGGAGATCGAGGGCCGAACCCATGGCTATGGCCAGGCAGCCAATGATGAGAAGGCCCATCATCATCTTCTTCTCCATCGGAATAAGCATAGCAGCGGCAACGAGAATTAGCAGCACCGCCATCGGTGCGATAATGCTTGCGAGGAGCCCCAGAGCGACGACCGATATCCCGCATAGGGCTGATCGGCTTGAAATGATGCCACAACGGGCCGATCGATGGAGGATGGCGTTGCATATCGGCACAGCTATGGCCGCAATGGTTAGAACGACAACCAATATCTCGATTGAACTCGGCTGTATCATGATGTCTCCTCTCGTCTCCATAATTGCAATTCCAGAGATACTGCATGAATCTATGTAATAAATGTTCCTACTGCAGGGGCATTTGTTCATTAATAATCATAGAATTGATCTATTATTGTTCTGGTTTTTCTTGTCTAAGTTGATCGAGTGGCCAATTAATCCTTTTGAGCCTGAGTTCTCCATTGATTTGGCAGAAGTGGGGACAAATGAGGCGATCGATGCTGGCTATCAGGTATATTGTATGTGGGTAATTAGGCATAATCGATCGCTATGCTTCGGTTCTATGTGCTAAAAAGAGTGGGGGGTCAGGTTGTGGGGCTGGGGCATTTGTCGAAGTACGCCTTAAATGGATCGAAGATCTCGAGAAAAATAGGAAGCGGTGGTGATCCACCGCTTCTAGAAGCCGAGGCTGGGCTTGAACGGCAGGTAGAAGACCCACACGAAGTAGACCAGCATCGATACTAGGCCCAGCGGTATGCCCAGACGGGCCCATTCCTTGGAGGTGATGCCCAGCTTGTTCGCGGCGATGATGTTGGGGATGTTTCCTGGAATGAGCATGCCACCTGCGATCAAGAGGCCCATCAGGGCGGCGCTGATCTGCGGCATAGACAGGCTGGGGGCGATCTCCGCCGCAGTAAGCGTGGCGTTGTCGAGGATCGCTGAGAGCATGTTCACCCAATAGAGCGCCTCAGAGGGGATGGCTATGAAGTATTTATCGATGATAATCTTCATGCCACCTCCGAGGAGGAGCAGGGCCATCACGAAGGCGTAAACCTTGGCCGCCCTTATGCCCACATCTCTGAGGCCTTCTGTAGCCGTCGTGGTCATCACGCACTCCTCGGCCGTGGCCTTTCTCACGAAGAGGGTGCCAAGCAACCCCATGACCAGCACACCAGGTATTACGTACCCGGCCAGCTGGTCGAAGAGGAAGAAGAAATCTGCGTGATAAGGCGCTCCTTGCAACTTCGAGACGGCAATTGTTGAAAGCGGCTCGCCGAGCGGCGTGAGGACTGCTCCAAGGCCGATTGAGAAACAGGAGACGACCACCAGATTGATCTTGGCCTTTCGGTCGAGCGGCAGGCAGTTCACCAGCTCAACGAGGAGCAGGGAGGCGATGATGGCCGTCATGATGCTCGATGCCAATCCGAGCGCAACGATCATCACAAAGACTATCACTTTGAGGGGAACCGCCTTCTGGATGGCATCCATGGCTTCATGTACGTATGATCTGCCGTAGTGGAAGAGCACGCCTGCCGTCAGCACGGCCGGAACGATGCCCTTGACCACCGGCTCCATGACGGCCTCCTCGACAAGCCTCATCTCCCAGACGCCTGCAACTGTGACGGCGAGAACGCCCATCACAAACAGGAAGACCTCCAGGTTGTGCTCTATCCTCTTCACGGTGAACGGCCCAATCAGCACGCCGAGAGCTATGAGGGCTAGGCCCAGGTCGACTGTAGTCACACCATATCCCAGGTCTGCGGAGGGCATCTGTATCACCGAGATCTTGCTCGCAAGAGCTGCGGCAACTATTGCCACTCCAATGCTTGCTGCAACTGAGAGTGCCATATAGAAGCCATTGTCGTGGCCTGTTGCATGGGATCTCAAGTATCGATGTATCCCTGCGAAGGATATGCCCCATACCACGACGACTGCTATCGCTGTTATGACCAGGCTCATCTCAAGGGGCGGCAACGCCGCAGGTCCTTTCAATAGCGTGCTTGCTACTGCCGCGGCTAGAATTCCCATTCCCACGCTCATCAGTACCGAGAGGATCGTCGTAAACCCATTATCATAATTGGCCGAATAGGGCTTTAAGTATCGATATATCCCCACGAAGGATATGCCCCATACCACGACTGCGGCTGTTGCCGTTACGATCAAGCCCATCTCAATGGGCGGCAATGACGTCGGCTCGGTCAGTAGTCTGCTGGCTGTTGCCGCGGCTAGAATTCCCATCCCCACGCTCATCAGTACCGAGAGGATCGTCGTAAACCCATTATCATAATTGGTCGAGTATGGCTTCAAGTATCGATATATTCCCACGAAGGATATGCCCCATACCACGACTGCCGCTATTGCCGCAATGACCATCCTGATCTCCAGCGGCTGAAGCGCTGCCCCTATCGTCGAGATATTGCTTGCAGCCCCCGCTGCAATAATTCCCACTCCTACGCTAACCAATACGGATAAGATCATGGCGAAGCCATTATCGTAATGGGTGGCATGTGACCTTATATATCTATATATACTCACGAAGGATATGGCCCATATCAGAATTACCGCAATTGCCGTCATGGCAAAACTCATATCGAGGGGCGAGAGTCCAGCTCTTCCAGTCAATAGCATGCTTGAAGCTGTAGCAGCGATAATTCCTACGCCTACGCTCACCAATACGGATAAGATCATGGGAAATCCATTGTCGTAATGGTGAGCATAGGAGCGCATGTACCTGTGTACACCGATGAACGATAAACCCCAGCTAATCACCGTGGCTATGGAGGTTATGACGTTCGCGGTTTCCATTCCTGTGTACATTCGATCACCTATGTTTCCCTAGACGTTCAGTTGTTTAGAAATTGACACCAAATGCCCCTCCAACGAGGAGAAGGGCTCCAACGAACATGCAAGCTCGCACACCTAGATTTGCCGCATTCTTGAATGTAACAGCATCATCCTTGGCAGGAATCTCCTTGAAGGTAGATCTTCCGGCGAATAGGGTGCTGATCAGGCCTAGCAATAGTAGATATGGAATCAGGTTGATGCTCAATAAGTTCGAGAGGGGGAGCAGTTGTTCCGCATGGGGTTGGCCACCAATCGTGGTGACCGCTATTGTGGAGTAAGGGCCACCCCCTGGAGTTGCAGCAGCTCCTAATAGTACCGACAAGCATGCCAACAGCATCAGGCTCGCCCGCGCCTTACGCTCGATGGGCAGCAGGTGTACCACCTCCACGAGGACGAAGAACGGGATAATGGGCGTGACTATGCCTGCTAGCAATCCCAGTACGACCACGATTTCAAAGAATATTACTTTAAGAGTTATTCCATCTATGAACGAGTTATTCATGCCATCCGGATTCGGCCTCCGGTAGCGTATTACTGAGCCGACCGCCAATACACACAATAATATGCCTACAATTACCGTGGATTGGAACGCCTCCTCTACGAGGCCGATGTGCCAGGTCTTGGAAATGGCTACAGCACATGCGCTCATCAGAAACAGAAATCCTTCTAGGTTGCGCTCCACTCTTTTAATGAAGAATGGCCCTACGAGTACGGCCATGACTATCCCCATCAAACCAATTTCAGCTGGGTTCATCGCCATCTTCAGATCCCCACCTTGGTGTATACGTTCTCTTATTCGATGTCAACTAAAATCAAGAATCATTGTATTCCCATATTAAAGCTTATTGGCACTCTACAAAGAAATATTGATAACTATTAATCCATATACTCTATAATTTGCAGGAAAAATTGTATTTCATGGCTCTGAAAGTCGATGGCAATGCCAATAGCACTGCATATCTGAAGATTTTATAACTACGAACTGGGCTTATGGGGTATTTGCCTCGGAGGATTTCGATGTTTATGGGAAACCAAAATTGATAATTAATCATTAGGATTATCCTAACAAGGAGTAAGCCGTTCGATAGGCGTCTTTTACCTTTAACCAGGAAAAATAATCAAAAATTGACTCAATAATTTTCTATCCACAATTTTAATAAATATAATAAAAATTAATATGGATCAGATCCAAATTATTGTCTGAATTATCCGCGATAACTATAATTGAAAAATCTTTTCGATAATCTTGGCAAATCCTCCTCTATATCTTTTAATTATTTAAATAAAGCATTGATCTATGATCTCGAAATATCGGCAATCCAACCCTCAAGATTAGATCATAACTTTAAAATTTAATCTAATATCATTCCTTTCTCGCCGACCTTGAATGTATGGCTCCGTCTATTCTCTAACAAAATCAATGGCCTGAGGCCCTTTCGTTCTCGGGCTTCATGCTATCGGGCGAGCCCTCACCACCATGAGCGGCAGCTCTGCAGTTCTTGCGACGTCGTAGGTGGTGCTCCCTATGGCGAGCTGCTTCAACCAACCCATTCCGTGAGAACTCATGGCGATCAGGGATACGTCCTCTTTATTTGCGAGGTTGCATATCTCTTCAACGGGATTGCCTACGCTCACAAATGCTCTGAATTCAAGGCCTGACCGCCTTATCTCTCCTCCTATGGCCTCGAGCTTCTCTGCCGCATCCTCTCGACTTGCCTCAATCTCCTTCCAGGTCTCGCCCTTGAATATGACGTGTTGAAGGATGACCTCCTTCACCCCCTCGATCCCTTCGATGAATCTCACAGTCTGGGCGGCAGGCTCGGAGAAGTCGGTGGGGCAGAGCACCCTTGAGAATGGCTTTGAGCAGAACCCCCCTAGCTTTGGGCCCTCGCGTCCTTCGAGAAGGGCATAGCGCATGAGGAGGAGGTTTGTATTTCCGTATCTCAGGAGGGTCCTCGCCACATTTCCCAGAAGGATGCCCTCTACGAGCCCCTTGCCGCGTGCGCCTAGAGCGATCAGGGGGATGTGCTCTTCATCTGCCACCCTTTGTATTAGGCCAGCTATCTCGCCCTCCGTCAATTTCTCGATCCTGGCCTCGACATTGAGGCCAAAGCGTTCCAGGTATGTCCTCTCTTCGGCGAGCTTGGCTTTTGCCTCCTCATCTCGTGCCACTGGATCCAATATCTTGGATATGGAGTCGAATGGTCCGATCACGTGGAGGAGCAAAATGTCCTCCAATCCGGGAATCTCTTTAATGCACTCGAGCACCTTCTGGGAGTACTTAGAAAAGTCTGTGGGAACAAGAATCCTTCTAAACATATCTGGATCTCCTGGGATAACTCATTAGACTCGTATTTAATACTAATTAATGATGACGGTTGATCGGAAGCATGCCAGTCATCGCGGATCTTTGGCTTATCGCCGTGTACAAGGTGCTGGGTCTCATTCATCCTCGTAACATCGCTCAGGCGGGTAGATCTTGCCTGAGCAGGCTGCCTGTCAACCAGCCAAATGTAGCGTATATTTGACACAGTTAGAAGCCACCTCCTTTAGGGGGTGGTAGTAGACGATCCAACTACATTCGAATACTAATTTTGTTTCTAAGTTTTTAAATACAATTTATATGATTAATTTTTATATCAATTCGCTCGTCGAGGGAAAAGATTAATATTTAGGTGAACCTTACTTCCAACCGACCTGAAGCAGTGCTAGCGCATTCCTGCATGGTTTGAATTGGCGGAGATATATATGAGATATACGAGGCATGTCTACGAGGACATCCTGTTTGAAAGGCATATAGGATGGGATAGGCAATCCAACGCTAGCTCAAATGCCCCGGCCCGCGGATTTAGTGGGCCCTGGGAAGGGGTTCAAATGGTCGGGCCTCGCATTCATCCTCGCTCCGATTCCAATTCTCATAATGTTATAATTTTCAACGAGGGCGTCTAAATGTCTCCTAAGGTCACATCCCCAAAAGTAACTGTCAGTCTGATCAAGGCCGATGTCGGCGGCTGGCCGGGCCACTCCATGGTCCACCCCGCCCTGAAGGAGGCGGCGGCATCGATCCTTGGGCAGGCCAAGTCGGCCAGAACCCTTATCGACTACGAGATCATGGCCTGCGGGGACGACCTCGAGCTGCTCATGACCCATAACCTGGGTGTGGACGACGGCGAGATCCATGGCCTTGCCTGGGAGGCCTTCGAGAAGGCGACGGCCCGGGCGAAGGAGCTGAAGCTCTACGGCGCCGGTCAGGACATGCTCAGCGATGCCTTCTGCGGCAACGTTCGGGGGATGGGCCCAGGCGTTGCGGAGATGGAGTTTGCAGAACGAGGAGCAGAGCCAATTGTTGCATTCATGATGGATAAGACGGAGCCCGGCGCCTTCAACATGCCCATCTTCAAGATGTTTGCCGATCCATTTAACACGGCTGGCTTGATCATCGACCCCAGCCTCCATCAAGGGTTCATCTTCGAGATCTGGGACATCCGGGAGCACAAGAAGGTGCTGATGAACAGCCCAGAGGAGATGTACGACATCCTCGCCCTGATCGGGGCAAAGAGCCGCTACGTGATAAAGCGGGTCTACCCGAAGGCAGGAAAGCTTCCAGTCGATGAGCCCGTGGCCGTGATCAGCACGGAGAAGCTCTATCAGACCGCGGGCAAGTACGTCGGAAAGGATGATCCAGTCGCCCTCGTGAGGAGCCAGTCCGGCCTTCCGGCCTTGGGCGAGGTTCTGGAGCCCTTTGCAATCGGCCATCTCGTAAGCGGCTGGATGCGGGGAAGCCATAACGGGCCCCTTATGCCCTGCAGCTTCGAGACCGCGCATCCAACCCGCTTCGACGGACCTCCGAGGGTGATTGCCGCAGGATTCCAGCTCTGCAACGGAAACCTTGTGGGCCCAGTCGACCTCTTCGCAGACGTCGCCTTCGATCTCACTCGACAGAGGGTCCTCCAGATCACCGACTACATGAGGGCGCATGGTCCGTTCGAGCCGCACCGCCTGCCGATGGAGGATATGGAGTATACTACACTTCCAGGAGTGATGGAGAGGCTCGCCGACCGCTTCGAGGATACCGAGGAGTGAGGCGGTCGCCCCTCCTTGAGATCTTCTTTTTTCTGTGACCCAGTCGCGTCTTCTCGCCGTTTTGCAGGGGTGGAAACTGGAGAATTTGGGGATTTCCACCACTCGCAAGCTTTCCCTTGTCCTCCATTGTGGGGGGCGCATGATATTTATGCGTTGGATACATAGAAAGATCGATTAGGGATTTGTGGAAAGGATACCTTGCTTTGTGGGGCCGTTGCGCTTGACTTGGGGAAGGGCGTGAATTGTCACCATTCGAGATCTGTCGATGGATCTCTTAATGCGTGGTGGTTTTATGAGTTCATTATTCGAAGATGCTCGGGGGCCAGAGGGCGCGGTTTCAGCGGGCCTTGCGAGTGGGGAAGGCGGCGCGATCGCGGAGAAGAAGCCGCGAAAAAGGAAAAGGCTCAAGGTAGTCCATCCCGAGCGCTGCATAGGATGTCTCTGCTGCATGTTCGCTTGCAGCAGGATCAACACGGGCCGGGCCTCTCTCGAGCGCTCAGCGATCAGGATCCAGACGCAGGGCGGGATCGAGGGCGACTTCCAGGTGGTGGTCTGTCACGCCTGCAAAGATCCTTCCTGCGTGCGGGCATGTCCTACAGGCGCCCTATCCCGAAAGCCCGACGGTAAGGTCGTATTCGATGAATCGCTATGCAAGGGCTGCGGGAGCTGCGCTGACGCATGTCTTGTAAGGGCGATTCATCTAAGCGACAGGCTTGCCGTGAAATGCAAGCATTGCGGGGCTTGCGTTGCATTCTGCCCCCACGAGGTCTTGGAGCTTGTAGAGGTCGAGCCGGATTCAATGCCAAGGGCATTGTCCGAAGGCGGGGGTGATCCGCATGCTTAGACGTGTTCTCTATATAGATCTGAGCGATGGCGAGAGCTGGGTTGAGGTAGGGGATGACCTCTTCGAGGAATGGCTTGGGGGGTGTGGCGTTGCAACACAGCTCCTCTTGAAGGAGTGCCCCGCCGGAGTCGACCCTCTCTCTCCCGACTCGCCGATAATCCTCGCCATAGGTCCGCTGTCCGCCATCTTCCCCGTGATGACGAAGACCGTTGCCATGTTCAAGTCTCCGCTTACAGGAGAGCTTGGCGAGTCCTACGCCGGAGGAAGGCTTGCGATGGCGCTTCGATTCGCAGGCCATGAGGCCGTAGTCATCAGAGGCCGCGCTGAGAAGCCATCCTACATATCCATCCGCGACGATGAGGTCTCGATCAAGGATGCAAGCTCCATCTGGGGGATCAATGCTCTGAGAACAGGCGTGATACTCCGGGACGCTGAGGCGGGAGTCGGACGCCGAAGCATCATCCGAATCGGCCCTGCGGGCGAAGCGCAGATCCCCTTCTCATGCGTTACGGTCGACACATATCGCCACTTCGGCCGCCTGGGCTTAGGCGCGCTCTTCGGCTCGAAGAACTTGAAGGCGCTAGTGGTCTCTGGGACCGAGGATGTCTCGATCCCGGATCCCGGAAGGTACAGGAAGGTCTACAACGTCCTCCATCGTCTGGTTGTGAAGACCGATGCCATGGAGAAGTACCACGATTTAGGTACTGCAATTAACATAAACGTCTTAAACCAGCTAAAGGGGCTTCCCACATGGAACTTCAAGTCCTCCACATTTCCCCATGCGGAGGCGATAAGCGGTGAGAACCTGGCCGACAACTACCTGATAAGAAAGATCTCCTGCGCCCACTGTCCCATCGGCTGCATCCACATAGCGATGCTAAAGACATCCTTTGCCCCCCATCACGAGTTCGAGGTAAGGAGGATCTCATATGACTTTGAGCTGATCTACTCGCTTGGAAGCAACCTGGGGGTGACAACGCCCGAAGGGCTTCTTGAGCTGATCGAGGCCTGCGAGAGGCTGGGCATCGACGCCATAAGCGCAGGCGTCGTCCTCGGTTGGGCGACGGAGGCCTTCGAGAATGGCCTCATAACCTCAAAGGAGACGCTCGGGTTGGATCTTGTTTGGGACAGCGTCCCATTTTACGTCGAGGCTTTGGAGAGGATGGTTGCCATGCCAAACGAGTTCTACTCTGCGATGGCAAAGGGCGTGGAATACGCGTCGGGACGCTACGGCGGCCGGGAGTTCGCAATGGCGCTAGGAAAGAACGAGGTTCCAGGCTACCACACAGGGCCTGGAACCATCGTCGGCCTGACCGTGGGGGTGAGGCACTCCCATCTGGATAACGGCGGCTACAGCTTGGATCAGAAGGCAGTAAAGGATGGATTGGATCCCGAGAAGATGGTCGATGCCTTGATCAATGAGGATGACTCCCGCGGCGTCTTCAACTCCCTTGTGGGCTGCCTCTTTGCAAGGGGAGTCTATACGTCGGAGAGGATCGTCGATGCACTGCTATCCATCGGGATAGAGAAGAACGCGGAGGATCTCGAGCTTCTGGGGGCGAGGATCTTCAAGGAGAGATACCGCTTCAAGACCAGGGAGGGTTTCGATCTCGCAAGCTCCCGGATTCCTCATCGCTTCTATAAGACGGCAAGCCCTCTTGGCTTGATAGAGCCTGAGACCGTCGAGGGGATGCTTCGCCTCTACCGGCAGAAGAGGGGAATGTAGCCCGGGTCACGGGAACCTCCGTCAGGCATCGTCTGCGGGGCTCTCGGCAGGCCCTGCCCCCTTCTGGGAACGGGATTCGGGCGGCCTCTCCGTATCCATCTTCTTGCCCCTATCTTTCTTGACCTTTCGCTTCGTTGGGGCGGCAATCCCCCTGCTGGCAAGCCGTTCGCCGATCATCGCCTTCACCTCGGCCTCGTCCACACCGAAGACCTCGCCCAGGAGCTCGAAGGCTGCCTGGCGCTCCCTATCCACGCGGGGATCGATTCGAGGGTCACCGGCAAGCCTGCAGAGGAGGTGGTCTAGGGGCTTCTCCACAAGCTCAGAGGTGAACCGATCCTCGTCGTCCTTCCTCCGGCTGACTTTGAGCATCGAGAAGATGTGAGGGGCTATCGGGGTTAGGTGATTGAGCCGGCAGAACGTGTTGGCCTTCTGCTTCGCTTCGATCCGCGGCGATGGAATGACCCTTCTATCAACCGATATCACCTCGAGGCGCTCCAGCTTGTCGAGCTTGTTCATCATCGTGGTCTGGTTCCAGAAGGGGCCGCCGCTCGATGGGCCTAGGTCCTTCCAGATCTGGTTGAGCTGCACCCAACCCCCCTTTCTCTTCAGGTATATAAGGAGGGATGCGAGCGCTGACTGGTCCCGTTGGAGGGAGCAATAACGTCGGAACTCATCCAACATATATGTAGCTGCTATGTATAACGTTAAAGGCCTTTCGGAAGAGCATGGATGCACATCGCCATGATCTCTATCCTTATCTCAACCGCGGATGAACCCTAATACCCAAATCTGATTTGCGTTCGTCAGTGTGCATCGGTGATTTTGTATAATTAACCGCGAATGAACGCGAATGAACCCTAATACCCAAATCTGATTCGTGTTCATTAGTGTGCATTAGTGGTTTTGTATACTTAACCGCGAATGAACGCGGATGAACCCTAATACCCAAATCTGATTTGCGTTCGTCAGTGTGCATTAGTGGTTTTGTATACTTAACCGCGAATGAACTCGGATGAACCCTAATACCCAAATCTGATTCGCGTTCGTCAGTGTGCATTAGTGGTTTTGTATACTTAACCGCGAATAAACGCGAATGAACCCTAATACCCAAATCTGATTCGCGTTCATTAGTGTGCATTAATGGTTTTGTATAATTAACAGCGAATGAACGCGAATGAACCCTAATACCAAAAATCTGATTTGCGTTCATTAGTGTGCATTAGTGGTTTTGTATACTTAACTGCGAATGAATGCGAATATCCTCCTAAACCGCGTGGACCTTCTCAAAAAGTTCTTCTACAATGGCAGGAGATCTTCTAATCCGGGCGAATGCGAAAATAGCAGATCCCATTTGGGGTTTGGCATCGCTCGGTGGGGCGTGTGATCCAGTTGCAGGCAATAGTACTCGCAGCGGGGGAGGGCTCCCGCATGAGGCCGCTGACATCGAGGAGGCCCAAGGTGATGCTTCCGGTTGGCGGAAGGCCGTTCCTTGAGGAGATATTGGCTCGTGCCAGGGCCGCAGGAGTCACCCGAATCGTCCTGGTCGTCGGCTACCATCAGGAGGTTATTCGCGATCACTTCGGGAGTGGCGAGCGCCTTGGGATGAAGATCGAGTATGTGGTTCAGGATAAGCAGCTTGGAACCGGCCACGCCCTCTCGATGGCAAGGGATCTCGCCGAGGATAGGTTCCTCGTCCTCAATGGGGACGTCTTGCCAGAGACCTCCACCCTCCAGAAGATGATCTCGATTGGCCGGCCTGCTGCTGCGGCGTTCCGGGTGGCTGATCCGCGCCGTTTCGGCGTATTCCTCATTGATGGGGACTGCATGGCGGAGGTCGTTGAGAAAAGCCAGGATCCGCCATCGAATATTGCAAACGCGGGGATATACCTCTTGGATTATGATATCTTTCTGGCGTTGGAGGCTCTGACGCCCTCGGCGAGGGGCGAATTCGAGCTGACAGACGGCCTGAACCAACTCGCCCGCGAGGGGGCGCAGATCCAAATCGTTGAGATGGGGGAGTGGATCGAGATCGGCCGTCCCTGGGACATACTGGATGCGAGCAGGGCAGTCCTCTCCGGCCGGAAGTTGGCGATGGAGGGCGAGGTGGAAGCGGGGGCCACGCTGCTTGGAAGCGTTGCCGTTGGCAAGGGCACGAGGATCAGGTCCGGATCCTACATCGACGGCAGAAAGTATCCCATATTCATAGGCCCCGAATGTAATATAGGGCCAAACTGCTACATCAGGGAAGGGACCTGCATCGGACGAGACGTTCGAGTGGGAAACGCAGTCGAGGTGAAGAACTCCACTGTAATGGACGGAACCAAGATCGGACACCTCTCTTACGTCGGGGACAGCGTTATTGGCGAAACGTGCAACTTCGGGGCGGGGACGATTCTGGCAAACCTGCGCCATGATGGTCGCAACGTCAAGGCCATGGTCAAGGGGGAGCTTGTGGATAGCGGCCGCCGAAAGCTCGGCGTGATAATGGGCGATGGAGTAAAGACGGGGATCCATACGACCATATACCCGGGGACGGTCATCGAGGCTGGATATCGCTCGCTTCCCGGCGCGATCCTCAAGGGACATGTGGAGCTCTGATCGAGCGATGGAAATGGGCTCTTACGGGTTTATGGAGATTATATTGGAGGTCGAGATCATTATTCACAAAGTTTGCAGGATGAGGGGGATCGAGGGAAAATGAGCTCGATTCCCATAGCAAGGCCCTCTATTGGCGAAGAGGAGATACGGGCGGTGGAGGCTGTCTTAAGGTCTGGCATGCTGGTACAGGGGGAGGAGGTCGCACGGTTCGAGGATGAGTTCTCCGCATACATCGGGGCGGGGGCAGGCGTCGCTGTGAGCAACGGGACGGTTGCACTCGACCTGGCCCTGAAGGGTCTCTCGCTCGAGCAGGGTTCAGAGGTTATAACCCCTGCCTTCACGTTCATAGCAACGGCCAACGCCGCCCTCTATCAGGGGCTTCGGCCGAGATTTGCCGACGTCGATCCTCGGACTTTCAACTTAGACCCGGAGGATTTAGCAGAGAGGATCACGCCCAGGACAAAGGCTGTGATCGGAGTCCATCTCTACGGACAGCCGTTTGACCTGGACGCCGTTTCCGAGATCTGCGAGGATCGCGGCCTATTCCTCATCGAGGACTGCGCCCAGGCCCATGGCGCAGAGCTCAATGGCCGAAAGGTTGGAAGCTATGCCACAGGCTGCTTCTCCTTCTATCCAACGAAGAACATGACGACGGGCGAGGGGGGGATGATCACAACCGATGATCCCGAGCTTGGCATCCGGCTGAGGCTTTTGCGGAACCACGGGGACCTTGGCAAGTACAACCACGTAGTGCTCGGCTACAACTATCGCATGACGAACATACAAGGGGCGCTTGGCCTCGTGCAGCTGAAGCGCCTGGAGGAGTTTATCCGCCAGAGGGAGAAAAATGCCCAGGCGCTCGATCGAGGGTTGAAGGTGGAAGGGATAACGACGCCCTATAAAGCGCCCGGGGCAAGGCACGTCTACAACCAGTACGTCGTCCGCGTGGAGGATGAGTTCCCCTTCGGCCGAGAGGAGCTTATGGCCCGACTTCAGAAGGCGGGAATTGCAACGGCCGTCCACTACCCAAAGCCGGTCTACGAGCAGCCGCTCTATCGAGAGCTGGGCCTCAATAGGGGGGTTTCTTGTCCGGTGGCCGAGGAGGTCTCCGCTCGCGTGATGAGCCTTCCGGTCTACCCCGATCTATCCGATGACGATCTATCCCGCATAATACATACGATGAACGCGATGGGGGCCTGAAGATGAGCTGGATGGGGGCCTAAGGTTGGACGTCGGCGTAATCGGCGTAGGCTCGATGGGCAAGAACCATGCGAGGGTATACTCGGAGCTTAAAAGCGTAGGCGATCTTTTTGTCTACGATCCACTGCCATCCAATGCCAAGAGGGTCAAGGATTATGCGACCGTCTGCCGATCCCTGGATGAGCTGCTCGGTTGCGTGGAGGCGGCAAGCATCTGCGTTCCCACCAAGTACCACTTCCAAGTGGCAAAGGAGGTCGCAAAGAGGGGCATTGCCTGCCTCATAGAGAAGCCGATCACCCTCGATCTCGACGAAGGTGAGCGGCTCGTCGAGCTCTTGCGCCGCGAGGACCTCGTAGCAGGTGTTGGACATATCGAGAGGTTCAATCCGGTTGTGGAGGAGGTGCGTCGCATTGCACAGAGCCCCGTCTATCTCGAGATCAAAAGGCATAACCCAACGTCGGCCCGCATTACCGATGCATCGGTTGTAGCCGACCTCATGATCCACGACATAGATATCGTCCAGAACGTCCTCTATCAGGGCCGAAAGATGAATCGGATGTTCAGCGCCGGAGACGAGAACGTCTGCCAGGCGATGCTTGTCTATCCGGGGTCGGTCGTCTCCCTCTCCGCGAGCAGGTTGGCCTCGAAGAAGATTCGAACCATCTACCTGGAGGAGGATCTGGCGACGACCGAGGGAGACTTCATGGCGCAAGAGGTCTACGTGTACAGGAAGCCCGATGTCTACAGCTCAGAGAACGAGCGCTACACGCAGGAGAACATCATCGAGAAGGTCCTCGTAAACAAGGTCGAGCCCCTGAAGGTGGAGCTTAAGGCCTTCATGGATGCGGTTGCAGGAAGAAGGCCATTTCCTGTCACGCCGGAAGAGGGCCTTAAAAACCTCAGGATCTGTCGCGAGATCGAGAAGGGGTTGGCGTGACCTTTTGGGCACATCCAACGGCTGTAATCGAGAGCGCCGATATCGGGGAAGGAACTCGCATCTGGCACTATGCCCACATCAGGGAGGGGGCGCGGATCGGGAAGGGCTGCAACATCGGCAAAGGGGTATACATCGATTCCGGCGTCGTTATCGGAGATGGCGTGAAGATACAGAACTTCGTCTCCGTCTACAGGGGCGTCGTCATCGAGGATCAGGTCTTCGTAGGACCCTCGGTCACATTCACTAACGACCTTCACCCGAGGGCCTTCATCTGGGATGAGGATAAGGTCGTGCCTACCCTCGTCGAGAGGGGGGCGAGCATCGGCGCCAACTCTACAGTCGTCTGCGGATGCACCATAGGCGAGTACGCCATGGTTGGGGCTGGAAGCGTGGTTACGAAGGATGTCCCCCCCTTCGCGCTAGTCATGGGGTGCCCTGCGGCTCAAAGGGGCTCTGTCTGCTACTGTGGCAAGAGGCTGGAGGGGCCGACTGATGCAGGGAAAAGCACCTTTCGCTGCGCTGATTGTGGAAGGGAAGTATCCATTGGATAGGGGTGGTTTGGACGATATCTGTCATCGGACTTGGAAACGCGGGTCTCCCTCTCTCGGCGGTCATAGCCGAGAATGGGCACTCCGTCATCGGCGTGGACGTGGACGAATCAAGATGCGCAATGATCAACCGCGGCGAGAACCCCTTGCCCCAGGAAATCGGTCTCGATGAGCTGATCAGGAGGCATGGCGGCCGCAACCTCAAGGCCACATCGAACTATGAGGATGCGAGGGGTTCCGAGCTTTTCATAGTGATCGTCCCCCTCTTCGTAGACGAGGGTAACAATCCCGATCTCTCCATAATAGAGGGAGCGCTTAGATGCGTCGGCCGAGTGATCTCGCCAGGAAGTACCGTCGTTATGGAGACGACCGTACCTCCGGGAACGACAGCAGGCCCTGTCAGGGGATGGCTGGAGGAGGAGAGCGGCCTTTCGCTAGGCGAGTTCTACCTCGCGCACTCCCCTGAGAGGATAATGTCAGGCTACTGCATATCCCGATTGAGGGAGTTTCCAAAAGTGATCGGAGGAGTGGATGGCGTATCCGGCGAGAAGGCCTTCCAGCTCTACAGCCGCTTTATACCCAACCTCAAGAAAGTCTCCTCCTCCGAGGTTGCCGAGCTGATCAAGGTGATGGAGGGCTGCTACAGGGACGTTAACATCTCCCTTGCAAACGAACTCTTTTTAATCGCTGAGGAGCTTGGAATCGACTTCTACGAAGCCCGGGAATACGCAAACCACGAGTTCTGCCATATCCACATGCCGTCAACCGGGGTTGGGGGCCACTGCATTCCGGTCTATCCATGGTTCCTGATCAAGGAGATGGAGCGCCGCGAGAGGTTTGACTCTGTCCGCCTACTGCGCACTGCGAGAGAGGAGAACGATGGCATGATCGACTTCTGGGCTGAGCGGATCGTGATGGCCTCTCTAAAGCTCGATCTCCCGCTATCGCGGGTTAGGATTTGCATAGAGGGCATAAGCTATCGCGCAGGGGCAAAAGGACTCTATCACAGCCGAAACTTCGCGCTTGCGCGACTGCTGATGAGAAAGGGGCTTGCTGTCTCCGTATCCGATTCCCTCTACAGTTGCGAGGAGCTGGAGGCGCTCGGCCTTCGAGCAGGCGGGGCCGAAGGCTGCCACATCTCATTCGACCCATATGCATTGAAAATAAAATACAATCTATAATCTCTGCAGACCATCCCCCACTCGGGGGTTGGCTCCTCTTATCCCCTCTTTACCTCGCTGAGGAATGGGGGCCCTTGCCTGAAACGAACGCCGGGGTTGGCTTTTCTTGAGCCCCATCCTCGTCTCGCGGATGCCGGTTGCATTCTGGAAAGGGCGGCCTCAAGATCGACAGGAATAAATCGCATTCTCGATGTTTGGGGGGTCTGCTGGCTAAGGGATAATGCAGTAGAGCTAGGAGGCCGAAGGATGCCAAAGAGAGAAGATATCGAAAAGATTATGATCATCGGATCGGGACCCATCGTCATCGGCCAGGCCTGCGAGTTCGATTACTCGGGAACCCAGGCATGCAAGGCGCTTGCAGGCCTCGGATACAAGATCGTGCTCGTGAACTCGAATCCGGCGACGATCATGACCGATCCCGGGATGGCGGACGTAACCTACATCGAGCCATTGAACCTGGATCGGCTCACCCAGATAATCGAGAGGGAGAGGCCGGATGCCCTTCTTCCGAACCTGGGCGGACAGTCCGGCCTCAATCTGAGCTCCGAGCTCGCGAAGGCGGGCGTTCTGGAGAGGTACGGCGTTAAGGTGATCGGAGTCGAGCTCGATGCAATCGAGCGCGGCGAGGATAGGATCGCATTCAAGGAGATGATGAATAGCCTGGGGCTCGAGGTTCCTAGAAGCACGGCGGTCTACAGCGTCGAGGATGCAGAGAAGGTGGCATCGGATCTCGGATACCCCGTCGTCCTTCGTCCGGCGTACACGATGGGCGGAACGGGGGGCGGGCTCGTCTACAACGTAGAAGAGCTTAGAACGATTGCAAGCCGGGGGATCTCTGCAAGCCTCATAGGGCAGGTCCTGGTCGAGGAGTCGGTCCTTGGATGGGAGGAGCTCGAGCTGGAGGTCGTTCGCGACTCGAAGAACCAGATGATCACAGTATGCTTCATCGAGAACGTCGACGCAATCGGCATTCATACAGGCGACTCCTTCTGCACTGCGCCGATGCTTACAATATCGCAAGAGCTCCAGGAGATCCTTCAGGAGTACTCGTACAGGATCGTCGAGGCGATCGAGGTAATCGGGGGGACAAACGTCCAGTTCGCCCACGATCCCTTGACCGGCCGTCTCGTCGTAATAGAGATCAATCCGAGGACGTCGCGCTCTTCTGCCCTGGCCTCCAAGGCAACGGGCTTTCCAATCGCCCTCGTCTCGGCAAAATTGGCAAGCGGGATGACGCTCGACGAGATTCCATACTGGCGAGACGGCACGCTCGATAAGTACACGCCTTCCGGGGAGTACGTCGTCGTGAAGTTCGCCAGATGGGCGTTTGAGAAGTTCAAGGGCGCCGAGGATAAGCTCGGAACCCAGATGAAGGCCGTCGGCGAGGCCATGAGCATAGGCAAGACCTACAAGGAGGCATTCCAGAAGTCGATTCGATCGCTCGAGATAGGCAGGTTCGGCCTGGGCTTTGCGAAGGACTTCCACGAGAGGCCTCTCTCCGAGCTCTTGGATATGCTGAAGGAGCCGACGAGCGAGCGGCAGTTCATAATGTACGAGGCCCTTAGAAAGGGCGCAGACGTCGATAGCCTCTACGAGCTCACATACATCAAGCCCTGGTTCATCCAGCAGATGAAGGAGCTAGTTGAGCTGGAAGAAGAGATCCTGCGATACCGGGGCGAGATGCCTCCGGAGGATCTCCTCCGGCGGGCGAAGGAAGATGGCTTTGCTGACAGGTATCTCGCAAAGCTTCTCGACCTTTCGGAGTCGGAGATAAGGAGGACTCGAAAGGCTCTTGCAATAGTACAGGGATGGGAGCCGGTCCCTGTAAGCGGCGTCGAGGATGCCGCATACTACTACTCGACGTACAACGCGCCCGACAGTACAAGCGTGAGCGATCGAAGAAAGATCATGGTTCTAGGCGGCGGCCCAAACAGGATCGGGCAGGGGATAGAGTTCGACTATTGCTGTGTTCATGCAGCGTTCGCCCTTCGCGACCTCGGCTATGAGACGATCATGGTAAACTGCAATCCCGAGACCGTATCGACCGATTACGACACCTCCGACAAGCTCTACTTCGAACCCCTGACGGTCGAGGACGTCCTGAGCATCTACGAGAAGGAGAGGCCTCTCGGGATGATCGTCCAGTTCGGAGGCCAGACGCCCCTGAACATAGCTGGCGAGCTCGAGGAGGCGGGCGCAAGGATCATAGGGACGTCGGTAGACACGATCGACCTTGCTGAGGACCGAGACCGGTTCCGGATGATGATGGAGAAGATGAAAATTCCCATGCCCGAGTCGGGGATGGCGATCAACCTCGACGAGGCCTTCTCCGTTGCAAGGAGGATAGGCTATCCGTTGATGGTTCGGCCCTCCTATGTCTTAGGCGGTCGCGGCATGGAGGTTATCTACGATGACGAGATGTTGGAACGATATCTTCTGGCAGCAGTGGATGTCACGCCGGAGCGCCCCATATTGATCGATCGATTTCTGGAGAATGCCATGGAGACTGAGGCGGATGCCCTCTCCGATGGACTTCGTACGTTCGTCCCCGCGGTGATGGAGCATATCGAGCAGGCTGGCGTCCATTCGGGGGACTCAGCCTGCGTGATCCCGTCGGTTAACATCTCCGAGAAGCACCTTGCGACGATCAAGAGGTACACCAAGATGATCGCCAGGGAGCTTCATGTAGTAGGCCTCATGAATATGCAGTATGGAATCGCAAAGGATACGGTCTACGTGCTCGAGGCAAATCCGAGAGCTTCGCGAACCGTGCCGCTGGTGTCGAAGGTCTGCAACGTCTCCATGGCCCGCATCGCAACGGAGTTGATGATGGGAGGAAAGCTAAAAGACGTCGAGGAGAGGAGGATCCCTCACTTCGGCGTCAAGGAGTCGATATTTCCCTTCAACATGTTCCCAGAGGTCGATCCCCTGCTCGGACCCGAGATGCGCTCCACTGGCGAGGTACTGGGCATGGCCGACTCGTTTGGAATGGCGTTCTACAAGGCCGAAGAGGCGGCAAAGCAGATGCTTCCAAACGAGGGGACGGTTCTGATCACGGTTGCTGCGAGGGACCGGACTGGAGTTATCGGGGTTGCGAGGGATTTTTCGAACCTCGGATTTTCTATCGTCGCGACCTCGGGCACTAGGGACTTCCTCGCGGCAAACGGCATCGATGCGGGATTGATCCTCAAGCTGAACGAGGGAAGGCCCAACATCGATGATGCGATCAAGAACGGCGAGATCCATCTTGTTATCAACACGCCGATAGGAAAGGAGAGCCAGTTCGACGACTCGTACATCAGGAAGGCTGCGATCAAGTACAAGGTTCCATACATAACCACAATCGCCGCTGCCTCGGCGGCAGCAAAGGGGATTGCTGCTTTTCGCAACGGAAGGTCTGGGGTCAAGTCCATTCAGGAATACCATGCGGATATCGAACTGTCGAGCGGGATGGTTCAACTAGCTGGCCGGGGGGGCGGGACGGAGTTGATCTAATGGAGTATGTTGTATACCCAAAGTCGGAGGTTGAGGCGAGGATCGAGAGGCTTCAAAGCCGCATGGGCGCAATCGCCGGGGTCATCCTATTCGGGTCGGTCAACGTCTGCTACTTCTCGGGCACGGCCCAGGAGGGGCTCGTCTACGTTCCCCGAGATTCAGAGCCCGTCGTGATGATGAGAAAGAGCCTGGAGAGGGCACGGGAGGAGTCCCCCCTGGATGTCTTGCCCCTCAAGAGCACAAGAACGCTCAAGGAGGACCTTGGGATCTCGAAGGGCTCGACAATAGGCCTTGAGCTCGACATCCTTCCCTACAACAACTATTCCAGGGTAGCCAAGGCCTTGGGGGATGTGGAGATCGTCGATATCTCCGAGATGATCAGGCATATCCGCTCGGTAAAGTCGGACTTCGAGATCGATCTCTTAAGGGAGGCCGCTGGAATCGTCGATGCCGGGATAGCGTCAGTCGCTGATCACCTCTCGCCTGGCATGAGGGAGATCGAGCTTGCGGCCAGGGTCGAGTCGGTCATGCGCAACATGGGCCATCAGGGGATTATTCGCTTTCGCAGGTTCAATCACGAGGTCCCCCTGGGCCACCTCATGGCAGGGGGAAATGCGGCGATCCCGAGCTTCGTTGCCTCCCCAACGGGTGGACAGGGCCTCTCCTTGCTAAATCCACAGGGTCCGGGCAAGAGAAGGATTCGGCGCGGGGAGCCGGTCCTGGTCGACTTCGGTGGTGTCTACAACGGCTACACCGCCGACGAGACGAGGATATTCTCGATCGGAGCCCTCCCCCAGATGCTCGAGGATGCACATCTCGCAGCTGTACAGGTTGAAGAGGCAGTGCTCAAGGCGCTTCGACCCGGCAGGACCGGTCGCGAGATCTTCGAGATCTCCGAGGAGATGGGCGAGTTCCTCGGCTATGCCGAGTGGCTTGGAGGGCCAACTGGTGCGAAGTGCGGGTTCGTAGGCCATGGCGTAGGCCTCGAGCTCGACGAGTATCCCGTGATCGGCCCGCTCGACCACCGAATCGAGCCGGGCATGACCGTCGCAGTCGAGCCTAAGATGATCTACCCGGGACTCGGCGTAGTCGGCGTGGAGGATACTGTGCTCACGACTGCGAACGCTTGCGAGAGATTGACCAGGCTTCCGCGCGAGATCTGGCGGGCCTGAATCGAGGCAGCTTCGAGAGAATGATCGCCCAACCACCCTTCCTTCCCCTCTCCCTCGCCGAGGCGAGGGATTTAGGAGTCGACCAGCTGGACGTGATCCTCGTCAGCGGCGATGCCTATGTCGATCATCCATCGTTTGGAGCTGCCCTGATAGGCCGTGTCCTCTGGGATGCGGGATACACCGTCGGAATAATCGACCAGCCCGACTGGCGGGATAGCGAAGACTTCCTCCGGCTGGGAGAGCCGCGTCTCCTCTTCGGCGTGACATCGGGAAACGTCGACTCGATGGTGAACAATTATACCGCGAGCCTAAGAAGGCGGGAGGCGGACGTCTATTCCCCCGGCGGCGCCCTGCGAAGGCCTGACAGGGCTGTAATCGTCTACGCAAACAAGATCCACGCCCTCTTTCCGAGCTCGCCCCTCGTCCTTGGGGGAATCGAGGCAAGCCTCCGGCGGTTCGCCCATTACGATTACTGGTCGGACTCTGTGCGCCGGTCGATCCTCGCCGACGCACCCGCCGACATGGTCGTCTACGGCATGGGCGAGCTCGCCCTCTTGGAGGTTCTCAGAAGGCTCGATGGAGGGGAGACGATCGGGGCGATAAGGGACGTGCCCGGAACGGCGGTGAAGCTCTCGGTAGGAGAGTGGCGATCATTTGAGAGGGAGGGGCTAGTCGTCCTTCCAGGGTTTCCCGAGGTCTCCGAAAAGAGGCTCTACGCCCAGGCCTTTGCCATGCATTACAATGAGCAAGATCCCTTCCAAGGCCGAGGAATAGTCCAGCCCCATCCAAAGACTGTGATACTGCAGAACCCTCCGGCAAGGCCTTTGACGGTCGAGGAGATCGATCGCATCTACGAGCACCCCTTCCGGAGGGATCAGCATCCCTCCTACGCGGAGGCGGTCCCAGCCCTCGAGCCCGTTAGGTTCTCGCTCACCAGCCATCGGGGCTGCTTTGGATCTTGCTCCTTTTGCGCTCTTTCCCACCACCAGGGCCGAATCATTCAGAGCCGCTCCATCGAGTCGCTGGTTCGGGAGGCCGCCCGCTTCACGAGGATTCCAGGATTCAAGGGGATAATCCAGGACGTGGGAGGGCCTACAGCCAATATGTACGGCCTCGATTGTCCCCGCTGGAAGACGGGCGCTTGCCTTGACCGCTCCTGCATCGACTGTCCAAGCCTTGAAGCCGGCAACGATCGGCAGGTGGAGCTACTTCGCCGCCTCCGGGCGGTTCCAGGCGTGAGGAAGGTCTTCATAGGCTCAGGGATTCGCCATGACCTGGCCCTGAGGGACGACGGCTGCTATCTCGAGGAGATCTGCCGCCACCACGTATCCGGCCACCTGAAGATCGCGCCGGAGCATATCTCAAGAAGGGTCACCGACTGCATGAGAAAGCCCCCCGTGGAAGTGCTTGTTGCTTTCATGGATCGGTTCTTCGAGGCAAGCCGGGCGGCGGGAAAGGAGCAGTACCTGGTCCCCTACCTAATATCGGGCCATCCAGGCTGCGGCATCGATGATATGATCGAGCTTGCATTGTGGCTCAAGGCCCATGGCATTCGGCCAGAGCAGGTGCAGGACTTCACCCCGACCCCGTTGACCTTATCTTCAGCCATGTACTACACAGGGCTCGATCCGCTCACGATGGAGAAGGTCCACGTCTCAAAAGGGCACGAAAAAAGGATGCAGCGAGCGCTTCTCCAGTTCCACAATCCAAGGAACTACGGCCTCGTCAGAGAGGCCCTGAAGGCTGCTGGAAGGGAGGACCTGATCGGCCCTGGCGGCCTCATCCCCGGAGGGCCTTCGCGACGGCGCCAGGGATGAGGTGGGGATGAGGCCAAAAGACCGCTTCGCTTCCCCATAGACCCCGCACCACAGTCGAACAGCTGCGGCGCACCTCGCAGCAAGCTGCGGGGTATCACGTTCTAAGATGAACGGCCAGATCACCGGATCGGCGCATAACCCGCAAGCTCCATATAGCCAATGCCGATCTGCTCGCCGCTTGGATCGCTATTGCGAACGCGCATTATGCCCTCCCAGTACTTCACCTCTCCCTCGCCTGTGTTCATCGTCTGCTCATCGAAGTACGGCTCGAGCGCATATCTGCCTGTTGGAGCATCGATGATCCACTCAAGGGGGTACCTGAATCCGAAGAGGTCCGACCTCCACCATCGAGTCGCGGTCAAGTTGGCTGCATCTTCCCCTAGCCACCATCTAATGCCGCCCTCGGGATCGATATAGGTCAGGCCGCGTTGGCTCGATATATCGTTCAAGAGGGGATCTTTCAAGTTGTACAGCATGACGAAGCTTCCATCGTAGAGGCGCAGGCTGAACCAGTCCCAAGCGGGTAGACAGTTCCCAAAGCCGCCCCATTGGTGGTCGAACCAGCTATTCCCCTGTACATCGATCTCGTGCCCGTCGATGGTCAGCGTCCCAGTGGTAGTCATCGAGGGATGGGAGTAGTAGTAGCTTCTGCCCGCCATGCCTTCGGGATCGATCATCGAGCAGGCGCCTTGTGAGCTTATACCATCTGGTCGATGCAGTATGTACTCAGACTTCTCGTTTGTAAAGGTCAGGTTCAGGGATATGTTCTCCCCATGCCCGCCGTCTTCGGAGACGTTTCCTTGCGTTGCAATGCACCAGGCATCAAGATCTTTCCAGTAGGTGAGGGTCGTTTGAGCATCCTGATAGCGCCAATAGGTGCCGGCTTCATCGTCAGTGCCGTTCGTAACCTCGGCTTGGTCTGGAAGGGCGGCGTATCTGAATCGCGGATGCTGGCTCTCCTGGACATCGCTGATTGCCGCGTGGTTGACGTAGCCGATAATCCCTGGCATTAGGTTCTGGTGGAATAGGGTGTACTGGAATCCATATAGATCGCCGGTCTCATCGTCCTCTAGGATCCCTGTCCAGTAGAGCCATTCGACGAAGAGCCCTGTATCCTCTACGACCGATTGCGGCTGGTGCAAGAGATGGTCTTCTGGAAAGGCGAAGACTTCCAATGCCATGCCACTTCCCTCAGACGACTGGCTTTCAACGTATCCTTCGATATCTTGCCCGGCCGCGCCAATTGGCGCCAGGCTGCATATCAGGGCAATGGCGAGCGCAAGCGCAATATGGTCTTTTTTATCTCTCAATCGGATCTCCTCCTATCTGCTGGTTCGATAAAGCATAGGTCCAATTCGCCCATAACATCTTCCAGGCGGCACCGCCAATAAGGCCGAGTTCCCATCACTTTCCCCCCAGGGGCACATACTCCACGCCGGGCCTCCTCCTGCCGACCTCCATCCTGAAGAGGGCCATGAGCTCGTAGACCTCCTCGGGAACGTCGGTCTTGACGCAGCTTCCGAGGAGCAACTGGGCGTCCTCGAAGATGAAGGGGTGGTCGTGCGTGTACTTGCCTGAGATGAACTCCTCGATGATTCCGTTCGTCATTTCCTCGTCGCACTTTGCCTCCACTATCCGCCGGATCAGCGCCTCCATCTGGGCCATCGCCTTCTTCGCCTCCTCGGCAAGGATCAGCGTCTTGTCGTCGATCTCGTCGATCTTCTTCTTCTCCACGAGCTTCAGGAGTGATGACGCAGAATAGACGCTCGTCTGGTCGCCGAGCTGGGGGTCGACCGGGCCGAGAGCGGCGTTTGGATCCATTATGATCTCGTCGGCGGCAAGGGCGATGAGTGTGCCTCCAGACATCGCATAATGGGGGATGATCACGGTCTTCTTCGCCGGGTGCTGCTTGAGGGCGAGCGCGATCTGCGTTGCCGCGAGGGCGAGCCCTCCTGGCGTGTGCAGTATGATATCGATTGGAACATTCTTTGGCGTCATTCTGATCGCCCGGAGGACCACCTCGCTGTCCTCGATATCGATGTAACGGGCAAGCGGAATGCCAAGAAAGCTGATCACCTCCTGGCGATGTATCATGGTGATCACATTGCTCTTTCGCCTCTTTCCCAGGCGGACGAGCAGGCGCTTCCTCGCCATCTGCAGGGCGTTTCTCTGCGCCATGGGGACGAGGAAGAGGACCAGGAAGAGTATGATCCATATGTTGCTGAATATCAATGTGAAGATTGCGTCTTGGTTCATCTATCCTCCGGAGGATTATATAGTTACTAATTCTATTTAGGGGTTGTGAGGTCTGAGGTCTCTGGCTTTGATGCCCGGCAAAGGATTAAATAGTATCTTGGCGATATATAGCAAGGATCATGTCAGGCAGCCTTCTCCCAATACTTGCAGCCCTCATCGGATTCATGGTCCTCCACAGTTTCGCTGCAAGCTCCAGGTGTAAGCGAAAGGCCCTATCGATCGCAGGCCCGTCCATCAGCGAGCGCTACGTCAACCTCTTCAGCCTACTTGCCGGCATCTCGATTCTGCCCGTGGTATATCTGGTCGCAAGAGACCCGGGAGAGATCCTCTACATCGTCCCCAAACCCTGGATCTATCTGATGCTTGGAGGGCAAGCCATCACAGCCGTCCTGACGGTCAAGGCCTTTCGAGACGCCTGGCCGGAGAAGTTCGCCCTTATTCCGCAGCTGTCAGCGCCCACGCCGGGTCAGGAGGAGGTGCTCTTTCGGGGGATATACGGATATGTGCGCGACCCGTTCGCAGGAAGCGGCCTTGCGATAATGTGGCTTACTCCTTTCATGACGGCCCATCTGCTCGCGGTCTACATCGCGGCCAGCGTCTACGTCTACCTCGGATCCCTCCACTGGGAGGGGAGGCTGATCGCCCAGTTCGGGCAGGCCTACCTGGATTACATGGACGAGGTCCCGAGGATACTGCCCCGGCTCGGAAGGCTCGTGGGGAGAAGGTGAGGATTCTCATTTGAATGTTGGTAGGCGTGGGGAAGAAAGGAGGGCAGAAAGGGCCGGCAGTTGGACCGTTTCCGATATAACATTCAACTGGGCCACAAAATGGCCATGATCCTCAGGCAAGTGATCATGCCCAAAGGATGAAAAACCAGTAGGCATTGTGAGTTTTCCATGTGTTGGGCACGAAGAACCCCATCCTCGGCGGCTCTTCTCCCATTGCCTCTCGTTCGGCCCGGCCTTCTTGGTCGCCCTATCCGATCATGTTCGGGGTTTCGATGGAGAATCCCGGCTGGCCCACTCGGCGATCCTCTTTGTGGCGGCGATCGTCTTGCAGCACATCGTGGCCAAGAACTCCTCAGGCAGCGGCTCGTGCAATGGTATGGTCTCGCTCTGGGCCATTACCTTCGCTCCGTCGAAGTTGATGTAGGCCATTCGAGCGGTGAGCTCTCCTGGGGGACGGCCGAAGTCGATGCCCGGAAGGATCGCAACCCCAGTCTCCTGAAGGAGGGTTTCGCATAGCGACCTGCTCTCCTCGATCTCCCGAGCCTTCAGGCGATCGGCAAGGGGCGAGAAGTCGAGAAACAGGTAGAACGCCCCCTCCGGGGGATGGACCCGAAGCCCGGCCTCCGCGAGAATCCTCTGACACTCGCATCCTAGCGCCGAGAGCGTTCTTCTAGCGTGCTGGAGGTAGCGCTCGATATCCATCCCGCCTCGAAAGGCCCGGACGGCCGCGAACTGGATGGGTGCGCTGACCGAGGTGTACGTCTCGCTCGCAACGCTTGCCATGGCCTCCATAAGCCAGTCCAGATCGGGCGGAAAGGTGAACGTGCCAAGGCGCCATCCCCCTGCCCCACACCACTTGGAGAGGCCGGAGCTTAGAATGGTTCCCTCTGGATAGTAACGGGCGACTGAGACGTGCTCCCCTTTGTGGTGGAGCTGGCCGTATATCTCGTCCGAGAGAAGCGTGATCTCATAGTCCCTCGCAACCTTCGCTATATCCTTCAGCTCTCCGGCTGTGTATGTGAGGCCGTCGGGATTGCCGGGATAGTTGAGCACCAGTATGCGCGGCCGAAAGACGTCATGCTCCCAGTCGAGGAACTCCGCCAACCTGTCGGCTGAAAGGTGCCACTTATCCTCGAATCTCGTGTGAATTAGCCTTACTTGCTTTCCCAGGATCTCCGCCTGGGGAACGTAAGAGACCCAGCACGGTGTCGGCACAACGATCTCACCGTAGAAGACGACTTGGAGGAGGAACATCAGCTCCTTCGAGCCAGGTCCTACGAGGACGAAGTCGGGATTTGCCTCGACCCCATCCTTCTTCTTGTGGAAACCGGCCACGGCCTCCCTCAGCGAGGCGAGGCCCTTCACTGGAAGGTAGTCCTTCTCGTGGGCGTAGAGCTTGAGCGCGTTTACAACCGATGTTGGAACTGGGAAGGGAGACTGGCCAAGCCCCAGGTTGTATATCATCTGGCCTTCCGCTTCAAGGCCCTTGCATCTCTCGTTGATGGCAAGCGTGGCCGACTGACCGATCCCTCTCACGTTGATGTTCAGACTTACGTGTTTGCGCAGGTTCATCTTATCCTCGGTCTTTCCGGATGGTGGATATAACGTTTCTGCCATCCACCCATGCCTCTCACCTCTTCATCCATGGCCTCTCGCGCTAAATCTCGATAAGACGAATTCTCCGTTTAATTCGGCCTTGCTGGAATCATGTCCGGATTTGGCCTTTTTTATGGCGTATTTTGTCTGTAATCTCCATTTGAATCCCCTATTCCGGAATATGGGATATGAATTGGGATATTAATTTTTATTAGTTTGGCCAGAAACTTTATATCTTGAGCGGAAGGGGTGGCATCATCTGATCCAAGGGCTTTGCGCCCTTGGATGGGATGAAGGACCTTTGATGACTAGAACTTGCGGACATAGGCACGAGAATGGTTCCCCCCTTCTTCTGCCATGGGCGTCCGCCTCTAGAACGGAGAGGAGGTGAAACTGAATGATCTCTCTCTTTACGCAGATGATCGACCTGGTGGTGATCGTTGCCGTCCTGTTGGTATTGTCGATTGGGCTTCCCGCCTGGTCGGATAAGAGGATCAAGTGAACCTCCGCAATCTCGGACTAAAATACAATCGAGATCTTCGATCAGACCGCCTTTTATTGGTCTCTTCGCCTTTCCCATGGAAAAAGGCCTCGCAAGATCTCGGGTTATGATTCTGAAATAGGTTGGAATTTCCCTAATCCGTCTGCAGCTTGCGGTCTCATCAGAAGTCATTACGAGGGATTCTCTGGGAGAATCGATATCCATTGATGCCGTATTCCAATGCAGACCCAAATTGCAACCCATAACGAATTCACGACCCGATCCCTCGCCTCTGGAGAAACTCTTACATACCATAGCTCCATCTGGCCTTTGTGTTAGGATCGATTCCAATGCCCGCAACCGTTGAGCGCCGCAGCATGGAAGACCTCAGGGTGGGGGATCACTCCTGCTTATTTTATAGATCTAAGGAGGATCGTCTCTCCTCCCTTGGCGCTTATGTGAAGTGTGGGCTCGATAGGGGAGAGCGGGTTCTCTGCCTCCTCGACCCTTCCATTTTTTGGGATCTGTCGAGAGCCGACTTGATCGGCGAATCTCATATGGAACATGGCGAGCTCGAGCTTCGCCCTTGCAGGGAGCTCTTGCTTACCGACGGGGCGTTTCTTCCGGAGAATGCCCTTGCCCACATTAAGGGGGAGGCAGATCTTGCTCTCTCTAATGGCTATCCAGCGCTGCGCCTCGCAATCGATCTAAATTGGCTCGTCGACGATCTCCCGCTTGGGGAGTTCGAGGATTTGCTGAACCTCTATCTTCCAGGGAGCCAATGTCTGGCCCTCTGTCTCTATGACATCGCCGGCTCAATGAGCCGTCCTCTTCTATCCCTGATGGAGGCACATCCCCTCGTCGTGATGGGTAATGCGGTTATGGAGAATTTCTATTTTCGCAGAGGCGATTCCTCCATCCAAGGCAGGCTTGGGAAGCTTGCGGAATATTGGGGGACAACCTCTCGGCTCGCAATATCTGAGGAGAGGTTTAGGGGAATCGCCGAGAGGAGCATAGATGGCATAATAACCGCCGACTCGCTCGGCCGTATAACTTATGCCTCCCCAGCGGTCGAGAGGCTGACCGGCTTGAAGGCGAGATCCCTCCTCTATAGGCCGGTCAAGTCCATCCTAAATGAGGCCGACCTCTCTGTTGCGAGGGAGGCCTTCCATAAGGGCTTGAGCGGCGAGAGGACGGAGGGCTTGAGGTTGATGTTGCGCCGGCCGGATGGATCGAGCGTCCATCTGGAGGTCAACATATCCCCAATCATGGAAGGCGGAGTGATAAAGGGGCTGCAGGGGATACTGAGAGACGTCACCGAGCGCTATCTCGACGAGATCGCACTCAGGGAGGAGCGAATGAAGTTCCAGACGCTCACCGAGAGCTCTCCCTTCGGCCTTGCCCTGATAGATGAGAAGGGTCGCTGGCAGCACGTCAACCCCAAGTTCGAGGAGATCTTCGGCTACGACCTTGGGCATATACCCGATGGAAAAAGCTGGTTTAGATTGGCATTTCCGGATTCGAAACGCCGCAGAGAGGCCATCTCCAACTGGGTCGACGACTTCCGTGACATGTCATCGGGAGAGCGGAAAGCAAGGCTCTTCCCCCTTCGATGTAGCGACGGCCAGGACAAGATGGTGAATGTGATATCTGTCCGGCTGGAAACCGGGGATTACCTGGTCACCTTCGAGGATGTGACCCAGAGATATCTGGCGGAGATTGCCCTTCGGGAGAGGGAGGAGCGGCTGAGGGGCGTCTTCGAGGCGGCAAGGGACGTAGCCCTCGTCATCTCCGACATCCAAAGCCCCCCTCGGGTTGTGGAGTTCAGCCCCGGTGCGGAGACCATATTCGGATACAAGAGGGAGGAGATTATAGGCAGGCCGGTAACTATCCTCGACGATCCCGAGGATGCCAACCGCGAACCCATAGTCCGCAAGTCCCTCGATGATCGGGGAATCTCCCAGGAGACGATCCTCGTTCGCAGTTCGGGAGAGCGATTCCCTGCCCTTCTGAACATCTATCCTCTCCTCGATGAGAACGGAGGTCTCTACGGGGGAATGGCTGTTGCAATCGACATCAGCGAGAGAAAGAAGATGGAGGAATCCCTGCGCAAAAGGGACATCCTGCTTAGCGGCGTTGCCATGGCGACGAAGATACTTCTTACGGGAAAGAACTTCGAGTCTGCGATTCATCGGTCGATGGAGATGATGGGGCTCGTCTCCAGCGTCGATCGGGTCTTGATCTTTCGAGACGACCTCTCCCACAAAGGAGATCTCCAGGCGCAGATCGAGTTCGAGTGGACCGCAAAGGGCATCGCGTCGATCATGGATTCATCGAACCTGCGCAAGCTCTCCTATGAGCCATATCTATCTCGATGGCATGCAGCCTTCTCCTCCGGAAGGCCCATACAAGGGATTGTGAAGGACCTTCCGGTCGAGGAGGGGGATTATCTACTCCAATCGAATGTGGTATCCATATTGATGCTTCCCATCATCACAGAGAGGGGACGTTGGGGATTTCTGGCGCTCCAGGATTGCAGCGCAGAAAGGGCCTGGGAGGAGTATGAGACGTCGATCCTCCTCTCCGCCGCTTCAGCCATCGGCGGCGCTATCATCCGTTTCCAATCCGAGTTGGAGCTCCGTCGGGCAAAGGAGGCGGCCGAGGCGGCGACAGCGGCCAAGTCGGAGTTCCTGGCGAATATGAGCCATGAGATCCGCACACCGCTCAATGCCGTCATCGGCATGACCGATCTCCTGCTGGAGATGAAGATCGCACCTGAGCAGAGGGACTACGTCGAGACGATTCGAAAGAGCAGCGAAGCCCTTCTCTCAGTGATAAACGATATACTCGACTTCTCCAAGATGGAGAGCGGCCGGTTGCTCCTCCAAGAGGCCCCCTTCTCTTTGCGGGAATGCCTGGAGACCTCCATGGATCTCGTGGCGGCTTCAGCGTTGGAGAAAGGGATACAGCTCACGTCAACGATTGCAGACGACGTCCCGAAGTACGTGATGGGCGACTTCGGCCGTCTGCGCCAGGTGCTGGTAAACCTCCTCGGAAACGCCGTCAAGTTCACCGATGCCGGCGAGGTCGCGTTGACCGTCTCCTCCTCGCCCACGCTAGGCAAGGCCCATTGTCTTCATTTCGCCGTGATGGATACGGGAATAGGCATACCGATGAGCCGATTGTCGGTTCTCTTTCAATCGTTCAGCCAGGTGGACTCCTCCATCACCCGCCGATATGGGGGAACCGGCCTTGGCCTTGCCATAAGCAAGAGGCTCGTGGAGATGATGGGTGGAAGGATATGGGTCGAAAGCCTTCCTGGAACTGGGAGCACCTTCCACTTCACGATGGAGGCAGACTCGGCAGAGGCTCCTGTCTTTTGCCCGGCGCCCGACCTCAAAGGGGCTTCGAGCACGGCATCTCGTTTGCACATCCTCCTCGTAGAGGATAACCTGGTGAACCAGAAGGTGGCGCTTATAATGCTCAAGCGCATGGGCCACGAGGCAGATGTGGCCGCAAACGGAGAAGAGGCGATCTCCGCCCTGGAAGGGCAGAGCTACCAGGTCATACTGATGGACATTCAGATGCCCGAGATGGACGGGCTTGAGGCCACCCGTAGGATAAGGGAGAGATGGGGACGGGATCACTGGATCATTGCGATGACCGCCCATGTGATGGAGGGGGACCGCGAGGAATGTCTGCGTTCAGGAATGGACGATTTCATCAGCAAGCCCATCAGGATGAAGGCATTATCTAGGACGCTCGATCGCTTCGGCTGCCGCCAGCTCTAACGTTTGGATCGCCAGCCGACCTCGCCGACCAGCCTCATGATCGACCTAAGCGGCAGACCGGTCTCCATTGCAATGCGGCGACAGTCCTCGAACTCCGGCTTGATGTTGAGCAGCTCACCCGCCAGTCGGCTGACCTTCACCTCGGCCCTGTAGAGGGCGCCCCCTATATCCACCTCCACGCACTCGGTATCCCGGGTTGCCACAAGCCTGTGGACTGTTGGAATGGTCCTCACTCCCAAGGATCCGGTCTCGGTCATCATTCGCATTGTTAGGCGGTCTTGATCCTCTTCCCTGCAGACTACGCTTACGATGTTTCCGCTTCGCCCCTTCTTCATCAAGGCGGGGATGATGGTGACATCGAGCGCTCCATCTTCCATGAGTTGATCGATCAGATTGCCCAGGACCTCTCCGGTTACGTCGTCCAGGTTCGTCTCGAGCAATACAACTCGATCGCGCGCCGCGTGTGGATGGACGTCTGCAATAGATCCGCGCAGCACGTTTGGAATCTCCAGATCCTTGGATCCTGCGCCGTAGCCGACCGCATAAGAACGCTCTCGCGGGAGCAAATCGATGAATCGGTCGACGGCGATTGCGAGAATGGATGCGCCCGTTGGCGTAAGGAGCTCCTGGTCCAGGGGACCTCCCTTCCAGGGCATATCCCGGGTTCGGAGCACCTCAAGCGTTGCTGGAGCTGGAACTGGTATGAGCCCGTGAACGGATCTAACAGTCCCCCCTCCAACGGATGGAGGCAGGGACAAGACGACCTCTGGAGCGAGGCTCTCCAGGGCAGCGAAGCAACCGGCGATATCCGCAAGCGCGTCCAAGGCCCCGATCTCATGAAAGCGGGCCTGCGTTCTCGGAACCCCGTGCACGCGGCCCTCCGCCTCGGCGAGGATTTCCAAGGTCCTCTGGGCCTTCTCCAGGGCAGGCCCTGCGAGGGTCGAGGCTTCGAGGATGAATCGTCCTTCCTCAAGGGATTTGAAGCGGCCGTCGGATGAGACAGCCGCCCTTGTGGCCTCGATATGGCCTCGAACATCGGTCCTTATATCCAGGCTGCAGCCCACCGACTCCACCGCCTCGACGACGACGCCGGCATCGGCGCCTAGGTCGAGCAGCGTTGCCATGATCATATCCCCGGAGGCTCCACAGAAGGGATCGAATATGAGCGCCCTCATATCTCCAAGGTCAGGCCCGCCTGGTTAAATACGAACTGGTCCTTGAACCGCTGTCGAAGTGTGCACGAGGCCTCAGGTCCTGTGCAGTGGCAAGGAGCGAGGAGGGTAGGTCGCATGCTCTGCAAGGCTTCGAACGTCCTCTCCAGGCGATCCTCATCTGCCATAGCAAGATGCGTCCCTCCAATGACTCCGTAGAGCCGATCCTCTCCCGTTATGCGGCGCGCATGCTCGATCGTATTGATGAGGCCGCTATGGGCGCACCCGAGGACCACCAAAAGTCCATTGGAGGTCTCCAGTATGAGGGCCTGGTCGTCGTGGAAGGGGTCCCTAGCGATAGTTCCGTCATCGGATCTGGCCATCAGCTCTCCGAGGGGCTCTTCGCAAGCCTCCAGGCGTGGTATCTCCCCGCTGAGCCATATCCCAGGGGCAAGCTCTCGAGGATCCTTTGAGAGGGCGAAAAACGCCCCTGCCGACTCGAGATATTCGCGAGTCCAGGGAATGCCGATGAAGCTCCCGTCCCTTCGATACTTGGCTGCGAATATATCAGGATGGCCAAAGACGTCAACAGGGCCGGTCATCTTCAGCAGGGACGCAAGGCCTCCCGTATGGTCGTAGTGGCCATGACTCAGGGCGATCGGCGTCCCGCAGAGGTCAAGCCCCAGGGCAGAGGCGTTATGGGCGGCGGATCGGCCCTGACCGGTGTCGAAAAGCAGCTTGAAGCCATCCCACTCTATGTATATGGAGAGGCCGTGCTCTCCGAGAAGGCCTCCCTTGGGCATGACGGAGTTCTCCGAGATCGTCACCAGTCGGATCATATCTCATCTGAGTCGATCGATGAGCAAAAAAGCCATCGCAATGTGGCGCTTACCTCTCCCAGAAATCGGGAATGAAGATCAGGAGTGCTGTTATTATCTCCAGCCGTCCGATCCACATGCAGAGCAGGAGGATCATCTTGCCCAATGGGTGAAGCTCTGCGAAGCTCAGCGTTGGACCTACCATGCCAAAGCCAGGCCCGACGTTCCCCAATGTGGTTGCCACCGCCGAGGCGACGGTGACGAGATCCATCGATCCGTCGAGCGAGGTGACTACCGCCAGCAGCAGCGAGGCTGCGGCGAAGATCAGCAGATAGAGCGCGAAGAAGACGAGGCTCGAGTGCAGTATCTCCTCCTTGACCGGGCTCTCGCCGAGCTTTATGGGGATGATCGCGGTTGGATGGATTGCGCGAAGCAGCTCTCTATGGGCGTACTTGATCGCGAGGAGTACCCTTACGACCTTTATCGCCCCGCCGGTCGACCCAGCGCAGGCTCCTATGAACATGAGCAAGAGCAGCGTTGCCTTGGCCGCGGTCGACCAGCCGTCGAAGTCTGCGGTGGCAAAGCCGGTCGTGGTCATGATGGAGACCACCTGGAATATGGCGAACCTGAATCTCCCGCCCATCTCCCAGTAGGGGCTTCCCCTCTCTAGCCGGCCTCCGTGGAGCTCTCCTCCCACGATATCGCCACCGCGTATCCTATACCCGGTGAGGTTGACGCCTCGAAGGGATACCATCGGGAGGCTGACGTCGCATGCGGTAAGGTTGCTCAGGTTGGCCTGGATCAGGCTCAAGTTCCCTATCCTGCTTACGTTGTACTCCTTGAAGTAATCGCCGCTGCCAAGGTCGGTCAGGTCCGCACCCGATAGGTTGACGCAGACGAGGTTTATGTTGCTCGCATCCCTTCCATCCCCCAGGTATATCGCGCCCATGCCGCCTGCAACGATAAGGACGATCGTTGCGATCAAAATGATCATGGCATAGATCCGAAACTCCCGGTCCCGGATCAGGCTTCTGCGATCCGTGTGTATCGTTCGGTAGTGGAGGGCGAAGTTTGCGCCGGCGAGGAAGATGAAGATAATTATTATCCAGTCGATCAGGGGGCTTTGGTAATGGGCTATGCTCAATGCTCGCGGCGAGAATCCCCCTGTTGCCATGGAGGCAAACGAATTGCATAGGGCATCGTAGAGCCCAATCCCAGCAAGCCAGAGCAAGACGACCTCGATCGCTGTAAGAACAACATAGACCCCCCAGAGGATCTTTGCAGTCTCCCTGACTCGGGGGGTGAGGGAGTCCTTCTCAGGCCCAGGCACCTCGGCCTTGAAGAGCTGCCGGCCTGCCACGCCCAACTTTGGCAGTATCGCGATGAAGAGGAGGATGATCCCCATTCCACCTAGCCACTGCGAGAGCGATCGCCAGAATAAGAGCCCCTTGATCGTCCCCTTGATGGTCAGATACGGCAGTATGGCTGGAAGCGTGCTGTTGTTCGCCCAGGCCAGGTGTCCTGTAGCGTTGCAGGTCAGGTTCTGCGTCAGGTTCGATGCCATCGCAAGCGTGATGTTGCCGGAGAGGCCCGCCTGGGGAAGTACGTAATGGGGAAGCGATCGCGCAAGGCCGTAGGCAATGCTCCCTTCGGCCAGCGTCCGATTGATGATCCAGTAGCCGTCGCAGGACTCCGTCATTATGGAGGCGCCGGTTGTTGTGAACCCTGACATGGACTCGAAGAGGGCATCGACAGGTGAAATTCCCAGGAATAGATAGGGGAGCGCGCCGAAGAGCGCTGCCCCCATCCAGCCCAGGGCCACCAGGGCGAACGCCTCTCTATTGCCCATCTCCTCATCGGGGCCGAGGCTCCTCAGGGCCGAGCCGGCACCAAGGGTAATCAAGGCGGTTAGGCCAAAGGAGATAACCCCGCTGATCTCCCCATAATAGGCAGCTACGATTCCAGGGACCAGCATAAGCAGTCCGAGGATCCTCATGAGCGAGCCAAAAGCCCGCAGCAAGACCTCTATCTTCATCTTATCCGGAAGCCCAACCACCCCTGGGCCCTATGATATAAGGCTATCCCCATCTGATTCCTTTGCCATCGATTGTCCTATGAAGGGATTTGGCAAGAGCTCTCCTGCCGTTGCCACGGCCGCCTTCCCCCCAAGGTTGGCCATTATCACCAGTATATCCTCGCCCATTTCGACCAGCATCTGCCTGCAGATGCCGCAGGGGGTTATGGGGTCTGGTGTGTCGCCAACGACGGCGAGGGCCGATATCTCCCTCTCCCCGGCTGAGATGGCCTTGGCAAGCGCTGCCCGCTCTGCGCAGAGGCCTGCCCCGTGGGAGGCGTTCTCCACGTTTCCTGCCGAGTATACCCTGCCGCTTGCGGCAAGGATCGCGGCTCCCACCTTGAACCCGGAGTATGGAGCGTAGGCGTTAACGATCGCCTCCTTTGCAAGGGCGATCAACCAATCGTAGCCGCCTGCATAGGGGCGAAGGCCCCCCGTCAAGGCACCGATGTACATGCAATCGTGTGGCGCGATCCTCGGCATGCTGAAGAGCGCCTCGTCGTCGCCTTCGATCACCTCAACCGGGGAGTTGCGGATGATCACCGCTGGGATTCCCTCGTCTCCCTCTCCCATCACCACCTGGGCCGCTGAGACAAGATTGTCTGCGACGGCTTTTCGCGTGATCATCAGCTTTCTGCCGTAGAGGTCGTCTTGACCTCTGGCGTCCTCCACAGGCGAGATCCCCTGGCAGGCGAGGGCCACTCCGACGCAGCCCAGGCGGAGGGGATGGGTGCGGCTATCGCCTACGATCACCCCTATTCGCCTTCCAGAGGAGAGCTTCTCCCTTAGGATCTTCGCCGAGATCGAAGAGTCCTTTGGAAAGAGTATGACGTGGCCGGGCGGGGCGTTGGAGTGGTCTATCCCGGCGTTCGGATAGAGAAATCCGTCATTCAGCGTAAGCACAACGCCCGGGATTCCGCCTACTATGGAGTCCGACTCCTTTATTATCAGGGCCATCTCCCGCGGATCCTTCCCATAGTGGTCGGCCAAGGCGCGTGCCCTCTCGTCCGGCTCAACTGTATCGAGGTCGATGACCCGGCCCTCCCATGTAGCAATCACGCTCTCAGAGACGACGAGGATATCGCCATCCATGAGGCAGAGGCCCGCTCTTTGCATGCCATTTTGCAGTGCCTCAACGAGGTCCTCTCCTACCCCCACGAGGTCGGTCTTTATCCCGATGACTTCCAACTCTTCTCACCTGTAACGTTGCACATCCTCGTCCACATCGAGGGCCTCCTCCAGGGCCTCGGCCACGACCGGAAGGTCGAAAGGCTGGAGCCTTAACTTCTTGGAGAGGCCCATTATCTGGGCAAGCGTCCCCATGATCAGCACGGTCTGCGGTCGTTTCGAACAGCGAAGCGCCTCTCGGGAGATGGCGGCATCGCCTCCTCGGGCGAGCATCTCCTGTTTTATGATCAAGGCCTCCATGGAGCTGATCCCCCTTAAGGAGATCAATCGAAATGAGCCCTTGACCCCCAGGTGGACGAGGGCGCCCTCTCCCGCGCCAACTCCCTTAAGCCTGCACTCCATATCATCCCTGTGGCCGGAGCGCTCGAGAACCTCCACCTCGATGCCCGGTCGTCTCGCTGTAGCAGGCCTTCCTCGAACCGCCCTTGCAAGGGTTATGGCATCGAGGCTTCTTGCGACGTCGTGGGTTCGCAGTATATGGGCTCCATTATAGACGGCTATGGCCGCTGCAGCGAGCGATCCGGCGAGGCGATCGGCGGGGCTTGGAAGGTCGAGCACCGTCCCTATGAAGGACTTTCGAGATAGGGCTGCGAGGACCGGCCTCTCCAGCACCCGGAGACGCTCCAGCTCGTCGAGGATGGCAAGGTCGTGCTCGAATCCCTTCTCGGGGATCCAGCGGCCAACGCCCGGGTCAACGATGATCTTATCTCGAGATACGCCTGCCTCGCAGGCAAGGTCGAGCCTCTCTTCGAGCAGGCTTATGATCTCTTTCATCCGAAGAATGTCGCCGGGACGTCTTCGGGAGGCCATTATCACCAAGGATGCGTCGTGATCGGCGATGGTCGAAGCCATGTCTGGGTCGAGCAGGCCTGAGACGTCGTTTACGCAGGATGCTCCTCTCGATAGGGCACAATCGGCCAGGTCCGAACGTTGGGTATCGACGGAGATCTCCACATCCATATTATCCCGGAGGAGGGAGAGGGCCGGGATCAGCCTCTCTCGTTCCCGCTCCATTGTGATCGTGGGCGATCCAGGAGCCGTGGAGACGGCACCCAGGTCGATCATATCAGCTCCCTCGTCTAGAAAAGCCCAGGCTCTCTCTAGCAGACCGTCGGGTGAGGCGATCGATCCTTTGTAGAATGACTCCTCTCCCAGGTTAATCACGGCCATTACCCTTACAGGGTATCGATCCCCTGCATGGATCCTCCCGAGCAATCCCTCAATGGTCAAATCGAACGCCTCTAGCCCCAAGGCCGGTTGACTTTAAAACATTAATCCAGGGGGCGGATCTGGGGCTACTCCGAGAGGCGAAGCAGTATGCCTGAACGGCGGGCTCTATGAATCGCCATCTCAAATACGATCAGGCCAAGGCCCACGTAGAAGAGGGCAAGCCCAAACCCTACGAGGATATGATGGGAGCCGAAGCCGTATGCTGATCGATAGTACTCGAGGAAATAGGTCAGTGGGATCATTCTCGCGACCATCTGGAGCGATGAAGGCAGGACATCTACTGGATAGTATATTCCGCAGAGGAGCATGATGAGGCCGCTCAGGGTCCACGCGGCAACGTCCGCCTTCTGGCCGAAGAGGAGGATGGATATGCACACTACCATCCCAATGAAAGCGGAGACGAGGTAGATCCCCACGAGGAAGAGGGCCACCATCCAAGTTCCGCCTGCCAGGAACTCGAATCCGAACGCCATTTTGCTCGAGATGACCAATATGGCGAATACGATCGTCCCCCTTACCATGCCGAATAGGAGGGCTCCAAGGACCAGGTGGTAGCCTCGCACAGGGGAGACGAATGTGTTCTTGATGCTCTTGGACCACATATCGAAGAGGAGTACGTATGCGATGTCGATCTGGCAGACCTGCATAATGGTCAGGCCGATCGCTCCCACCATGAGAAAGGATACCGTCTCTTGATCGGTCTCGAGGAACCTCGTGAGAAGGCCGATGGATAGAAGGCTCACGAGAGGCCAGAATATCAGCTCGAATAGTGTGAAGGCGTTCCTCTTGGATATGGTCCAGTTCTTGTATGTCGTTGACAGGACCTTGTTCATCTCACCTCGCAAGCTCAAGGAATACATCCTCCAGATCGGGCTCCTCCATCTTTATGTCCAGGACCTCTGTATGAGAAAAGAGCCTCATAAGCCTGCTCGTGCCCTCCTCTGAGCGCTCAAGCATGAGCTCTGCGCGACCTTCCTCGATCGATGCGGAGATCATCCCCGGGACAGCGAAGAGCGCCTCCTCGTCGATGCTCCCCCTGAACCTGATCGAGACCCTCTCGCCTAGGTGAAGGTCCCTCTTGAGCCTGGAGGGCGTATCGAGGGCGATGATGCTTCCCTTGCGCAAGAATGCGATACGGAGGCAGAGCTCCTCTGCCTCGGGCATGTAATGGGTTGTGAGAAGCACCGTGATCCCATGATCTCTATGGATCTTCTTCACCATCGACCTCGTTTTAATCGCGATCTGTGGATCAAGCCCGGTCGTGGGCTCGTCGAGGAAGAGCAGCCTTGGGTGGTTGATGAGGGCTTTTGCGAGGGAGAGGCGTTGCTTTATGCCGGAAGATAGGTTCTCGAACCGGACGTCCCTGTAAGGCCACAGATCCATCGTCTCCATGGCCTCGTCGATCGATCGGGCGAGGCGCGGCCCGTGCAGGCCGTAGAGCATGCCTGACTGGCGCAAGTTCTCCTTCACAGTCAGGCTCCAGGGGAAGTTCGAGGCACCAGAGCTGATGTTTATGATCTCCCGCAGGCGTGAGGCATCTCTCTTTGCATCGAGGCCCAGTATCATAAGCTCACCCTTGTCCGGGCGTAGCAGCGTGGAGAATATCGAGAGGAGGGTAGTCTTTCCCGATCCGTTCGGCCCAAGTATCCCGAAGATCTCCCCTTCGGCGATCTCCAGGTTGATGGATCGAAGGACCTCGGTCCGGCGAGATCTGCTGCCGAAGCCTTTGCAGATATCGCGAGCGATGATTGCGGCCATATTCAGCCCCTCAGGGATCGACGGGGCCGCCTGAGCATGCCCGACCTGATGAGGAGGAGGGAGAGCAGGGCAATCAGGGGCAGAAAGAGGATCATCCAATAAGCGCTCGAAGATCTGCCGACCTCCAGGGGAATTGCATGCGTCGATCTTCCGCCGTCATGGCTGATGAGGCATGCGAGCTGACAGTGTCCCGACGAGCCCTCGTCGACTGCAACATGGAACTGGGCAAGTGCGATCCCACCGACCTCAATATCTCCGAGGGAGCATGTTTCCTCCTGTGGATGAAAGGGCGCTGCCTCTACGAGCCTTGCGGAGCAGTTTAAGGCCGGCTTTGGCGAGGTGTTTCTCACAAGAAATAGAAGGACGCCGTCGGATCCAGCAAGGTCGAAGCGGACGCCCTCGGCCCTAAATGGATTTCTTAAAGGCTCGACGGTGACCACCAGGTCCAGGCTTCTGTTGGCCGGAAGATACAGCGGCGTTGCCCTTCCTCCCTTCATGCTCACGTCCACCTGTCGCTCGTAATCCACATCGAGCTTCAGGGCTTGAGGTCCGGACGCATCAGGGCTGATATGCAAGGGGAGCTCCAGTGGGATGGCAGATCCTCCCGGAAGGACCGATATCCCCACAGAGCTCTTCGCGAAGACCTGGCCATCGGCGCGTAGCGTTGCAACGAGGTTGAGCGCGTCTACAGAGAGGAGTTCCTCATCCCTCTCGCGGGCTGCGGCCTCTTCCTCGCCCATAACCGGGTTTACAGGGATCAGGCCGTCCACCCGTCCGACGTTTGCGAGGATCACCTGCAGCGTGGCGTTCTCTCCTGGTTGGAAGACGGCTTGCACCGGCGATGCTTCGATTCGCGGGCCACCGAGGACCTTGTAGTGATCGTCGGCAAAGAGCATGAGTTCCTGGCCACCTGCAGGGATCAGGAGGATCAGCAAGAGGGAAAGGACGTTATAACGCATCTCCGTTGCGTGTTTCCCCTCTTCGTATTTGACCGTTTTCGCTTGCGTCCTCATCTGGAGAGGGCAGTGCTTAGGAAGAAGGCAGCCGAGGCCACGAGGATGATCGTTGCGCCCGAGGGCAGGTCGAAAATGTAGGATATGGCAAGCCCCGAGGTGACGAAGGCCATTCCTAAAATGACAGCAAGGATCATGATGTTTATAAGGCCCGATAGGTGTTGTCTGGAAACGGCGGCCGGGATCGTCAGGAGGGCGATTACCATCACGATTCCGACGATCTTGATCAGCACGACGACGGAGAGCGCCACCATCGATAGCAGCAGGAGGCGAATACCTCCCACAGGCACTCCTAAGGCCTCCGCGTAGGCGGGATCGAAGGATGTTATGAGCAGCTCCTTGTACAGAAGGGCGACTGCTGCAATCATTATCGCGGTTAGGACGAAGACGAGATAGACGTCATCCCTCGTCACCGCAAGGATGTTTCCGAAGAGGTAGTCGAAGAGGTCTCGGCCGTAGCCCCGCCCGAGGCTCATGCAGAGAACGCCGACCGCCATCCCCATGGCAAGGAAGACGCCGATTGCCGTGTCCTCGGCAACCTTCGCCCTCGATATTCGGCCAATTCCAAGCGCGGACGTGACGGCGAAGATCACGCCTACGAGCAGGGGATCGATGCCTGCCAGGTATCCGATGCCAATTCCCCCGAAGGCGGCGTGGGCAACGCCATCGCCGATGAAGACTATCCGGTTGAGGATTACGTAGACCCCTATCACCCCGCAGAGGACCGAGGCTATGAGGCCGGCAGCAAGGGCGTTTTTCATGAACTCGTACTGGAGAATCTCAATCATGTTCCCTCAGAACCCTGTGGGGCACGCCATGGGCGATCATGTCCACGGGACAGCCATAGGCATCGATCAGATCTTCCGCTGAGAGCTCTCTTGAGCCGTGGTAGTAGAGGCGCCGGCTCAGGCAGGCTATCTTCTCCACGTAGGTTGAGATCGCGCTCAGGTCGTGAGAGACCATGATGATCGCCATCTCCCTGTTGAGGCGACGAAATAGGTCGTAGATCTCCCCCTGCCCGGATGCGTCGATGCCGGTGATTGGCTCGTCTAGAAGGAGCAGGCGAGGCCTGGAGACGAGGGCACGTGCGAGAAAGACCCTCTGCTGCTCCCCCCCGGAGAGCGCGCCTATCTCTCGGGACGCCTTCTCTGCCATGTCCACCATCATTAGGGCGTCGTATGCGGCCTCTTTGTCGGCGGGTCCTGCTCGCTTCATCAATCCAAGGCCGCCATAGCGGCCCATTAGCACCACATCCAGGGCAGTTGCGGGAAAGCCCGAGTCGAATAGGTTTCTCTGGGGGAGGTAGCCAACGGAGCGCCTCGCCGCAGCCGGTCTTTGCCCGAAGACCGTTATTATGCCTTGCGTTGGTCGGATAAGCCCGAGTATTGCGCGAAGCAGCGTCGACTTGCCACCGCCGTTTGGGCCGATAAGGCCGATGAAGTCCCTCTCTTCGACCTCCAGGTTGATCGCTTCCAGGACGGTTCGGCGTCCTAGCTTGACCCAGAGGTCCTCGATGGATACCGCGATCAACTCAAGCCTCCAGGCTCTCGGCGATCATCTCTCCGGCATGGCGAAGGCCTGCGGTGTAGTTCTCGGGAAGGGGGTCTATCTCAAGAACATTGCAGCCGGTCTCATCCGCGATCACCTGGGCGCTCTTCGGGTTGAACTGGGGCTCGACGAAGATGGCAGAAACGTTCGAGGAGGAGACGAGATCCACAACGGTTGCCATGTGGCGCGGGCCTGGCTCCTTCTCGTCAACTGACAGGGGCACCTGGACGAGGCCGTAATCCCTCGCGAGATAGCTGAAGGCGGGATGCTGTACTATAAAGACCCGCCTATGTGCCCTTCCAAGACGCTTGCCGAGGTCAGAATCGAGATCCTGAAGCGTTTTGAGGTACGAATCCCTGTTTTGGGCATAGTATTCCTCATGTATCGGGTCTGCGTCGGCAAGGGCTTTGTAGATGTTCTCAACCTGTATCATGCCGTTCCTGGGGGAGAGCCATATGTGTGGATCAGGCGCGCTTCTCTCAGCGCCTCCCTCCCCAAAGATCAGATCTACGCCCTTCGAGGAGTCGACGACCGATATATGATCCCCAACCATCAGCTCTATCCAGGTCTCAAGGCCTGCTCCATTCTTGACGTAGAGGTCTGCGCTCTCCATTATCCGCATCTGGGATGGAGTGGGCTCGAAGGTGTGGGGCTCGGCCCCGGGGGGGACGATCACCGTCACCTCCACATAGTCGCCTCCAACGTTATGCACCATATCCGCGAGGGGGGCTATGGTGGTCACAACCTGCATGCGATCCCCTTCCGGGGCCGGAGCGAGGCAGCCTGCTGCAAGCAAGGCGAGCACTAATGCCAGTCCAGCCAGGCCCAATTTGGGCCATGAATGTGGCGGCATGAACCATCGCCATTGAGAGCTCCATGCCATTGTCATAAACCGATCTCTGCGCACCAGGGTCCTCCAAGCGGTCGTCATATCTGCATTGCCTCCTTCGGCAGGATCTTTCCGATGTAGCGCGACCTCGTCCGGCCCCCTTCCTTCCAATAGCAGTACCAGTAGGGGCCGTGTGGACAGCCTCGGCAGCCCTTTCCGCAGTACACTAGCTCCAGACGATACGTGCGAGAACCTGAGCGCCTCTCCTCGACGACCCCTTCTCCCGATTCCCTATCGGTTATGAGGCGGTCGACGGTCTCCCTGATGCGATAGAGGTCGGACAGGCTCTTTCTGGCTAGCATATGCGATAGATCCCCTGGGGCCATGGTGGCCTCTTATGTAACTGGCGGGTAGTTAAAGACGGCGGTTACATAAGAAAAGATCGCTTACACTGATGGAGGCTATGAAGACGATGGAGGCGATGGAGGCGGTGCTGGATATGAACCTTCGTGATAGAGTGGGAAGAAAAAGAGGAAAGATGGGGCAGGGTAGCGGAGTTCATGGCCAATACAGGGTGACTGGTAAAGGAGGAAGCCAGCCCCGCCCGATTGGGCACGACGCATCGTAACTATATATGCTTTTCGTAAGAAAATATATGTCTAAAATAGAACAATTTATGAGAAAATAAGAAATGGGGTTTGGGGGCTCATGCCCCCTTGAACCTCTTGTATATGTACTCGTCCTTGGCGGTTGCGGCGACCTTCTTCAGCGCCTCCTCGAAGTGCCTCATCTCGATCTTCTGACCCTTGATGGACTCGAGCTCTTGGGGCTTGCCGGACTGGACGTACTCCCTGATGGCGAGCATCACGGCCTCGTTGCAGACGGCGAAGATGTCCGCCCCTGTGTAGTTCTCGGTCCTCTTCGCGAGCTCCTCCAGTTTTACGTCATCTGAGAGGGGTCGGTCAGCTGTATGGATCTTGAAGATCGCGAGCCGCGATGCCTCGTCGGGAGCTCCTATCTCGATCATGCGGTCGAACCTGCCAGGCCGCAGCAGGGCTGAGTCTATGATATCCGGCCGATTGGTGGCAGCGATCACCACGACGTTATGCAGGGACTCGAGGCCGTCCATCTCAGAGAGTATCTGGCTGATCACCCTCTCGGTAACGTGGGAGTCGCCAAGGCCGCTTCCCCTCGTTGGCGCGATTGCGTCGATCTCGTCGAAGAAGACCACCGCAGGCGCGGCCTGCTTGGCCTTTCTGAATGTCTCCCTGACAGCCTTCTCAGACTCGCCCACCCACTTCGAGAGGAACTCCGGGCCCTTGACGCTGATGAAGTTCGCTTGGCTCTCGGTTGCGACGGCCTTTGCAAGCAGCGTCTTTCCCGTGCCGGGCGGCCCGTACAGGAGGATTCCCTTCGGAGGGGTCGCGTTCATGTGATCGAAGAGGCTCGTGTAGGTTAGAGGCCACTCAACAGCCTCCATGAGCTCCTGCTTGGCATTGTCCAGGCCTCCGATCTCGGTCCAGTGGACGTCCGGGGACTCGACCATAACCTCTCTCATGGCGGAAGGCTCCATCTCGCGAAGGGCCTCGAGGAAGTCCTCGTTCGTCACCTCGATCTTGTTGAGGATCTCGGCTGGGATCGCCTCGACCTCGAGGTCTAGCTCGGGCATGATCCGGCGTAGCGACCGCATTCCAGCCTCCCTGGCAAGGGCTGCAAGGTCCGCGCCCACAAATCCATGGGTGATCTCGGCAAGCCTCTCCACGTTCACGTTGGACGCAAGGGGCATTCCCCTGGTGTGGATTTGTAAGACCTCCAGTCGCGAGGCCCTGTTGGGAACGCCGATCTCGATCTCCCTGTCGAATCTGCCCGGCCGCCGTAGCGCCGGATCAAGGGCATCAGGCCTGTTCGTAGCTCCTATCACGACAACCTTTCCGCGCGACTCAAGGCCGTCCATCAATGCGAGCAGCTGGGCAACGACCCTGCGCTCGACCTCTCCCGTGACCTCCTCCCTCTTCGGGGCGATGGAGTCGATCTCGTCGATCAATATGATGCTCGGCCCCTCTTCCTCGGCGGTCTTGAAGAGCTGCCTGAGCTTCTCCTCCGACTCACCGTAGTACTTGGACATGATCTCAGGCCCCGAGAGCGTCTCGAAGTGGGCGTTGGTCTCGGATGCGAGGGCTCTTGCGAGAAGCGTCTTTCCGGTTCCAGGAGGCCCGTGGAGGAGCACGCCCTTTGGCGCCTCAACGCCGAGGCGCTCGAAGAGCTCGGGGTGCTTCATCGGAAGCTCTATCATCTCCCGAACCTTCTTGATCTCGGCTCCGAGGCCCCCTATGTCCTCGTAGGTGATGCGGGGAAGGGCCTTGACCTCCTTGGCTGGCTTCTCCGATAGCTCTATCCGCGTGCCTCCGCCGATGACGACCGAGTCCTTGGCTGGCGTTACGCGGACTGCAACGAGCTCGATCTTTCTCCCCATCACATTAAATTCGATGATATCTCCGCGGGTGAGCACTCGCCCCTCCATATAGCGGCGAAGGTACTCCTCGCCTCCGGTGATGCGCAAGGGAACTGTGGGGGCAAATGTGATCCCGGTTGCTGGAACTGCTTGGATGATCTTGACCGGCACCCTGTCGTCCATGCTGACGCCTGCGTTCCTGCGGATGCTTCCGTCCATGCGGATGATTCCGGTGCCGGTATCATCCGGGTAGCCGGGCCAGAGGAGGGCTGCTGTCTTCTTCTTCCCATGAATGGATATGACGTCGCCTGCTTGCCAATTTCTCTCTCGAATTACCGCGGGATCGACCCTGGCAATTCCGCGGCCTACGTCGGAGGGGCGGGCCTCTCCCACCTTGAGCGTGATCTCTTCGGTCATGATGAACCACCTGTTCTATATCGATCTACAAGTTTAAGTATTTTTGACTCTCTTCGGGGGGAAGACGCCTTCCCCCGCACGGGGCCCTCTCGTTCCGGAGCCCTGTGGGTTGTGTACATATCATTACTAACCCATGGTTAGTATCGTAAGTTGTATAAAAGCTTTTTGGTAAGCTGCTCTACAGCAAGCTGCTCTACAGCAAGCTGCTCTACAGCAAGCTGCTCTAGAGTAAGCTGCTCTACAGCAAGCTGTTGTATGCTATAGGATCTTGAATGGTCAAGCCCGGGATAGCGGCCTCAATCCTTGGCCAGTGGATCCAAAACCCAAAGGATGAAAAACGATGTGCAATATAATTGCGATTCGAGCTTTTCATATATCGATGCATAGGCGCCGGGGCTTTCCACCTATCGCCTATTCGATGCAGCAAGAGCTCTCTCTCGGAGACCTCTCCCATCGTGGCGAAAGCGATTATTATCACCGAGTTCAACAAAAGCGTCAATGCCCCTCAAGCTGCGCATAGCCACCTTCAACATGTGGAACTTCGACGATCGTCCCGGCCTTCAGCCGAGCCTCGAAGAGCGGATAGCAGTCATGCGACCCCAGCTCGTCAGGATCAACGCCGACATACTCTGCCTCCAGGAGGTCAACGGCCAGCAGGGCCGCAAGGGAACGCATCTTCGAGCCCTCGACCGGCTGGTCGATGGAACCCCCTACGCAACATTTCAGAAGGTCTCGACGACGGTCGATGGAACCAACGTGTATGAGGAGAGAAACCTCGTCATATTGAGCCGGTTTCCCATACTGGAGCACCATCAGTACATGCATCGATATGCTCCAGCTCCCATGTACAAGAAGGTGACAGCAGAGCCGGAGGAGGAGGAGGCGCGCGAGGTTGTCTGGGAGAGGCCCATATTGTATGCGTTGATAGGGATCGATGAAAAGACCGTTATTGAGGTTGTCAACTTGCATCTCAAGTCCAGGAGGCCGTCTGGCATTGCCGGCCACCGCCTCGGCGATGCCGTCTGGAGGACTGCATCAGGCTGGGCTGAGGGGTTCTTCCTCTCTTCGCTGAAGCGGCTCGGCCAGGCGCTCGAGGTTCGCATGCTGATAGACCGCATATTCGATAGGGACATTCATGCCCTGATAGCCATCTGCGGGGACTTCAACGCCGACCTCGAGGAGGTGCCGGTCGAGGCAATTAGGGGAGACCTCGAGAACACAGGAAATCCGACGCTTGCGCCGAGGGTGATGATCGCAAGCGAGAGGAACATCCCTGAGCCTGCCAGGTTCTCGCTTCTGCACAATGGCAAGGGCAAGATGCTCGACCATATACTCGTCTCACGCACGCTTCTCGCCTACTTTCGGGGTTCAGAGATCCACAACGAGACGCTTCACGACCACTCGACAGCTTACAGGCGCCCGTTTCTCCACCCCGAGTCGGACCACGCCCCTGTCATCGCCCGCTTCGAGCTTCCCGACTCTAGGATGATGTGGCCTGTCGAACGGGCAGGGAGGAAGGGCAGATAGGGCTGTCGGATGGAGCTTCCCTGGCTGTTGTACCCTTAACGAATCTGCATATGCAAATTTGCAGATCTATCGTGGAGGTGCTGGGGTCACTTGATACTATCAATATCATATGATATAATCTATGTTATATGATGTTCTTCTTCGGCTTTTGGATTCATCACTTGGCGTTTGCAATCTAATGTGTGGCTGCAGGAAAGCGATTTATGGTGATTATAGCCTCCGATGAATTCGCAAAGCACCTTTTCTTCCAATCATCTACTCAGTAGAAAAGTATATAAATATGTAGTATGTCATAATAGCCCTATCTGAAGGAGATGGATCGATAATTTAGCGAAACTGGATGGATCCATATGAAGGATTGACTGCAAGGGAAGTGGTCCGTGCTGTAGGAGCGAGCAAATGGGCTGTGAAACTCCTTGATCACCTCTGGGTGTAAAAAAAATCGGGGGTCTAATATTATAAAAAAAGATATATTGTGTGAGTGCGGCTTGTTCGTTGACAATCATACATTTAGGGACTATATTCAGACCTCCATTGGGCCATCGACGCCAACGATTGGCCATAGCGAATGCGGGCTTATATTCGACTTCGTCGATGGGAGGCTTCCGAAGAGATACTCCTCTCGAAAGGAGCTGAAGAAGATCGCGGTCGACTTCTCTCGGAGAAATAAAATGGATGGGGATCTTTTGGGCCAATTTCTGCTGGAGGTGGACCGCCTCAAGTCTCTTGGAACACTCTCGGATCAGGAGATCCTGAAGAAGGCCTGGAAGGAGATGTGCAAAAGCCAAGGAGCTGGGACAAAATGGGCCTTTGCGCCTTCAAGATGATGAAGTCAGCTCAAGATGGCTCAAGGAGGCCTAAGATTTGAGCGATTACTCGGCGCTCCTGGAGGTGGGCCGCTCCTTAATGGGTCTGATATGGAGCGAGATCAGGGATGATGCAGTCTTCCATTCGATAATAACGTCAGAGAACCAGATCACGCTCTCATCCCCCGATGACCTCACTGAGGAGCAGAAGCTCTCCCTCTTCTTGTATTATATTGTGGAGGATTCCTTCAAGAGGAACCTTGAGGTGGGGCTCGTGGACTCCGATAACCGTCGCAACCAGCCCATTCCATTGAGGCTCTTTTATATGATCATTCCAAATACGAAGGATGGAGAGAAGGATCAGCTGCTATTGGGAAAGGTCGTGGAGATCTTCAACGATCACAGAATCCTCAGGGATCCCAATCTGAATGGTGGCCTTGCTGGGGGAATGCTGAAGCTGATATTCCATACCCCTACGCCAGACGACATCAACCGCATCTGGTCCGTTGTCTCCAGGAACAAGCCCTACGTCCTCGCCGTTTACTATCAGGTATTCCCTGTGAGGATCGAATCAGAGAAGTCAGAGGAGATAAAGCGGGTATCAGATGTGGAGTACGTCTACGAGAGGCTGGACGAGGCTTGACGATGAGCGAGGAAGATTCCCTGGAGAGCCAGGCAAAAAGCCTGTCCTTTGTAGTACAGCCGGTCGATGTCTTCACTGGAGAGGGCCCAAGAGGGGATGTTTTGGTCTTCTTGGAAGGAACTGGGAATGTAGCAGTTAGAAGCGGGCCTTATTTCTCCTTCTCAGATCTTCCAGAGGGGGACTACAGGGTCGTTGTAGGCTCCCGGTTCTATCACGAGGCATCCGTGGTGATGCATGCGGGCCGGTCGGAGGCCGTGAAGGTCCCCCTCTACCCGCTTCCATGCTGCCCGTTTCCCTCCGGCGAGACGCTTGTTAGGGGAATGGTCATAAGCCCCGAGGGTGCGCCCATGCCTTTCGCGGCCTTGACCTGGCGTTGCGGAAGCGAGGTTCTCAAAGGGAAGGCGACGGATAAGGGGGAGTTCGTGCTCTACTTCAGGCCGCTTACGTCGGAGAACGTTGTCCGGTCGGCTGGTTCGTACTACGTCCGGGGGGATATGGGCAGGACGAAAGTGAAGGTCGAGGTGAAATACAATAATAACGTCAAATATTTCATAATCGACCGCGTCATGGTCGGGAAGACCAACCTGATCGAGATCAGGCTGACAACTAAACCACTTAAAAGCACAATAGACGGGGAGATTGCAGTCGAAAAAAAGATTCGGAGCGGATCTGAAAAGGGGGAGATCTCATCGATGCGAATCCATCGAGATCTATCCAGTCGACTCCTTCACGGGAAAAGGGCCCCTAGGGCAGGTGAAGGTCGGAATCGAGGGATCAGATAAGGTGGCAGTTAGAAGCGGTTCGTATTACGTATTCAAGGATCCTCCTCCAGGGGATTTTTGGAATCCTCGCTATTTGATGTGGGTGAGCGTATTCCTCCCTATCTCAACCACGAATGAACACGAATGAACGCTAATATTCTACATTATATTATATATACAAGAGACACATGTGCGAATATACAATAAATCCTTCGAAGTTCATGCATATCTAAGTTGACAATAAGTTCAAGCAGAGCGATGATCCCTTTCCATACAATTCAGCGAAGAACCGATTTTTGGATCTCCGTTGGCTCCCGGTTCTATCACAAGGCATCCTTTGTGGAAAAGGCATCTGGCCAATCAGGGCAAGTCGTCTCAGGTGCAAACCTGAGATGGAGATTCGGAGAAGGGGAGCTTGAGGGAAGGACGACCGAGAGGGGAGAGTTCGTTCTCTACTTCCAGGCTCCTACGGTGGATGATCACATCAGATCGGGAGGACGCGCTTACGTTCGGGGTGATATGGAAAATACCAAGATTAAAGTAAATATAATATCAAAAAATGGCGATATTTTTTTTATCGACCGTATTGAGGTAGGAAAACTAATTGTTGTGATGCGAAGTTGCTTTCAAAAGGAGAGGAGGGTGTAAATGCCCGAATATCTGGCACCGGGAGTGTATATAGAAGAGATCGAGATAGGATCAAAGCCAATAGAGGGAGTCAGCACAAGCACAGCAGGATTTCTCGGACCAACAGAGCGCGGTCCGCTAAAGCCCAAGCTGATAACCTCTTTTGAGGAGTATAAGAGGATATACGGAGGCTATCTTGAGACCAGCTATCTGGCCTATGGAGTCGAGGGATTCTTCAGGAACGGGGGATCTCGTTGCTACCTGGCCCGGATAGTTGGATCCGGTAGCGTAAAGGCAAGCTTGGAGCTGGGATGGGGGGCGAAGGCAAGCCTAGTGCTGAAGGCCGGAGCGGTCGATGTGATGAAGGTTGAGGCGCTTGCTTATGGAACAGAAGGAGACAGCATCCAAGTAGAGGTGGCCGATGGGGGCACAAGTGGCTTCAAGCTTACGATCACCAACGGGACCACAAATGAGGAATATGACAACCTCTCTACTGACAAGACCTCTGATAGCTTCTATGAGAAGAAAGTAAACGGGATATCCGCCCTGGTAAGCCTGAAGTGGCTTGCCGATGGGGAACCGGACAATACTACCTCTCAAAATTTGGCAGGAGGCGTTGTTTCGGGGAAGGCGATCAAGGTGGAGGCCCAAGGTCCGGGAACATGGGGAAAGGAGGTGAAGGTGACCATTGGGGATTCGGGGCTTGGAAAGGCGGAGCTCTTCAAGCTCACGCTTGTCTACAACGGCATAGCGGAGGTGTATGATAACCTATCCACGGTCGTATCCTCAAGCGACTACTATGTGAAGAGGGTAAACGGAATATCGGCGCTGGTAACCCTTGAGAGCCTGGCAGCCATCCGACCAAATAATATCGCAGATGAACCGTTGGATGGCGGCACTGAAGGATCGGATATTGCGGCATCCGACTTCCAGGGCAGCCGGGCAGATCCCGAGAACCCGACCGGCCTTGCTGCCTTTGAGGAGGTAGACGATATTGCGATCCTCTGCGTGCCCGACGAGAACGACTACGCCGGCGTAACCGCCCTGATGGTGGACCATTGCGAGAACATGAAGGATCGCTTTGCCATTCTTCAGGCGCCTCAGTCCGGATGGGACATCTCAAGCCTGGAGCCTCCATTGGACTCCAAGTATGCGGCCTTCTACTTCCCATGGATACGGATCCTGGACCCGGCAAGCAATCTCTACAAGCTCGTTCCTCCCGGAGGATATGTGGCAGGCGTCTTCTCCCGGACGGATCAGGAAAGGGGAGTACACAAGGCCCCTGCCAACGAGGTTGTGAGGGGTGTTGCCTCCCTGCAGATCAATGTGACAAAGAAGGATCAGGATGTCCTCAATCCGAAGGGCGTCAACTGCATCAGGGCCTTCCCTGGCAGGGGAATCAGGATCTGGGGGGCGAGGACTACGTCGAGCGATCCTTCCTGGAAGTACGTAAACGTCCGCAGGCTATTCTTGTTTATCGAGGAGTCGATAGACGAGGGCACCCAATGGGTGGTCTTCGAGCCCAACGACGAGAAGCTCTGGGCAAAGGTGAGGCAGACGGTCGAGGAGTTCCTGACTCGCGTATGGCGGGATGGCGCCTTGATGGGGACTGTCAGAGACGATGCCTTCTTCGTTCGCTGTGACCGGACAACCATGACCCAGGACGATATCAACAACGGTCGGCTGATCGTCCTCGTAGGCGTGGCCCCCGTCAAGCCGGCGGAGTTCGTCATCTTCAGAATAGCCCAGGTGGCCAAGGGATCCGATATCGCCGAGGCCTGAAGATCCAGTAGGTGAATATGAATGGCAGCAGATAGAAACGATCCCTACGGGAACTATCGCTTCAGGCTCGAGATTGACGGCATAGTCCAGGCCGGCTTCTCGGAGGTGACGATTCCAGATAGCAGCTGTGAGGCAACCGAGTACAGGGTTGGAAGCGATCCGCCTAACTTCAGAAAGCTTTCAGGGCTTACCAAGTACGGTGCCCTTGTGCTGAAATGGGGCATCACCGACTCGATGGAGCTTTATGAGTGGAGGAAGAGGATCGAGCAGGGCTTGATCAGGGCGAACCGGAAGAACATAGCTGTGATCCTCCTCGACGACGACGGATCTGACAAGGCGAGATGGGAGTTTTCAAACGCCTGGCCTAGCAAGTACGATGCTCCCGATATGAACGCAAAGGGAAGCGAGGTTGCCGTTGAGTCTGTTGAGATCGCCTTCGAGACCATGGAGAGGAAGTCCTAAGGGGGAGCTGACCACAAATGGCAGCAGATAGAAACGATCCCTACGGAAACTACCGCTTCAGGCTCGAGATAGACGGCATAATCCAGGCCGGCTTCTCCGAGGTGACGATTCCCGATAGCAGCTGCGAGGCCGTGGACGTTCGCTCAGGAACCGATCCGCTTTATTTCCGAAAGCGAGCAGGCCTTACGAAGTACGGGAACCTTGTGCTGAAATGGGGCATCACCGACTCGATGGAGCTCTATGAGTGGAGGAGGAAGATCGAGCAGGGCTTGATCAAAGATAACCGCAAGAACATCGCAGTGATCCTCCTCGACGACGACGGATCTGACAAGGCGAGATGGGAGTTCTCAAGCGCATGGCCTAGCAAGTACGACGCCCCAGACATGAACGCCAAGGGAAGCGAAGTTGCCGTAGAGTCAGTCGAGATCGCCTTTGAGACAATGGAGAGGAAGGCATAAGAGGTGGATATAAGATGTTTCAGACCGAGCATCAGTTCGTCCTTCCAAAGGGCTATGTGGATGGGGAAGGGAGCCTTCACCGTGAAGGAGTGATGAGGCTTGCAACAGCTGCAGATGAGATCCTTCCCCTGAAAGATCCGCGAGTCCAGGCAAATCCCGCATACCTGACGGTAATCCTTTTGTCGAGGGTGATAACGAAGCTTGGAAGCCTTCCTGATGTCAATCCGCGTGTGGTCGAGGGCCTCTTCGCCTCAGATCTCGCATATCTTCAGGAGTTCTACCAGAGGATCAATGGCGATGGACATCTGGCGGTCAAGGCCGTCTGTCCACAATGCCAGCATAAGTTCGAGGTGGACCTCGCACCGGGGGAATAGAGGGCTACCCCCTCGACAGGATCTACGAGGAGGTGGCCTTCATAGCATATCACTTCCACTGGGGAATGATGGAGATCATGGACCTGGAGCACGCGGAGAGAAGAAGGTGGTGCCAGGAGATATCGAGCATAAACAAGCGGCTTAGCGAGGGATCGAGCTGAGTGCAAGGATCGATTGGGAGGAGTCCTGGTGAGCGTACTGTTCTGGAGAGAGCCTCTTGGCATATTCGATCCATATAGAAACTACCAGTTTCTAGTGGAGTTCGATGGCATCGTCGTTGCCGGCTTCTCCGAGGTGGAGGGGCTTGAGATTCAGGTTGAGGTCGAGGAGATCAAGGAGGGCGGCGTAAACGACCACGTTCACAAGCTTCCGAAGGGCGGGAAGTTCCCGAACCTCGTTCTGAAGCGAGGCCTGACCGATATAGATTCGCTGTATCGGTGGCAGCAGGATGTCCTTGAGGGAAAGGTCAAGCGAAGCAACATCTGGATCGTACTTCTGACTCCGGAGAGGGTTCCAGGATGGGTCTGGATGGCAAAGGATGCTTATCCTGTGAAGTGGAACGGCCCAAGTCTCAACGCCAATCAAGGGGCCATAGCGGTGGAGAGCCTGGAGCTCGCCCATAACGGGCTTGCAAAGTACAGCTGGATGGACCTTTTGCGAAAAGCCAAAAATCTGCTATGAAATGCGTAATCGATGCTGGATTTCCATCGGCCGTCATGGGCCTGGCAAGGCCAAGGACGCTTCTCTTCCAGCCTTTCAGGGTGCTTGGCCGGATGAGGGCAGAGGTTGGGAGAGCTCCGGGATTGGACCTATGCTTTCTGCAGGCTGCAGGCATTCGGCCCCATATCGCCCTCCCAAGCCCCGAATACAAGCTGTTTCTGACTTTCAATTTGCCGCTAAATATATGGGGACGGAGCATTTATGAGCCGAGGATCGAGGGTGGCGGAGGATCCTCCTGGGATTCTGCCTGCCGGCTTGCGGCATTAAGCCAGCTTTTTCAAGGGCGGAGGATGAGTTGTGGCATATCCCTAGGAGATTCGATCTCGAAAGGGCCTTGCGCGATGTCCCGCGATCTATCGCCTGTTCGATCTCCTCTTATCCTGCCCTTTCGCCATATGATCTCCTCGAAGGCCGTCAAAGGATCTCAAGCCTTTCTATCCGACGACGGCCGGGGGAAGACGCAGATCCCGTCTATCAAAGCAGGTATCCAGCAGAGCGATAAGACCATCTCTTCCGTTTCATCGGCCCATGA
>JAFGMR010000018.1 GCA_016927425.1 Methanotrichaceae archaeon | reverse complement strand
GGATTTTCTAAGGAAAAAGAGTGTCTCAAAGATTCGATCGATCTATATCTATCTAAGTTCAATTTTTGCAAAAAGCATCATGGATTAAATTATATTAATGAAGTTGGAGTGACGAAATACAAATATCCTGCATGGGCTCAAGGGTTTACTGACCACATATGGAGCCTGGCGGAACTCCTCACATACCCGTATCATAAAAAGACAACTAGTTAGAGAATCACGACCTCAGAATCCTCGAAGGATGGAGCGGTCCTGGCGGCAGGAATTTCGTGCAACCGCTAAATTAAAGGATAATCATTCGCGTTCATTAGCGTTCATTCGCGGTTGAAATCGGCAGATAAGAAAAAGTGAGATCCCCTTCGAAAGGGGATCCTCCACCTCGCCTGCACCTTATTTCGCCCGGCCCGTTACCCTGAGATATGTCGAGCTCCCAGGCCCAAGAGGTCCAACGTTCTCCCACGTAATCATGTTCCCCGAGACCGTGGCAGTCCCATTGTGGGAGACATAATCCATCCCCGCGGGCAGGATGTCGACTACCCTCACGGTCTGCTGGATGACATCGCCCGTATTCGTCACCGTTATGGTGAAGTTGACGAGCTGGTTTGGGTGAACCTCTGCTACGTCTGCGTCCTTCTGGACCTCGATCGACGAGTTGACTGCTCTAACAGTCGCATAGTCGTCGTCGGTCACGTTCTCAACGTCGTAGGGAACGCCCGTTGCGTTTACGTAGTTGACGAGCGCGCCGTAGTCGGTACCATCGAGCCTGGCTACAAGCTCGAGGGTCGTCGTCTCCCCAGGCAGGAGGGGGCCGGCCAACGTCCAGTTCACGTAGCGATTGTAATGCACGCCCGATGGATTCGAGCTTACGTACTCCAATCCTATGGGAAGGAGGTCCCAGACGACTATCGGGTCGAGCGAGACGTTGCCGGTGTTGGTCACGTTGATCGAGAAGGTCAGGTTATCGTTTGGATAGTCGGGGGGATAGCTGACCGTCTTGTTCACGTCTATTGCGGGCAGGCGTATCACGCTTGATGAATCGCTTATGCTATTGGGATTGCCGTATGCGTCCTTGTAGCGCAGCAGAGCGTCGTTAGGGTCGAGTATGATCCCGAGCCGATTGATCGCCGTATCGGCAACCGTTGCATTGAACTCTATGACCAGGTCCTCGTTTGCCGAGTTGTTGACGTCGCCAATGTGCCAGTTGACGTTCACAGGAACGGTTCCATCGTTGGGCGAGCTGACCTCGATTCCAAGGATCGATGAAACAACGCCGCTCACGTTCAACGTAGCGTTCTCGTAGATCAGGCCCTGGGGGAGAGTATCGTTCACCCAGATATCGAAGAATGTAACCCTCGCCATGTCCACGATGATTGAGTAGTTAACCTGGTATCCGATAGAGCTGTTCCTCGCCTCGTCCGGCAGCTTGGATATCGTCGCATTGTCGGAGTAGTTAGAAGCAACCTGGATATCGCGATTATAGTCGTCGAGGCTCGTCCAGCCTCCGTATCTTGTCTCCGAGTTGGGCTGTGCAGTGCTGTTCCAGATCACGGTTGCGTTGTTCAGGATCGTCAGGTTCGAAAGGGCGCCTGGGTCGACTGTCGCATTGTAGGAGAGCTGAAGAGCGTCGACCAGGGATAGGTTCTCATAGAGCCAGGTCACCCGTCGTCCGTCTATCTGCGTTTCATCCGCTGGCGGGATCGATCCGGCCGAGGTCGGCGAGAGGCCGGCAGGGGCGATGTCGGTCACGTTTAGGTCGTAAGCTGTAGAGCCGCTATCTGCGGTGTGGTCCACCGTTATGTCGTAGCGCAATGTGTCGCCCACCTCAACCCCGGTTGCATTGACCGCCTTCCCGATCCTTAGGTCGGGCTCCACCAGGGAGACGTTCGCCTGATCCGAGGCCAGGAAGGGATGGCCATCCCGGTCCTGGTGGGTGACATCCACCCTGTTCTCCAGGACGACGCCGTCCTGGTTGGTTATGACATCCTCGACCATGGTGGATAGGTTGATCACGACCACCCGTGGGCCGGTGAAGTTGCCTAGATCCCATGTGAGGTCGTTTGAAGCCTCGGTGAACGTTCCGCAGGTCCCGGCAGTGTCCTGGAAGCAGTTCCAGCTCTCGTATCTGAGGCCCGCGGGCAGGGGGTCGTTCATCTCCGTCAAATTGTAGCTCTCCCCGATTCCCCAGAACTCCGCGATGAGGGTGAAGTTTGCCCACTCGCCTATCGTCAATGTGGAGTCGTCCTCCTTCGTCACGTTGAGGCGGGCTGTGTAGGCAGCATCGCTATCCTGGCTGTAGATGCATCCGTCGTCGCAAGCTCCCCATGCGTATACGTTGTTTGTGAGGTTTCCAGTCGAGTTGGCATAGGCCTCCAGAGTCTTGGTCCAGGTGGCTCCCGCGTTCAGCGTTATGCCCGTCCAGTTGATCGTGGTCCAGCCAGGCAGGGGGTAGTCGTTGTGAACTGTTCCGTCCGTGGTCACCGATGTAAAGCCCTCGTCTAGGACGTCCATCACAGATACGTTATAGGCGGTTCCGTTTCCGGTGTTGGCAAGCGCAATCGTCCAGTTCGCGGGATTCGTCACCGTCTGCGTATATGGCTCCTTGGTCACGTTGAGGATAGCGATCTTCGGGCTTACTGCGAGCGTGTCGCTCAGATTGTATATGTTGTGCGATCGGTCGGTGAAGTTGTAGTAGACGGTGTTTGAGTTGGGAACGATCGTCCGGTTGCAGCAGTCATGGCAGTTCGTCGTGTTGAAATTGATCGTGATCGTCTCATCCCGCCACAGTATGTCCATGTTTGTCGAGTTCCAGATGAGGGACCCGTTTGCCGCGTCGAAGAACGGCTCGTCGACCAGGAAGGGCTCGTGGGTGGCGTTGTTCGTTGCAATCACGGCTGAGCCTGTCTCGTAGACGAAGCCCTGTGGCAAGACGTCCTTGATCTCTTGGGTGAAGGCCCTGCTTCCGATGTTGCTCATGGTTATCGTGTAGCTGCCGCCGCATGTATCGATATAGCCTGAAGACTTGGTGAGGGTAACCTCTGGGCGGGTGCGCATAGCTGTGGATACAAATGCTAACTGCCAAGGGCAGCAGCCCCAGTAGACGGTTGCGTTGTTGTATGTGTCGACGTATGTGCTAAGAGTGACCTTGGCGGCAACAGTTATGTTGATCGTTGTGCCCACAGGCATATCCGCAATATCCCAGTGAAGCGGGTTACTGGCATTGCCGTCACCGCTCGATGGAAGGGGAGAGGTCTCTGCTGGATAGTAATTGGTGTTGGTGGGCAGCAGATCCTCCAGGGTTATGTTCCTGGCAGTGGAATCACCATCGTTGTAAAGGGTGATCGTCCAGTTGATTATGCTGTCCTTACGGGGCCTTTCGAAGTTGGGGGATTTGATAAGGGATATATTGGATTCACCCAGCAAGGTGACCGCACCCCTTTGGGACTCCAGTCCGTAGGCTCCGCACGGTGTGGTGTAGTTGACCCTTGCCAGAGAGGTGCCATTTATGAAGCTGCAGGGACCTGACATGTTTGCCTTGAAGTCTATCCTGACCCTGGCATCCTTGGCGCATCCCTCTGAATTATTGAAGTACCAGATAAGAGGGTTCCCGCCCAAATCCACGCCTGTAGGCGTGGCCCCTGTCACTACAGATGAGCCCGGTATATATTGGAGCCCTGCCGGCAAAAGCTCTGAAATGGTGACGTTGTAAACGCATGTTGGCCCGACATTCCATACCTCAAGGGAAAAGTTGCTTGCAATGTCGCACTCGTCCACAAGCTCTGCCTCGTGGCGCACAACCTGTAGCTCTGAGTTCAGCATCTCCACTCGGGAGCTGTCATTTACCGTATCGCAGGGCCCTCCGCCGCATCCCCAGCTCGCGTTGACGTAGTTGTTGAGGTTGAAGCAGCCGTCCAGGGTGGCATTGAGCTCAATCAATACAACCTCCTGAGGGGCCATGTCACCAAGGGCCCATGTGACGTTCTGGCCCGAGACGGTAGTGTTGGCCGGATCGTCCATGCCCCGGATCTTGGAGTCGTTGTAGAGGAGGTCGTCGTCCAGGAGGTCGTCCACGATAGTGTTGTAGGCCGTACCCGATCCTGAGTTGTAGATGTATATCTTCCAGCTGGCATTCCTCGTTATGGCGAAGATCACCTCTGGATTCTTGCTAATCGTTATGAGCGCTCGATCCAGGAGCAGAGGAGCGCCATAGTATTCGTCATCGAGAGGGTTGTCGCAGTTATCTATGTACTCGAGCCATGCGTTCACCTGCTTATCCTGGATGCAACGCTTCTCAACAGGGAAGGCGATCGACCCTCCGCTGCTCACGTCGTCGCCCAAAGACCAGGTCACGTTGTATCCGTCGCGCTCCGGCTCAAAGGAGGCGACAGTGCCCGTGCTGTTGATGATCCCCGAGATGATGGCGGGACCGATGTATCTAAAGTCGGTATCGTCGTAGGTGATGTTCATCCGCGAGCCGTTCCAAGGGCCGTTCTTGGATAGCTCCAATGTGAAGTTGTAGACGCCGCATGACTCCATCTTGTTGGAGAGGGTCATGTCAAGGCTCCAGTCTGAGCGGCCCACGCTGACCGATGCAGCCTCCTGGTAGCAGGGCTTTCCGCTGCACTCGGCGGGCGACCCGCTAATGCAGAGGTAGGACCAGTCCTCGAAAGACCCTGGATCGTTCTGGTATAGGGTATAGCTCACGTTCAGGATATCGCCATCGCTCAACGGACCGCAGCGGGCCTCCAGGAATCCCAGGTTCAGGGCAACCCCCAGGGTTAGAGTCTGGTTTACGGAGCATGTATCGTTCACCGTGAACGCGGCTTCCCCCTGAAGCAAGCCTCCGGGAAATGTCTGGCTGTTGTTTCCAGCCTCTATGAAGCTTATATCCCCCCAGGTCAGGTTTCCAGTCTCGTTGAAGCGATAGGTTGTGATGTAGGTCAGGTTCTCGCAGTTCTGCTGAGGCGCAGGGATGTAGGATTTAGAGGAGTTGAATACCGTCCCGTTGTAGCACTTCACGAGGATGCTCGTCGAAGAGCTGCCGCCCATATCGCAGCCGCAGCAATCCGTCACGTTCTCCACGGAGAGGGCGTTGGTCTGCGATGTGCCACAGTCGCAGGGATCGGATGATGCCTCCAAGGTTATGATATCGGTCCAGGAAACGCCATCCTCGATGACCTGATCGGCCCAGGTGATGTTGCTCCCGCTGACCGTGCCGTTTCCTGCATCGACTATGATGAAATTTGCAGGACAAGAGTCGGTGATGTTCACCGTGACGTTCTCCTGCGGACATAGGCCCTTCTCGTAGATGGTCGAGAGGTTGTAGCGTGCCCTCTCGCCCAGGTAGAGGGTATCCGGGCCGCTCTTGCTAGCGGAGAGGGAAGGCTTTCCTGAGCTGTTGAATCCATAGCCGAGAAGCTCTGTCGGCGGCGTCCACGGGAACAAGCAGTCATCGTAGAAGTAGGGCTTCGTCGCGAGGATTCCGGAGGGCCCGCTGCAGAGGCTGGCCTGGAGGGAGAAGTCGAAGGCCAGGTCCTGGGAGCTTGAGGGAGGAATTGTCCCCACATAGAAGGTGGTATTTCCGGGAGTATAGGTGCCGCCGGTTGTGTTGGTTATGGCATACTCGGCAGGAAAGCCGTCCAGGACCAGCTTAAAATCGAGGGCGTTTCCATCTCCAATGTTGACGATATGGCAGGTCACCCGGAGGGAGTCGCAGTAGGGGGCAAGCATCGGATCGGGATCGAAGGAATAGCTTATGTAGGGGTGTCGTTCCAGGAGCTTGACGCTCGCCTTGGTGTAGGTCTCCTGGCAGGGCGTGCCGTCGCATCCCCAGGAGGCATTGACTATATCGTACAAGTTGTTGCAAGCAATAATTCTCGTGCTGATGTTCACAGTTCGCGACTCGCCGGCAGGTATCTCATCGTAGCTCCAGTTCATGCCCCCGCCAGGGGAGTCTATCGCGATGAGCTCGAGCCCGGATTCCAGGGTGTCGTTCACCCTGACGTTATAGGCTGGGCCTGTGCCAAGGTTCTCTATTTCGACCGTCCAGTTGGCGTAGTCGCCCTTTGGGGCCTCGATTACGTTAGGCAGCTTAGTGACCTTCAAAAGGCCGCGATAGACGGTGATGCTGGCCCTGGTGTAGGCTGCAATCGACGAGCGGTTGCTCGTGATGTCGGCCTTTAGGTACTGGCCGCTCTCAGCGCCACACGCGGCGGTCAGGTTGAATGTGAGGTTGATTCCCCCGCCCGGCTGGAGGGCAGATCCCATGATGTCCGTCAGGTTCCAGTGGAGAATGCCTCCGATCGAGACCGGCTCCTGGGTGGACGTGCCGCCTGGATGGACGATCCTTGACGTTCCCGCCTGGTAGTTAAAGAGTATGGGGACCGTCACGTTTGCCAGTATATCGCTCTCAGCCAGTGTTCCGCCGTTGCTGATCGCGACCGAGTAAGAGTACTCGTCGCAAATATTCACATATTCCGGAGCCGTGACCTCAACGGTCAGTGCGCCGCATGCAGATCCTATCGAGAGGAGGACTGCCAGCAGTCCGAAGATTAGGCGCGCGGGCGTTTGCTGCCGAAAGCCTCCTCTAAGATATCCTCCATCCACGTCCTTATCGATTTGACCAGGTGAATCTTCCACAACGATCCCATCCATCCATTGGTTGATACGTAGAGAGTATACTAGTTTCTATTTAAATATTTCGTATGTTCTTGATATAAGTAGTACGAGTCATACTAGCAGTTAGAAGATATATATTCTTAAATATTCTACAAATATAGGACTGTGCACGCTAATAGTAGGAGTAATTGACTTATTTATCAATCAATAGAAAAATTTATATAGTATGGAGTTCTTCCATAACTGGAAAATAATCCTTTGGGTGATAATGAATGAGTACGTCGATTCTGCCAAGGGCTGGGTTGATCCTGGCCGTAATAGCGACCATGGGCATGATGGGGGCGAACGCCAGCTACTGTCCCGCCGGCCTTGCCACGTACGATAAGGTGAACGCGACAGAGAGCTTCGAGGACTTGCTCAAGAACCAGACGGTTTTACTCCAGGACTTCGAGGACTTCCTCAAAGACTCCCGCTTCAACTTCACAGGGACCGAGAACGTTACATTCCTGGCGAGCTTCGAGGAGCTCTTGAGGAACCAGACCATTCTGCATGAGAGCTTCTCCGACCTTCTAGGAAACGAGACCCAATGGGACTTCAGCGATCCCGATGACCAGGTCATGTTCCTCACAAGCTTCGGCGAGCTTCTGATGAACGAGACCACCCTCTTCGAAAGCTTCGAGGGCCTTCTCATCGATACATGGTGCGATGTGGACTTTAAGAGCGCGACGGGACCATGTGGATATAATGCGCAGTGGGAGTTCAAGTACAGCTACGAGGATCTGCTCAAGAGACAGGTCAACCTCCTCAAGGACTACGTCTACCTGCTCGACAACATGGATAGCGCCGTGGCCTCGGCAGACAGACAGGATCTCCTATCCACCTTGGAGACATTGCTGAAGGAGCAGTCCAACAGGCTCTCCGGATTCGAGACCATCTTGAAGATCAACTGCTAGAGATATTCGACAGAAGGGATGGCCGGACGAAAGGAGGTAGGACGAGGGAAGAGAGGTTCGAGAGATAGCTGGAATTTGGCGCCGCCGGAGCATCTCTCCGGCGGTAGGTCTCTATAATTCTATATCGGATCTAATCGGGCAGATCGGGCCAGGCCTGGTGCAAGAGGTCCTCGAAGGTCTGCAATCTGTAGGACTGGTTTTTAATTATCCCCTCGTATGCCACAAGGTCGGATGTATTGCCGCCCGAGATCCTCATATCCTGCCCATATTCCCTTATCAACACGGAGTATCTCTTCAGCACCTTCTCGAGCTCCTCGATGTTCATGAGGTAGCTCTCGCTACCTTCCCCGCTGACCTGCTCGCAACATCGATCCTGGCCAGTCGCATTTGCGGTGTTATTGATCCAGCAGTGCATGACATCGCTTGAGGTCACGGTGTAGCGCGGCTTGGGGATGATCACTTCGCTCTCGCCGGGAGAGAGATCTCCCAGGCTGTAGATATGAAGGAGGGTATCGTTGACCTCTATCCCTGTTATGTTCACCTCACCGGTGTTGGTGACCTCTATCGTATACTCGATAATGGCAAGCTTGCTTCCTAGATCGGTCATATTGTAGACGACCTCGGCATCCTTGGAGAGGTCGAGGGATGCCACATAGGTGAACTTCACCGTGCGGGAGCTCGTGCTAGGCCCGTATATTTGGCCGAATAGGTCTGTGGAGTTGAGGACTGCCACGTTGACCAGATCCTGGCAACCGCAAGAGGCAGAGGAAGCAATCGTCTTCGTAAAGCTCTCAAGCGCGGTCCCTCGGCCGTAGAGGTCCGAGGCATTGGCAAATGCCATATTGACGTGGTCGTTACACGGAACTCCGCAGCTCTGGCCCAGGGCGCCCCCTTGCGCCGATAGAAATAGGGCCACCAGTAAGGCTAATAAGCTCTTCCTCATCGAACATCCCCCTCAAGGCATCGTGCCGAGCAGGCAGGCCCTTCACTGCTACCCCCTTTCGTGGCATGGGCCATCTCTTTACAGCGTGGGGACGATTTTTCCCCAGCTTATTTAGTTGATTTGCTTGTATTTAAATTTTTCTAGTGTACTTAATGGAAAATTAATCATGGCATGTCATATTTTTTGTTGAACTTATTTGAGGAGATAAGTCGAGCCTAGAATATCCCATATAGATATATCATAGATAACTAATTATATTTTATATTAATTGTATTTATCGACAGAGGCGTAAAAGCGAATTCAGTATTTACCATAAATAATATCATATAGAACTAACCGAATCACTTCACGTGAAGTATATTAATATATAAATGAGTTTTGTAGAGTATTTTGGGAAGGAAGATCGCTAAATTATCCACGATATAGCGCCATACGTTGGATTTACGATGGCCTATCTGCCCCACTGAGCGATCGCACTCTCGCCGGCGAAAGGTCGCCACATTCCCAGGATAACTTCTAGGCGAAACTTTTAAAAGTGATGATGATTACTACCATGATAATATGATTAAAAGGGGCATTGGTAGGAGGGCCTATATATATGCTCAGTGATTTATTAAATAGATTAGTAGGGATTATCCTCGTTATTTTGTTGCTCAGCCTTTCCCTCGGCGGCCTTGCATCCGGGTCTGATGGCTTCTCGGCCTGCCCGTCCGTGGGATACGATCCAGTGGACAGCCTGGAAGGGCTGCTGAGAAACCAGTCCATTCTCCTGGACAGCTTCGACCATCTGCTGAGGGAGACTCCAACAAGCTCCAAGAGCACCGTTGTCTTTCTCACGAGCTTCGAGGATCTACTTCGAAGGCAGGCCATCCTCCTCTCAAGCTTCGATGAGATCTTGAAGACAGGATGGAGAAAGATGAACCGGACGCAGATGGAGGCCTTCTTGGCAAGCTACAACGATCTGCTCGATAGACAAGGCGTGCTCCTAGAGAGCTTCCAGAACCTGACGAACGAGAGATGGGACCTCCTCACCCCAGATAACCGTCTGCTGCTAGCGACCAGCTTTGAGGACCTCCTTCGAAGGGAAGCCGAGCTTCTCAGCGGCTACAAGGAACTCCATAAGATGACTTATGGAGGGATCTCGATCGAGAAGATAGTCGACAAGATCTGGATAAAGCCGGGCGACTCTGTAACATACGTCTATCTTGTCACCAACTACTACGAGTACAACATAACCGAGGTGCTCATCGTCGACTATCCCCTGGGGGAGATCGCAAGCGGGTTTACGCTCCTTCCCGGTGAGACAAAGCGCTTCGAAAAGATGGTTGTTCTGGATCTGCCAGCGGTAAACATCGTCCGCGTGGAAGGAAGGGATCCAAACGGCACGAAGGTAGAGGATAAAAGCCCGCCGGTCTCCGTTGGTGTAATCCGATTGAGCATGAACTACGACGAGCTGCAGACGGGAAACCAGAGCGCGCACTCCTCAGGTATCGATCCGCCAAGCGCCACCAACTCCGTCGAGGTGAAGAAGAGCCAGAGGACGACCTGCAACCTGAACGAGGCGATAATCAATATGGAGAAGATCCGCTCAGGGGATCAGACCGCAAGCTCTTACGGGACGGGCGCAACGAGCAATCAGGTCCGCTTCATAGTGGACCAGGAGTAGAAGAGATCGATACCTAGCCCCCACCATCGATGATATCCTGCGGAAGCTCTCCCGAGAGGCACTCTATCCTTCTTTCGGCCCCGTCAAGCCGGGCGTTGGAGAGCCTAATTAGCCGCATCCCGCGCTCGAAGAGATCGAGGCTATCCTCCAAGGAGAGCCTTCCTCCTTCAAGCAATCCCACAATCCGCTCCAGCTCCTCGAAGGCCCCTTCGAGGCTCATATCCTCATCTTTGGAAATATCAATCGCCGCCTTTCAGGTCGTATCCTTCGAGCCGTTTTTCCACGCGACAGGAGATCGCCCCATCGCAAAAGGTCAGCTCGATCACCTCGCCAATCCTAGCCTTCCTCGCCCTCTGGACGAGCCTTCCATCAGGAGTGCGGGCAATGGCATAGCCGCGCGAGAGAGTGGCAAGGGGGCTTGCCGACTGAAGCCGTCCCCCTAAGAGGCCGAGGCGATGGCGCATCTCCTCCATCTTTCGAAGCTCTGCTGCAGAGAGACGCTCGGATAGGTAGTCGAGCCTCTGTCTCCTCTCTCCGACGAGGGAGGAGATCCTTCGGGCAGAGAGCCTCCTCTCCAGGTAATCGAGCCTTGTCCTCTGCCTGCCAGCAAGCGCTTCAGTTGCCCTCTCGATTCGCGCCCTAAACCGCCCCATCTCATAGCGAAGGTCGTCTAGATCGGGGACGGCCGCCTTTGCGGCAGCCGTTGGCGTTGCAGCCCTAATGTCTGCCACGAGATCGGCGATCGTCACATCTGTCTCATGGCCGATTCCAGCGATCACTGGAACGTCGCAGTTGTATATCGCCCTTGCCACAGCCTCCGAGTTAAAGGGCCAGAGATCCTCCGCCGATCCGCCGCCCCTGCAGACTATCACGAGGTCCACAAGGCCTTTAAGAGCCCTCACACCCTGAGCCACGCTCTCGCTTGCGCCCTCACCCTGCACCGTTGCAGGCGAGAGGATGATCCTTGCCGGGTACCCCCCAATCGTCCTCAAGACGTCCCTTAGAGCTGCCCCATCAGGCGAGGTCACAATCCCAATGCTCTCGGGATAGCGTGGAGGCTTCCTCTTCCTCTCGGCATCGAAGAGGCCCTCCTCAGAGAGGAGCTTCTTCATCCTCTCGAGCTCGAGCTGCCGTAGGCCAACGCCGGAGTCGAGGCGCATCCCCTTTGCGACCAGCTGGAGGCTTCCCCTCGGCCTGTAGATCTCGACGTCGCCGAAGACGAGGACGTTTAGGCCGTCTTTCAGCGGAAACTCCACGCGGGCCGCGTGCGACCTGAAGAGGACGCATGAGATCCCCGCCTCATTGTCCTTCAAGGTGAAGTAGCTATGGCCCGAGCGATGGTTGGTGACGTTCGAGAGCTCCCCGCGCGCCCAAAGGTCGCGGAGGCGGGCATCCCCGGAGAGCCGCTCCTTGATCCTCGATGAGAGCTGGCCCACTGTGAATACATCGGTCAATATACTAGCGGTCTTTCCGGCACCATATTTAACCTCTGCCAGTGCGGCGGAAAAGTGATCGGAGGCGAATTATGTGGGAAATCCTGGGAGCGCTCCGCCTTTTCGCGCTCGACTGGGGGGGCTGGACCCCAGGCGGAGCAGCTGGCGTGGAAGCAGATTCGCCGCCGTTATTCCTTTCACCCTCAGCGAGCTGCCGGCGCGGGGCTTCGGCAAGGGCTCTCGATCGCATCGAAGATCTGGAGGGCGCGAACTCTACAAGGGCGCGGACTCTTGGAAAACGTCTTGTAGGGGTGAGGACAATATCCAGGCCTGAAAAGAAGGTGTTCTCCAATTGCAGCTCAAGGAACTGAAGGCCCAGATCGCCCTTGGCGAAGACAGTCGCCGCCAGTTCAAGCAGGATATCACCAATGCTGATTCCCTGGCGGCTGAGATGGCGGCCTTCGCCAACTCCGAAGGAGGGGCGGTCTTCATCGGCGTGGCAGACGACGGCACCATGCCTGGGCTGGACAGAGGAGACGTAGGCCGGATCAATCAGCTGATCAGCAACGCTGCCTCGCAAGGCGTGCGGAGCCCTCTCGCGGTGCAGACAGAGAACGTATCCGTAGGGAAAGACCGGCTGATCATAGTGCTCTCTATCCCAAAAGGCGTGGACAAGCCCTACTTTGACAGGGGCGGAGTGATCTGGCTGAAGAGCGGGGCCGATAAACGGCGGGTAAACTCCAGGGAAGAGCTGCGCCGCATGTTCCAGAGCGCTGGCCTGTTCCGTGGAGATGAGCTGCCAACCAAAGCCGGCATCGACAAGCTGGATCGGCTGCGCTTTCGGGATTTTCTCCGGGATGTCTACCAGCTGGAGCTGCCGGATTCAAAATCCAAGCTTCAAAGGCTTCTTCAAAACATGAACCTTGCAACGGACGATGGAGTTCTGAACCTGGCTGGAGTGCTGCTCTTTGCCGAGCGTCCAGAGTGGATCTCGCCGCAGTTCATCGTCAAAGCCGTTCGCTATCCAGGCAACGAGATTCATAAAAGCGAGTATCTGGATATGGAGGACTGCGCAGGACCGCTGCAGAGAGTCTTCGATTGTGCCATGTCCTTTGTCATGCGGAACCTGCGAAAAGTTCAGGCTGGAAGAGGCGTAAATGCGCCAGGTCTGCCGGAGATCCCGGCAGTGGTCTTCGAGGAGATGCTTGTCAACGCCCTGGTTCACAGGGACTACCTGATCAGCGCGCCGGTCCGGCTGTTCATCTTCGACGATAGAATTGAGATCATAAGCCCCGGACATCTGCCTGACAACCTGACTGTGGCGAAGATACGGGCAGGCAACTCCAATATCCGAAATCCAATCCTGGCCTCATTCATTGCCAAGGGGCTCTTGCCCTACAGGGGTCTTGGCTCCGGCATCAAGCGGGCGCTGGAGAGCTGGCCCGATATCGAGCTCATCGATGACAGGGAAGGCATTCAGTTCAAGGCCATCGTTTACAGGAGAGCCATGGATAGTACGGTGGAATCCGGCTATAACCTTGATGAAAGTTCGGAGAAAGGTTCGGGGAAAAGTTCGGAGAAAATATTAGGATTGCTGAAGGCCAACCCTGAGCTTGCCGCCAGGGAGATCGCAAGCAAGATCGGCATCACTCAGAGGGCGGTCGAGAAGCAGATTGCCAGACTGCGAGAGGAGGGGCGCATCCGGCGGATCGGCCCTGCAAAAGGCGGGCGCTGGAAGGTTCTGCAGTGAGGTTCGCTGGAAGGGTCCGGGCTGCGCTAGGCCGCAGGCCTATTCGAGGCGCGGCGGTTCATGATGGCTCATGGCAGGCGGGCTTTCATACCGCAAGCGCGCGGCGCACGGCCTCGGCCTTGGGGCTCTCGATCGCATCGAAGATCGCAAGGGAGGCCTTGGCTTTAGAAAGACGCAAGGATCTTTCCTCATAGTATTGGGACCTGCTCGGCCAGTATTCGGCCTTTCAGACGGGGATGAACCGATTTGTATGTCAAGAGGTCTACGCGCCTGTTTACGGCATCCTCCAGCTCATTCTTGAGATGAGCGAGATCGAGAAGGCTCCGTCTTCCCTCGAACTCGATAAGGATGTCGATATCACTTCCGTCCTCCATCTCGCCCCGCACGATAGAGCCGAAGAAGGCCGCTTTCTTGATGCCGTTCTCTCGAAGGATATCAACTACTGCGCTGCGCACGGCCTGCATCTGATCGCTCATAAAAGTCCCAATATCATGCCGGTATTCATGCCAGTTTATTCTTTCGGCCTTCCGCCTGGCGGGATCGAACCTTCCGCCCCCGCCTTCTTTGAGGCAAAGAGCTGGCGGCGCTGATGCAAGGGCTGTGATAGCGAGATGGAAATAAGCTGTTCTTTGCCCCTATCTTGGGAGTGATGATGGAAGAATTCACCATTGATTTTACGGCTTTGCTTTAAACTTCAAACAGGCATCGATGGCATTGTTCACTTGAGTCATCAAGGTCTCATCGGCAACCCCTAATAATCCCTCAATGAAATAGTTTTTTATAGTAACTAATTTATTTAGTATAATGACTGAATTCCATTTCAACCCGGTTTCATCAAAAGAGGACCTACCGGCCGTTACTAAAACATCACACGGCGATGGTATTATTGGTGCTCTTGAAGAAATGTAAGCGATCGTGGTTTCGTGTTCTATGGGATCTTCGGATAGGACCAACGCCGGCCGTAGCTTACCTCGTGTCAGGTTGGAATTAGGGAACGGAACGAGTACGATATCTCCCTTCATCTATATCGGACTTTTAGATCATCGACCGTATAGATATCAGGTTCGTTCGCCAAGAAGTCGTGCAGCGACAGCTCGGAGAGCGTCATGAGAGACGAGGTGACGTCCTCCGGATCTTCCAGATCGTAGGGTATATCGCGGCTCCTGATCTGTCGCTCTAAGGGCTCAAACATAAGTAAAATGGTGACCTCTTGCTATTAAGCTTAATAGGATGCGCGGCCCCCCCTCCGGGGGATGCAGTTCCTTGGCGGCAGGATCTCTGCCCTTTTTCGCACAGGCCTGGGAGAGGGCGGTGAGAAGCGCCACCTGCTCTGGCGGATAGGCAGAGCGGCTCGGCTCTACCAGGATGCCGGCCAGGCCTTTGGCATCGTCGACCGTGCTCGGGAGGTCAGCGCCGACGCCGATCAGAAGCGTCCGGCCGGCTGTGAATTGCACCCGAGTCATGGATCATCGCCTTTGGACCTCAACTCTGCCAGCTGCTGGCGCGCGCGCTCGGCATAGGGGCTCTCGATCGCCTCGAAGATGGCAAGGGCGGCCTCGGCGCATTCGATCGCACGCCGGGGCTCGCCGAGAGCGGCGTAGGCATTGCCCAGGTTGCCCAAAGCGATTCCTTCGCCCCTCCTGTTCCCGATCTCGCGGGCTATGGCCAGAGACTGCTCGTAGAACTCGAGCGCACGATGGGGATCGCCAAGAGCAACGTAGACGAGGCCCATGTTGCCCAGGTCCGCGCCTTCTCCCCTTCTATCTCCAATCTCGCGAGTGATGGCGAGATGCTGCTCGTTGAGATCAAGCGCTCGCCGGAGATCGCCAAGGGCGTAGTATGTATTGGCGATGTTGCCCAAAGCGATGCCTTCTCCCCTCTTGTCCCCGATCTCGCGGGCGATGGTCAGAGCCTGCTTGAATAGCTGCAACGCCTGACGGGGTTTGCCCATTGCAGCGTAGGCGTTGCCCTTGCTATTCAGAGCATTGCCTTCTCCCTTCTTGTCTCCAATCTCACGATGAATTGCCAGAGACTGCTCATAGAACTCGAGCGCTTTCAGGGGCTCCCCCAGATCGGCATAGGCAAGACCCATGTTACTTAGCGCGCTCCCTTCTCCCCTCCTGTCTCCAACCTCACGGTGGATTGCCAGAGCCTGCTTGTAGAACTCGAGCGCCTTCAGGGGCTCGCTCAGGTCGGCGTAGGCGAGGCCTACGTTGCCCAGAACGGCGCCTTCTTCCAACCTGTCCCCGATCTCGCGGGCAATATCCAGGGCCTGCTCGTAGTTATCGAGCGCTCGCTGGGGATCGCCTAGATTGACATATACATTGCCTATGTTGCCTAAATGCGCACCTTCAGTCACTCGATTTTTCAGCTGCCTAGCTCCTGCAAGCCCAGTATTCAGCCAATGAATCAGCTCTCGTGGATGCAGTCGCAGGCTCAGCATGTAAGCCCCGGCATCGGGATAAGCGCTGCTGAGTGCGGCTGCGGTTGGATCTTTTGAGGCTAATCTCTCCGCCCAGGCCTGGCCGGCCGCGATGTTGGCCCACTCGCTGTCGAAGAGCTTAAGCGCATCGAGCATCTTCTCGCCACCCTGAAGATACATTTCATTAGTAGCAGACAGCACCTCTCTATAATGTTCAGCATGCCGCCTCCCTGCGGCGGCCCCGGCATCGCCGTCCTCCTCCAGGCGAGCGGCGGCGAATATGCGCGCCAAGTCGTGCAGGCGGTAGCGTCCCTCAGTGTAATCCACAAGGCTCCATCTGAGAAGCTCCCTCAGCTCCCGGTGACCCCCTTCCTGGCAGACCGCCTCCTCCGCCGCAGCGTCGAAGTCGGCGGGAAAGATGGAGAGCAACCGGAATACCGCTGCCGTCTGGGGCTTGAGCCGGCGGTAGCTCAGATTGATACTTGCCTCCACCCCAAGGTCCACGCCCTCCTCCCCCAGCCGCTCCAGCCGTGAGCGCTCGGCTTCGAGCTCTTCAGCGTACTCCGCAGGGCTCAGGTCGGGGGTGTTTGCAAGCATGCTTCCCGCAGCTCGTAGCGCAAGGGGCAGATAGCCGCAGAGGCGGGCGATATCGGCGAGCGGGCCGTCCTCCGGCACCGGAGCGGCTGCCGAGGGCTGCAAGACCTTTGAAAGGAGCGCTACCGCTTCATCCGGATTCAATACGTCCAGGTCCAAGGGCTGCAGGCCCGAGAGGGTGAAGCGACGCCTAGAGGTGATCAAGACGCCGAAGGAGGCCGGAGGCAAAAGCGGCCGCACCTGGCGGTCGTCGAGGGCGTTGTCCAGCAGGAGGAGGGCCCTCTTGCCGTCAAGGACAGAGCGGTACAGCCCGGCAAGCTCGCCATCGCTATCGGGCAGACGGGCTATTGGATGGAAGGCGTGGATTACATGGCCCATGGCATCTGCTGGGGTCAGGGGCGATTCACCCGTTCCCTGCAGGTCGACCATGATCTGGCCATCTGGGAAGCGGTCCCTCAGCCGGTATGCAACCACATAGGCCAGCGCAGTCTTTCCAACGCCACCGAGGCCGCGTAGCCCGATTATGGTTGCACCGCGGTCGAAGTGAGCTCGAAGCTTGTCCTGCTCATCGTTGCGGCCGGTGAAGTCCTGAGGCGGCAATGGGATCTGGCGGGGCGGCGTATGAAGGGAAATACTGGGCAGTTGGGGGGCTTGATGGATGATCTTATCGCCAACATGAAATGATCCCTTGAACTCGCCAGAAAGAACCGGGCCAACACTGCTACCTATGTTGGTCTGCGGACCGTGCACCGTCTGCCCCCGCTGATCGAAGGTGCTGTAGAAGGCCCCCGGCTCCGGCTCGATCTCCGGCTCCTTGCTGAAGGGCAGGGCCTTTGGCTGCGGATCGCCGGCGGCATAGTACGCCAGGATGAAGTTATCGGCCCGTTCAAAGTGCAGTATGGGATGCTGGCGGCCCTTGGTGCGCTGAGGCACTTTCTCCCGCGTATGAAGCGCGAGGTCTGCCACACGAACGTAGCCGTCCTTCTTGGAGGAGCCAACGCCGCAGAGGGCCTCGATCAACGCAAGGGTGAAGGCGCTGTAGGGCCTGCCCGCAAACGAGTACTCATCCTCTGTAGACGAGGCGATCACCACACGGCCGCGCCCCTCCGCGAGAAGGGTAAGCGATTCAGGCGGCAGGGGCGCTTTGGCGAATTGGAGCCCGGGCGCCAACAGGTCTGCCAATCCGCCGGCGTGGCAGCAGTCCAGCAAGAGCAGCAGCTTCCGGGCCGGGATCGCCTTGAGCCTCTCCACGAACTCGGCTCCGCTGATGGCGGTCTGGCTTAGCCGATTTTCGTCGTAGCCATGGGGCATCAGGTAATAGGCTTCGCCGCTTGGGCCTGTGACCCGGAAACCATGGCCGGAGAAATAGATGACTGCCGTTGTCTCCTCGTCGGAGGCCTCCCTCAGCCTATCCAGCGCGGCCATGATTCCCGGTCTGTCGGCGGCCAGGCCGGTGAGAAGCGCCACCTGTTCCGGCGGATAGGCAGAGCGGCTCGGATCTTTCAGAATGCTGGCGAGGCCCGTGGCATCTTCGATGGTGCTGGGGAGGTCGGCGCCGACGCCGATTAGAAGCGCCCGGCCGGAGGAGAACTGCAGCTGGATCATGTCTCCTTCGCTCTCAAATCTGCCAGCAGCTGGCGGGCGCGCTCGGCTTGGGGACTTTCGATAGCCTCGAAGATCGCAAGCGCTGCCTGGGCGCAGTCGATAGCTTTGGGCCGATTGTTTAGGGCGTCGAAGGCAAGGCTAACGTTAAACATGGTGATTCCTTCGCCCCTTCGGTCTCCGATCTTGTGGGCAATGGCAAGACGCCGCTCGTAATGCTCAATCGCCCGCTGGGTCTTCCCAAGATCAGCGTAGGCAGCGCCCAGGTTGCTCAAAGCGGTGCCTTCGCCCCTTTTATCCCCTATCTCGCTGGCGATGGCAAGATGCTGATTATAAAGCTCAATTGCTCGCTGGGGGTCCTCGATATCAGCATAGGCAAGGCCCAGGTTGCCCAATACGGTTCCTTCGCCCCTTCGGTCACCTATCTCCCGGGCGAAGGTAAGGGCCCGTTCGTAATGCTCGATCGCCCGGCGGGGCTCGCCAAGAGCAGCGAAGGCGTTTCCCATGCCATTCAGAGCACCGCTTTCTCCCTTCTTGTCTCCAATCTCATGAAGGATAGATAGAGCCAGTTCATAGAACTCGATCGCCCGCTGGGGCTCCCCAAGATCGGCATAGGCGATGCCCAGGTTACCAAGGTGCGCGCCTTCGGCAGCTCGATCCTTAAGCTGCCTCACTCCAGCAAGCCCCGCCTCCCGCCAACGAATCCGCTCTCGTGGATTCAGTCTCAGATCCAGTATGTTTGCTCCATCATCAGGGTACGCGCCGCAAAGTGCGGCCGCAGCTAAATCTTCTTCAGCATATCTCTCCGCCCAGGCCTGCCCGGCCGCGATGTTGGCCCACTCGCTGTCGAAGAGCTTAAGCGCATCGAGCATCTTCTCGCCACCCTGAAGATACAGTTCATCAGCAGCAGCCAGCACCCCTCTATAATGTTCAGCATGCCGCTTCCCTGCGGCGATCCCGGCATCGCTATCCTCCTCCAGGCGATCGTCGGCGAATATGCGGGCGAGGTCGTGCTGATGGTAGCGGCCTTCAGACTCCAGATACTCCACAAGGCTCAACTTGAGTAGATCACTCAGAACCTCGGCGGCTGAATCATAGTCCGTTTCCCAGACGGCTGCCGCACCAACCCTGTCGAAGTCAGAGGGAAAAACGGAGAGCATGCTCCACAGCTTTTTCAGCTCCGGCGAGAGCAGCCCATAGCTCAGGCTGAAGGATGCCTCCACTAGCTCCAGCCTCTTTCTGCCGTCCTTCAAGCGGTTCAAGTACTCCTGCAACCCGAGATCATCTCTCTCTGCCAGGGTATAGGCTGCGTTTCGAAGAGCTATTGGAAGGCATCCACAAAGCTTGGCCAGATCCTCAGCATGGTCGCCGATGCGTCTCGCAATCTGCAGCAGCAGCTTCTCGGAGTCTTCCAGAGGCAGGAAATACAAATCCCTTTTCTCCAATCCCGGAAGGGCAAACTTTTCTCGAGAGGTGAAGATCATAGCGCAGCCAGATGGGGGCAGCAACGGCTTCACCTGCCCGCGATCGCTGGCGTTGTCCAGCAGAAGAAGGACGCTTTTGCCGGAGAGCACCGAGTTGTAGAGCCCCTGAAGCTCGTATTTATTATCCGGCATCTTCAACTCGGGATGGTAGGCCCGGATTACGTGGGCCATCGCTTCTGAAGGCTCGAGAGGCTTTTCGCTCGTCCCTGCCATCTGAACGAAGATCTGACCGTCTGGAAAGCGATCCTTGAGCTGCTCCGCGAGAACCAAGGCCAGTGCTGTCTTCCCGACTCCGCCCATGCCCCGCAGGCCTACGATGGTAGCTCCTCTTTTAAAGCTGCTCAATAGATCACGCAGCTCATCGTCTCGGCCGGTGAAGTCCTGGGACCGTGGGGGGATCTCGCGGGGTGGCGGGGTGGGATCGGCGGGCGGATAGATGTTAGCGTTGCCCGCTATATTGGTCTGCGGACCGTAAACCTTTTGGTCATCCTGGCCAAAGGTGGGATTATAGGTCATGACCCGCCGATTCATTCAGGCTTCTCGATATTCACCGGCCCGGAAAAAGCCCCGGAGAACACCGTCCCCCTGACGCTACTGCCGGCGATGTTGGTCTGCGGCCCGTAAACCATCTGCCCTCTCTGATCGAAGGCTGTCCCCCGCCCCTTCTCCAGCTCCTCGACGAGCTTTCCCACCTCCTTTGCGAAATCCGGATCCGCCTCCATCGTCTCCGCGAGGACCGCCCTGAGCCCGCCCTGGCGCGCCTCAGACTCTGGCATCTCCCGTGCCCGGGCCAGCGTCTGCTCTGCATAGGAGTCGCCCGTAAACCTCTTCTCCACCGCCCGGCATAGCTCGCCCGCCTTTCCGGCCAGCTTCTCGCCAGCCTTGCCTGCGAAGGCCTCTGCCCCCTTGACCAGAAATGGAACGGCTGCGGCAACGATCATTCCTACATCCATCATCCTCACATCCCTCGGACCCTAACCTTCATCCATGCATGATCAATTCGATCATATAAATCCTTCATACCCAGAAGATCACTGCCCGGAGCCAATAGCCAAGATCGCCGCAGCCGCTTGGATTAAAGCCAGCCCTTCTCCTTATAGTACTCGTACTCATGAGTCCAGAGATCCTTGTTCATCGTAACAAGCATCTTGAACCGGGCGCGCCTCTCCTCGTGCTCTGCATCGTACTGGGGGTACCGCCGCCCTTCGCGTATTGCCGCCACGAGATCTCGTCCGAGCGAGAAGGCCTCCTTCTCTGCTGCATCGATTGCCGCCGGCTGGGCCATGCACCCGACAGCGCCGACCGGGTCCGCGCCGAAGGCCAGGAGGAGGCCGTTTAGGTAGTCGGTCACCTCCGCGTGAGCGGGGCTTCCAGCTGTCGCCACAGAACAGCCGTACTTGCCTGTGAGCATCTGGCAGTGGATGACATCTGCCATCCTGTCAATCATCGTCTTAAGCTGGGCGGTGATGCTTCTGAAGTAGTTTGGAGAGCTTAGGACTAGCCCGTCGCATTCCAAGATCTTTGGAAGAAGCTTTGCGAAATCATCCTCGAAGATGCACTCTCCCTTGGAAAAGCATACGGCACAAGCCGTGCAGTACTCGATTCTTAGCTTGCATACGTCCACCAGCTCAACATCGGCCCCAGCCTCTCTCGCCCCATCGAGGGCAGCTTTTACGAGCCGAAGCGTCTGGCTCTGGCCGCCCCTCGGGCTTCCTGATATTCCGAGTATCTTCATAAGGATACCTCGTTTACTATTTGTGCTGCCAGCTATTAAAGGCTATCAGCGGATGGGTATCGCGAACTCGGTGATGAAAGCATCCGTCGCTGAATTGTGTGGGCAGAATTTATCATTCAACCTGGTTATATTATCAACTTTATCATGCATAAACTTCGATTAAAACGCCGTTCAAAAGCGTATATGTACCCAAATGCGTATGATTAAGTGAATAATATTAGCGTTCATTCGCGTTCATTCGCGGTTTATAGAAGCTGAGATAGGTCCACCTGCCTGGAACAACGAGGAATCCAAATTTATTATAAGATCTCTATCTACCTTGACATTGTCATATATTACTATTATCGTTACTATTACTAGCATAGATCGCATTTAGGCAGCTATTT
>JAFGMR010000017.1 GCA_016927425.1 Methanotrichaceae archaeon | reverse complement strand
TACTTTTATATTTTCTTATATTCGGGACGACCCCTATCGAATCATGATCACCTTATCTGACAATGTAAAGGATGTGACAATGTCAAGCTACAAACTGGTTATAGAAACTCCAACCTATTCATATTCAAGACCATGGAAGTGAACCCTCCCCATTTTCAACTGTATCTTTAGGGTCCCGATCGGATGAATTAAACTTAATTGATCCTATATCAATTAAACTTAAATACGTGGACGCAGCAGCTGGAATCGGTGATTCGATGCATATAATGGAGGGCTTCTTGCCCCATCCCTGGTGGGAGATCTGGTTTGCATTATCCGCTCCCGCTGTTGCCTATGGGCTATGGAGGATGAACGCCCTTGTCAAGGAGCGAAGGGAGACGCTGCCCCTTCTTGCAGTCGCTGGAGCCTTCATATTCGTCCTGTCCTCGCTGAAGCTGCCCTCAGTGACCGGAAGCTGCTCTCACCCAACGGGAACCGGGATGGCGGCGATCTTCTTCGGCCCATGGATTGCCTCGGTGATGGCAACGATAGTACTGCTCTACCAGGCGATCTTCCTCGCCCACGGGGGCCTGACAACGCTTGGCGCAAACGTCTTCTCAATGGGGATAGCAGGGCCGATCATCGGATATGCGGCCTACAAGGGGGTCATGCGGCTTGGCATCAATCCGTATATTGCGGTCTTCCTAGCTGCATCCCTTGCCGATATCTCCACATATCTTGTGACGTCGCTTCAGCTTGCGCTTGCAATCCCCGCGGCTGTTGGAGGATCGTTTGCGTCCTTTCGCGCATTTGCGGCAATCTTCGCCCTGACACAGGTGCCTCTCGCCATTGTGGAAGGAGTTGTGACTGCACTCATCTTCAAGTACATAGCAGAGCTTAGAGGCGACGTGCTGCTGGAGCTCAATGTGCTATCGAAAGGAGCGCTGAATAAGCTCATGGAGGCGAGAGGATGAAGGGGGAGTTGATCACAGCCGCAGTGCTGATCGTCTTCTTCGGAGCATTTCTCTATGTGAACTCGACCGGAGATCATGAATGGAGCGGCGCAGACAGCCAGGCGGAAGGGGCCATTGGCGAGCTTACCGGCGGGAGTTATGAGCCCTGGTTCGAGCCTATATGGGAGCCTCCAAGCGGCGAGATCGAGAACCTCTTCTTCAGCTTGCAGGCAGCCATCGGAGGCCTGATCATCGGCTACTTCCTCGGATACAACCGCAGACGCTCTGAGGTCGAGGCTCCGACAAAGAGGGGCTCGAACGCGAGATAGGGGATTTGCAGGGGACGATTGCGATACACGACCTTCTGGATCAATATGCCCACTCCAATGGCCTGAGACATGTTGATGCAAGGACAAAGCTCCTCTTGGGAGGGGGGTCGATCGTCCTCTCAGTCCTCTCGACTTCGCCGCTTCCTCCGCTGATCGTGGCGTTGAGCATGAGCGCACTGATCCTGGGCCTTGCAAAGATCCCCTGGCGCATCTACTCTCGAATGCTGCTGATCCCCATCTCGTTTGCATTGATGAGCTGTGGAGCTGTGATATTCATAGAAGGCTCAGGAGATGCTGTTTTATCGCTCAGCATCATGGGATCCTCGATCATTGTCAGATCCGATGGCCTAGAGCTTGCAGCCCTCCTTTTGGGAAGGACATGCGGGGGCATGTGCTCACTCTTCTTCATCGCACTTACAACGCCGATGATAGAGATATTCTCGGTGCTTCGGTCGCTTCGCGTTCCACAGACCTTCCTCGAGCTATCGATGCTCATCTACCGCCAGATATTCGTCATGCTCGACGAGGCCTTCTCGATCCGTCAGGCGCAGGAGGTGCGCCTTGGAAACTGCAATCTTTCGAGATCGCTTCAATCCTATGCGATGATGGCAAGCGTCCTCTTTATCAGGTCGTGGGAGAGGGGAGAGCGCCTGATGGTTGCAATGGACTCCAGATGCTACGAGGGGCATCTGGAGACCCTCGATGAGGACTCCAGGATCGATGGCGGGCAGATGATCATGGTCTGCTGCTATCTCCTCGCGCTCGCAACCATTGTAGCCATGATTTCCTGGCATTGAGGCGATGATGAAGATATTGGAGACGAGAGACGTCCGCTTCTCTTATCCCGGAGGGATCGAGGCCTTGAGGGGTGTGAGCCTGGGGTTATCCGTTGGAAGAAAGGTTGCGCTCGTTGGTCCAAACGGTGCGGGAAAGTCGACGCTCATGCTGATGTGGAACGGAGTCCTCCGGCCAACCTCCGGCGAGGTGCGCTTCAAGGGAGGAGCACTTTCTTACGACTCCGCTTCGCTCAAACGGCTGAGGCGCAATGTTGGAATAGTCTTCCAGAACCCTGACGACCAGCTCTTCGCACCGACCGTATACCAAGACGTGGCCTTTGGGCCGGTCAACCTGGGGCTCTCAAGGGCCGAGGTAGACCTCCAGGTCGGCGATGCCTTGAGCTACATGGGGCTTGAGGGCTTTGAGAGGCGTCCCCCCCACCAGCTGAGCGGAGGAGAGAAGAAGAGGATCGCAATCGCCGGCATTCTCGCGATGAGGCCGGAGGTTGTGATACTCGACGAGCCCACGAGCAACATAGATCCCGCAAGCTCTGAGGAGATCATGGAGATGCTCGACGAGCAAAACGTCCAGGGAAAGACCGTTGTTATATCCACTCACGACGTCGAGCTTGCCTACAGATGGGCCGATGATGTCGTTCTGATGGACGCAGGAAGGGTGATCCGACAAGGACCCCCAGAGATCCTCTTCTCCGACGAGGATCAGATGAGGCAAGCTCGGATCAAGCCACCTGTCCTTCTCGATCTCTACCACGAGATGGTAGAGCGCGGCCTCGTCGAGGACGGGCGGACGCCTCCCGAAGGCATACCGGGGATGATCGACCTCATGGAGGAGGTGATCGGCAAAGGAGCGAAGCGCCATCATGGCCGCATATTGATCGTTGACGTTGACCGTCCGAGCGACAACTTGCCGAGACGATTGATTGAGGGCCTTTCCTTCGACTACATAGGGGCGATGGGGACGAGGGCGAAGATGCTTGCGCAGAAGGAGGGGATCGATCTCGACTTCACATATGGAGTCATAGATAAGTCCATCCTCAGAGCCTTGAACGGAGAGACCTGTCTCATCATGACGACGGGCGGCATGGTAGACCATGCCGCATTGAGGATCGAGGCCTACGTTCGAGAATCAGGAAGCTCGATCAAGGTCGAGCGGCTTGATGGTTAAGCAGCTGAGGGATTGAGATCGAAAGCGCAATATTAGATGAGCGGGTAGGGGAGTGGGGGTTAGTAGAAAAGATGAGTATACCCGCTCGGAAGGTTCGTTAATATCATGATATATAAGCCTTTCCAAGTACAATAAGGCAAACAGTTATAAAAAATTTTTCCTATCCGCGTCGCCGAATGGCAATCTTGGCCGCGAAGGCCCCGGCAACAAAGCCTGCGTC
>JAFGMR010000005.1 GCA_016927425.1 Methanotrichaceae archaeon | reverse complement strand
GCTATCTGCTAAGCAATCTTATGCGGCGGCGCCTCGCATGCCACGCAGCTTGTTGCGGGGTGCGCCGCCGCCGTTTGACTCTATTGATGGAAAACGCCAAAACGCCTCAGGTAATAAAAGGGGGGAGTTCATGTCGGCCCACTGGCGGGGGCCTCCACGCGGTCCATGAGCATCTGCTCCAACTCTCTATGGCGATTGGATGATCCGTAATTCATGGAGGCCTTGAGGGCGAGGGCTCTCGATTGCCCTCCTGCTCCCTGAATTTTATATGTTATATAAAATATGAATATCCGCTGGCGTGCCCTTCGAAAATCGACCACGCAAAAGATAAATAGAGACCGGAATCACCAGGAGTCGATGTTGAGCGACTGGGTCGAGCATAGAATGGTGGAGGAAGGACTTCTCGCCCTTCAAACCACCCCCCGATCCGACCTGGGGGAGGTTGTGGACTACGTCCTGAGCACCCCTGGGAAGCGGACCCGTCCCTTGATCCTGATATTCTCCGCCGAGGCATTCGGTTCACCGCCTCAAAAATCCCTCAACGCTGCCCTCGCAGTGGAGCTTGCCCATGCCGCATCATTGGTACACGACGATATATTGGACGGCGGAGTGGAACGACGAGGCGCGCCTACGACCGTCGAGAGGTTCGGCCTGGAGGCTGCCCTCCTCTGCGGGGACTATCTCATCTCCAGATCGATAGACCTGATCTCCCACTATCCCGGAGAGGTGATACGAAATTTCGCCCACGCCTGCATGGAGATGTCCGCGGGCGAGATGCTGGACCTATCGAGGATCTCCTCGCCCAAAGAATATTTCCAGTGCGTCTCCAGTAAGACGGCATCGCTATTTGCAGCCTCAGCTCGTATGGGCTGCATGATCGCGAAGGCCGGCGATGAGCAAGCCTCTATATACCACGAGTATGGGCTTCACCTTGGCCTTGCGTACCAGATAGTCGATGACCTCGAGGAGGTGCTTGGCACGAACCAAGGGAAGAGATCCCTCAAGGCATCATCAACGCTCCCTCGAATCCATGGCGAGAGAGGATCCTTGGAGGAGGCGGTGGATATCTGCACCTCGTCCATATGCGAACATGTCGTTGCGGCAAGGGATGCCCTGGCCAGGGGCAGCGGATCGGAGGAGATGAGGGATCGGCTCGACCTCATATTGAATAAGATGACCGGAGGATGGAGCGAGAAATGCGTATTGCAGAGAAGCCTCTGCTGAAGTTGGAGGTCTTTTGCGAGGACGGGATACGGTTCGAGCCTAAAGGGCCGCTTGCCCCGCTAGCCCAGCCGATAACCGAGAGGATCAACCGCATCTTCCGAGATGAGAAGCCGATCTCGAAAGAGGCGCCCTTCATATTCTCGACGTGGATTCCGCCCGCCCCAAGCCTGGCCTTCGACAGGATGCTATCAGCCCAGGTGGGGGCTATCTTGAAGCGCAGGATTCCCGACCAGTTCTCGATAGCGGTTATCCGGGGCTGTCCCAATCGCTGCATACATTGTGCCGCCCCATCGCGCAAGGGCGATATCCTCGAGGCTGACCTCATAAAGAGGTCCATTGGCGAGGCATTGGACCTTGGATCTTATCTCATAACGTTCGATGGCGGGGAGCCGATGCTGAGAGAGGACCTGCCCCAGCTGGTCTCCTCGGTGGACGAGAGGGCGATATCCGCATGCTTTACGAGCGGACATGGCCTTTCGAAGGAGAGGGCAGTCGCCCTCAAGCGCGCGGGCCTTGGCGCCATCAGGGTGAGCATCGACAGCCCCAATGCATCCGAGCACGACCGGGTCCGGGGACGCATTGGGGCATTTCAAGACGCTCTATCTGGGGTGAGAAACGCCCTCGATGCAGGGCTGCTTGTCGACCTTTTTATGGTGGTGAGCCCTTCCAACATAGACGACCTCGATGAGGCCTACGGCCTTGCCATGGAGCTTGGAGCGCATGAACTCTCCCTCTGCGAGATCGTGGCAGTTGGAAGATGGTCATCCCATATCGACGAGGTGCTCTCCCCCAAGGACCTCCAAATCATGGAGCGGTTCCACAGGGAGAAGAATCGACTGGAGGATGGCCCAAGGGTGACATCCCTTCCCCATCTGATGGATCCCTCCCTCTTCGGCTGCTTTGCCGGGAGACGCTGGATGCATGTAGATGCCTCGGGCGAGGCTCTTCCTTGCGCCTACATGCCCCTCTCCTTTGGAAACATCGGGGGGGCGAAGCTTAGCGATATCTGGAAGGCGATGGGGCAGAGCACGTGGTTCTCCGGCCGGTCCGCTTGCCATATGAAGGACCCGGCCTTCCGGAAGGCCCACCCAAGCTTGACCGAATGAACGCAATCATGAAAATTTGCAATATGCAGGATGTATCTGATGTATCGCTCGATTCTGGCACTGATTGCCATTCTGGCCCTGGCCTCGGCCGGGGCGGCTGAGCTTTCCGATTATCAGAGAGGCGTGATTGACGGCCTCGAGACCGGGCTGCAGATGGGGGGGCTGAAGGGGGAAGCCTCCTGCAACTCCCAAGCTGCCACGTCCTTCAACAGCTATGTTGACGCCTTCAACGAGGGCCTTCTTCGCATATTCGGCCAGAACGATACGATCCTCGCCGCATTCTGGCTGAGCCCCTTATCCATTTCGTCTGCTGCCACCACTCAGCAAAGCGCTGCAGCATCCGGGCCGGTTGCTCTTGGCGGCGGCAAGGCTGCCACCAACCAGGTCCCTTCATATTTGGATGGCGAGCAACGCATCAACGGCTATCCCGCGTCGGCCTACTACACCGCTGTGGGGGGTGGCACTTCCAGCCTCGGTATGAGTTGGGTCTGAGGTCGTCGTCAGGTTTATCCTGAATGAATGTCGGAACTTAATTGGAATCGGATGGGTGTGGTGGTTAGAGTTGAGCTGGAAGAACGCATGGATGCCGGTGATCTTGGTCTCCTGCCTGCTTGCCCAGGCAGGGGGGCCGCATAGCGTCGGCGAAACGGTCGTGGTCGACCCCTTGGACGGGGGCCTTGGATGGATGAACATCGAAAGCACCGAGCACACCGCTGAGTACCTGGCGAAGGTCGGAAGCGGAACGGGCGATCCCTATTCAGCCACAAGGCTGAACGTTGCCGGAAACTGGACTCTGGATCTCATGGATAGCTCGGGTAGCTTGAGTGGCCGCATCGATCTGATCCTCTTTCAGAGCGGAACCCTGGTCTTCGGCTACGGCAAGGTCCCATCAAGCGCAGCGGGCCAGGCAATAACCGTAAGCGGCACCATTGTGGACGACTACCTGACCATGGGAATTGTGGTGCTCTCGCCCCCGCATGTCTTCTACTATCAGCTGAGGAACATCAACGTGGGCGAAAGCAGCGCGAGCGGCACGTTCGACGCGGTCAGCTCCGCCGGGGCAAGCCCCGTACAAGGAACTTTCAGCGCAAGCAGGGAGGAGGAGGCACGCTCTCTGAGCTGAGGCGTCCAAGAGGAGGTTCTTGAGTGCGCCCTCGTCTGTTGCCGCTTGCCCTTATCCTCCTCTGCGTTGTCCACCTTGGCCTTGCGCAGGACGGATTGGATGAAGGAAGCATCGCAACCGATCTCGCCGGATCTGCGAATGATGATCTCTTCAGGATTTGCCAAGGTGGCTTGAGCCAGGTGGTGGGAGGAGCGGCCCCCGTGAACTCGGATCCATCCGGCGCTTCGTCGACGAATGCCGAGCTCTCTAGCGGATGGCATCTGTCGCTGGAGGGGCTCGGAGATCTTGATCTCGCCCTCTACAGTGTGGGTGAAGTGCTCTTTGGATCTGGTCGAATGCCCCTGGGAAACGTTTCTGAGGGGCTCACTGCCAGCGGTATTCTGGAGGGGGAGTCTCTATCGATGAATATCCTCGCCCTGAACGGAAGCTGTCTCCTCCAGCTGAGATCGGAAGTTGGCCATGGCATGCTGAATGGAACTTACCAGGGCTTTAGCAGCAACGGAAGCGTTTGGGGGGGCCTTGCCACCGGCACCTTCTCTCCCTAGGTAAGGGGGTCGTCCAAATCAATGCTCAATGTTCACTAACGCGATACTCCATTGAAGGCTTAAACGGAGGATAGCTGCCATGAGATATATGCTCTTGCCCACGATATTGCTGTTGTTGCTGGCGTTTCACTCCCAGGCACAGGACGGCTCCCTTGTGGATCAATACATAAGCGGATCCCGGGGGGAGTTATCGATGACGACCGATCCTCGATTTCCTTCCACACCCTGGGCGTCCCGCCAGCTGAAAGAGGGCGGGGATGCGATACCTGCCGAGCCGGCTGCATCGACTGCGCTTGCCTTGCCTACGATCGAGACGGCCTCCACCTTGGCTGGAGATTGGTCTTTGATCTTGCAGGATACCCAGACGCGGTCGGTCGACCTGATCCTCTTCCAGGCGGACGATGTGATCTTTGGCCATGGAACCATGCTGGAGGGAAACACAACTCGCCTCATGGCCGCGATCGGAGAGGCGAATGGCGATGGCCTGGCACTCGACCTTCTCAGCTTCGGAGAGGTTAACCTCTATCGGATCGAGCTTGCAGGGACTGCTGGAACATATCGGGCCTTTCGGCCCGACGGCGAGAGCTGGACGGGCATGGCCTCCGTGCTCGATCGTCCATGAGAGAAGGTTTATCAGGGAATCTAGCCATCGATATCATGTCAAAACCAAAGGAGGAATTCATAGATGGATGTTAAATATATCTTTCTGATGCTGGCCGTGATGGCATGCACGATCTCTACGGCCACATCGAACGATTTCGATACGTTTGACGTAGGAACTGGTGAGAGCGATATCCACAGAGATGTTCGAGAGGCCTTTGCGGACGAGAGCCTGTTCAACATCAGCAAGACGACTGGCATGACCCCAGGCGTTCCCGAGACAGCGACTGCCACAACCGCGGCGGACGCCGTCATCTCCGCGGCGGGAGTCTGGTCATTGGAGCTCAGAGATGTCCAGGTGAGCAGACAGGCAAGCCTTACCCTCTACCAGACCGGGACGACGGTCTATGGTAGCGGCCAGATCGACAATGCTTTGGAGAGCAAGCCCTTGGTTGCGGGGGGATCCCTGGATGGCAGCAAGCTATCCCTATTCCTTCTGCCGATCGATGGCCTCAGCGTCTACAGGCTGGATTTGACCCTGAGGGTCGGATCTGTCGCGGGAAGCTATCAGTCATTCGAGTCCCAGGGGGGCCAGGGTTTTGGAATGGTAAGCGGCATACTGAGCCAGCGGAATATCTGATGATCAAAAGGCCCCCTATCGAGGGGGTCGCTCCAACGAATTGACGGGAATGGGGAGATCCATGGATTGGAAGCGGTCGACAATCTGTCGAGGGCTCATCTCGATGCTAGCCTTCCTGGGCCTGACGATGGCGGCTCAGGGGGCTTGCCCATGCTGCGGCGTAGGAATGGGCTATGATTTCCTTGCAGATCCAGCCTTCGGTGGGATGATGTCCCAGTATCAACAGCTGATGGGAAAAGGCCCCTCTCCATATCCATCGTTGCCCGAAGAGGGTGAGTCTACAGCGAGCCTTGCCGGAAACTGGACGTTGCAGCTGGAGGGAGGGATCTTGGGGGAGTTCTCCCTCATCGAGATCGGATCCATCGCATTCGGCCATGGGATTTTGATCCGGGGAGGAATCAAGGCTGAGATCACTGCGTTTGCCACTCGGAAAGACGATCGGATCGAGATGGAGCTGGTGCCTGCTGGGGGGGAGGATCTCTATCTATTGAATCTGAACATACAAGGGGGCGAGGGAGATTTTCTCACATACACCGCTCAGGGGCGGTCGCTATCCGGCTGGGCCAGGTCCTGGCAGCACTTTTAGGATTGTTGGCCTGGCAGGTTTATTTTAATTAGGGATCCTCATAGAATACGGCATCATCGAATGCCAATTGTCTCAGAGAATCCCCCGCGGCAATTTTTCATGAGATCAGAGCTGTAGGCGGATTATAGAAACTCCAACCGATCTCAGTATCAACACTTCCTACCACCGTGACTAAGTATCACGGCGATACTTTTTTATTATCGTAGATCCCCCATATCCCTTAACTCTCCTGGCCTCTCGTCCGATGGCAGGGTTTGCAGGAGATCGATAACATTCGATAGATCGGAGGAATGATCACGAACAACGCTTTGAAGATAATTATAGGAGCAGTGCTGCTCCTGCTAGGCATATGGTCCATGGTCGACCCCGTCTGGTTCGGCCAAGGCAGCTGGATCTATGGCTTGAACTGGTGGGTCCACACATGGGACTTGATCAAGGGATGCTTCGGGCCGATGCTGATATTCATAGGGATCATAGTGATATGGATAACATATGAGGAGTCCAAGGCCTAAGGGTGCAAAAGGGGGTAGGGATGCAGCTAGCCCTTCATGGGGCCCATCTTCTTCATGAGGCGCTTCATGTTCATCTTCCCCATCCCGCCCCTCATGCCCTTCAATGCCTTCTGCATTGCCTGGTGAGATTTGAGAAGCTCCCGCACTAGCTCCGGTGGCGTGCCGCTGCCGCGGGAGACGCGCTTTATGCGGTTTGCCGTGATGATCTTCGGGTCCTCCAGCTCCTCATCGGTCATGGAGTCCATGATCACCTTGTACTTGTCCAGTCGATCTTTGGTCACCTGATACTCCTTGTCCGAGAGCTCCAGGCCGAGCCCTCCTATGGGGAGCATCTGCATGATCTGCTTCAAGGGGCCCATCTTGTTCATGGCCTCCATCTGCTTGTACATATCCTTCAAGTTGAACTTGCCACGCATCAGGGCCTCAACGTCCACCTCCTCTTCCACATTGATCTCCTGGGCCCTCTCGATGAGGGTCTTGATATCCCCCATCCCAAGGAGGCGGGAGATGAACCGATCGGCCTCGAACTTCTCAAGATCGCTGGGTGTCTCGCCAACGCCGATGAAGGCAACCGAGGTCTTCGTCTCGGCAACGGCGCTGAGCGCGCCTCCGCCCTTTGCAGTGCCATCCAGCTTGGTGATGATGACTCCAGTAATGCCAATCGACTGGTTGAAGGCCCGGGCTTGCTCGCTTGCCTGCTGCCCAAGTGCTGCATCCATCACGAGGAGCTTATGGTCGGCGTTGACCACTTTGTGGATATCCTCCATCTCCTGTATGAGATCGCTCTCCAGGGCGTGCCTTCCCGCCGTGTCCACGATCTTGACATCGTACCTTCGTGCGGCCTCCAGCCCATCGAGCGCCACCTGTGGAGCATCGGGGTTTCCCTTCTCGCCATAGAAGAAGATCCCCTGCCGTTCGCAAAGGGCTTTAAGCTGATCGTAGGCCCCGGCTCGGAAGGTATCGGCGCAGATGACCGCCGTTCGCAGGCCCTTTCGCTGGAAGAAGGTGGCGAGCTTCGCAGCTGTGGTGGTCTTGCCGCTGCCCTGCAGCCCGACCAGCATTATGGTCTGCTTCTTCAGGCCCACATCGGAGCTCCTCCCGACGAGGTTGATCAGCTCCTGGTAGACGATGTTGATCACGTGTTCTCTGGGATTCATCCCTGGGGCGGGCTTCTCGGAGAGCGCGCGCTCCTTGATGCTGTTTGAGAGGTTCATCACGAGCTTTACATTTACGTCCGCCTGCAAGAGCGCGCGCTGGATCTCCCTCACAGTCTCCTCCACGAGGGGCTTATCGACCCTCGTGGCAGAGGCAATCTTCTTCAGCGCCCCTCTGAGCGACCCGCCCAAGTTATCCAGAACCATATGACCACCTTTCCAAGGGAATGACTTGCCCTTAGGGGGCCCCTGATTTATATATCAGATGGGCGGGGTAGCCTTCCAATAGAACTGCGAGTACAGGGCGGTCTTGGACAGCCTTGTTTCGAATGGGCATTTTCGTTATATCCACGCTGAGCGTCTTATTCAAGAGTACGTCAGTTATTTCTAGCAGTAATCTTCTCTAGCAATCGAGAGTCTCTTCATGAGTGAGAATAATCTGGAAGCTAAAGCGCGCCAATATTGGCTTTGGGTAACTCGCCCTGAATACTACTTAGATGAGAATGGGAGAGATCGAGAGGATCTCGATCCAGCGAGTGGCATCGACTCTGACGGGTGGTGGACCTGTCATAGGGATACAAAACGCGGCGATTTAGTTTTTCTATGGCGTACCTCTCCTAAAAAAGATATTGGATATCTAATACAATCGGAGAGTGATGCATACTCAATAGCAGATGATAATACTCACGGATGGGATTACGCATGCGATTACCAGGTACTTTATAAATTTAAAATACCATTAACTATAAAAGAAATCCGAAATGATCCCTACCTCGAAGATTGGGGGGCGCTTAGGGGCAATTTCCAGCGAAGTAACTTCAAGATACCGCCAACACATTGGACAAGGCTGAATCCGCTTCTTAGCTTGAATAATGTGGATTATCTGAATTACCTAGAGCATATACAAGATCGACCTATTGCGCATAATATAAAATTAGAAGAAGATTTGGAGGAGGTCTTGGTAAAGAATCTATCAGTTCTTACCAAATTTGGTTATGATTTGGAGCTTTATCTCGACCCTACGAGACAAATATCGGGGCGACAATTTATATGCAAAGGAAACGGCGGTCGCATAGATCTTCTTTGTTCTGATAAAAACAATAATCGTCTAGTTATAATTGAACTTAAAATAAACAAGGCTGGGCAAAATACATTTGGGCAGATATCAAATTATGTGGGGTGGGTTCAAGATCGAATTGCGGGGGGTCGCTCCGTAGTTGGACTTGTAATAAGCCGGGGATATGATTTAAAATTTGAATCTGCTTTGAAGATAACAGATAAAATTCGTCAATTAGATATTAATACACTAGTGCACCGTAACATTAATTTTGCAAATTAATATAGTGCCTGTTTAGCTTTGATCTCGCATCATTCTTCGTAAATTTCCATCGAATAGTCGCTTTT
>JAFGMR010000016.1 GCA_016927425.1 Methanotrichaceae archaeon | reverse complement strand
GAGGGCGGCGATCAGGAGGAGCTGACCTTCGAGGAGCTTCGAGAGCGGCTGATCGATGCCTATCGGGAGAAGTAGGCGTTATAGGGCAAAGCAGGTGCGAGATAGGCGGGCAGCAAGCCCGCACTCATGCCTCGGGATTTGCCTCCTCCGATCCTGTCTCCTCTGCAGGGCTTTCCTCCCTTTCTGGCGGGGAGATCATCTCCGCTTTCACCCTTTCGCCTGTATGTTTCTCGATGTATCTGACCTCGTTTAAGTTCAGGTAATTGAGTATCATATCGGCGATGCCACGCCGGATGGTGAACCAGTCTCGATAGTATCCGAGCTCCCAGGGAACATTGATCTCCGCCAGATCGCCTTCTATGTGACACTCCAGGTCGGCTCGGGCAAAGGTCGTGATGATCGCCTTGAGCTTCTCCTGGCGGTCCTCAATCTGGCCTACGATATTGTACTCGAATTCGATCGGCTTTCCGGCCAAGGGATGGTTCAAATCCACGTTGGCCTTGCGGCCTATGATCCTCGTAACAGTGCCGTTCTTGCCGTTCAGAGATACCCTCATTCCCACATGAGGCCTCTCCTCCTTGAACTTGCTCAAAGAGACCGACTCCACCTTCTCTGGATCATGCTTGCCATAGGCCTTCTCCGGGGGGATGGAGACCGTCCCGCTGTATCCCACGTCCTTTCCCAGCAGATCTTCCTCCAGGCCGGCCACGACCTGGCCTGCACCTATGAGGATGATGCGGGGTTGGTACTCGGCCTCCTCGTCGAAGATGCCGTTCTCCTTGGCCACCTCTTCCTGGGTGGTATCCACGACTGCGCCGTCGGCCCTCTCCACGAAATCCATCCTTATGATATCTCCGTCCTGCAAGGTCATCTTGAAATCCTCCATATTCGGGAACTTGATTGAGCATACTCGATGCAATGATCGATTTGAACGGAGAACCAGCCACGTCCCATTACTTATATCTACCTCATATAAGATAGTCGGCTATCCTCTCCGTTAGGGGCTGCTCGCAGTAGACGCATCTTAAAAGGACGGGATTTTTCCTCTTCACAAGCATCCGGGACTTGATCGGCTCTTGCGTATTGGATATGCAGCTTGGGTTCTGGCATCTAACGACGCCCATTATCTCGCAAGGCAGGTCCACCTCGAACTTCTCAACAACGGCGTACTCCCGCACTATGTTGATCGTGGCAGATGGGGCTATCAGGGCGATCTTATTTACCTCGTCTTCGCCTAGCTCCCTCTCCTCCACCTTCACTATATCCTTCTTCCCCAGGCGCTTGCTCGGAACGTTCATCACGACGCTCACGCTCGCATCGGTCGTCCCAGATATCCCTAGGATCTTGAGGACGTTTAGCGCCTGCCCTCCAGCGATGTGGTCTATAACGGTGCCGTTCCTTATGGGTTTGACCTTAAGTTCCCTCTCCATTCTCTCTTCCTCTCTCGTCTTCTCTGAGCGCAGATCTCTTCATGGTTGCAACTTATCCCCTCTCTCGATCTACCCTCACAAGCTCCATTGATTCGTTTCTCATTCTCTCTATTGTTCCTGGCCCCCCTCATCCTCCAACATCATCTTCAAGAGGGCCATTCGCACGGGAACGCCGTAGAAGGACTGCTTGAAGTAGACGGCGTGCGATGTCATGTCGACCTCGGGGGAGATCTCGTCCACGCGGGGCAGGGGGTGCATGACTATGAGGCCTTGATTCATCTGCTGCAGGGACTCGGGGGTTATTCGATAGCTCTTTGCAACCTTGTTGTACTCCACAGGGTCTGGGAAGCGCTCCTTTTGGATCCTGGTCACGTATAGGACGTCGATGGAGCCCATCACCTCGCCAAGGTCGGAGGCCTCCCTGACGATCGTGCCCCGGCTGGAGAGGTCGGACTTGATCTGGTCTGGCATCCTGAGCGTGGGCGGGGAGATTAGGGTGATCTCCGCACCGTATAGGGATAGGGCGTAGGCCAGGGAGTGAACGGTTCGGCCGTACTTCAGGTCTCCTACAAGCGCGATCGAGATCCCCTCGAGGTGTCTCTCCTTCTTTATGGTGTAGAGGTCGAGGAGTGTTTGGGTGGGGTGATGGCCTGCCCCGTCCCCGGCGTTCAGGACTGGGACAGGCGAGAACTCGGCTGCGAGGCGGGCCGATCCTTCCTTGGGATGCCTGATCACTATGGCATCGGCGTATCCTCCAACGACCCTCACGGTATCGGCCAGCGACTCTCCTTTGGCGATGGAGCTTGCCTCCGCTGATCCCAGGTTGATGGTCGACCCGCCCAGACGCTTCATGGCGGTCTCGAATGACATCCTGGTCCGTGTCGAGGGCTCGAAGAAGAGGAGGGCGAGGATCTTTCCGGAGAGCATATCGCTCCTCTTGCCCCGGGCGAAGGGCTCCAGGGATGCGGCGGTCTCCAGGACGGAGTCCATCTCCTCTCTGGAGAACTCTCGCATGGAGAGCAGATGCCTCTTTTTGAACATGCCATCGAATAGGCTGATCTCTCGATATAACGTTTCCCAGCTAGAAGAACTTGGATGCGAGCGACCAGCGGGCTCTGCAGTGCTCCTCCAGTTGGCAGCTCTTGCAAGGCGCGTCCTTTGGCCTGTCGGGCAGGCGTCCGTCCTTGATATCGTGGATGCGGTCGCGCAAGCGCAGGATTCGAGCCCGATCGATTGGGCGGATCGAGACCTCCCTGAGGACTCCAGCGAGCGGGAACTCGATGAGGCCCCGTCCGATTCGCCTCACGTTCTCGCCCGTCCGCTCCGCCTCGCGCGCCTCCAGAAGGAGGGCGTAGCCAGCTAACTGCAATCGGTCCCTCTTCCAGACGCCATCGCTGGGCGCCGATCCAGAGCGTATGATCGAAGGAATGCCGTCGTCTCTTTGGACCAGCCGGTCGAGCCGCCCTGAGAGGCCGAGCCTGTCCGAGCGAAGGTCCAGGTCGACTTCGCATGGCAGGAGTGCGGAGTGGTTCGCCTCCATGTAGGCCGATATATCGGCAAGCCTCTCCTCCAGATCGAGGGCTGCGCACTCGAGATCGCCCTCATCCACCTCCTCTATTAGGGGGAGTTCCTCCTTTAGGCTATTCAATCGGCTGGCGAGAGCTTCGAGCGATGTATCCTCGCTAGAAGAGAGCATAAGCTCGCGCAGGAGGTGATTTCGGGGGCTTGCCTTCCAAGGCAATCTGCCGAGGGCATCGAAGTAGACGAGGCGAGGGCAGCGGAGATAGAGCCCCAGGTCGGATATCCTGACTATCGGGGGCATGACCGACTATCAATATCTTACACCATATTTCAAGCCTATCCCCATCTCATTGCCGAGCCGGCATGGCCAAATGGCATGGGGCAGGGGGGGGCTGGAAGCCGGGACAAGATATTCAGTGCCTTACAGTAGAAACATATAAATACTATATTGATTAATTGTGGTGGACTTAGTAACGATAGAAGATATTGTATGGGAGTAGATAATTCATGGTCAAGACTTCAACTGCCTCTATATTATTTTTTCTTATCGCCATCTGCCTGTTCATATCCATTTCACCAACATCTAACGCGGCCTTGGTTGTGGAGGAATGGAACCGCACCTTTGGAGGCACTCAAAGGGATTGTGGTCGCTTCGTACAACAGACCGGCGACGGCGGATATATTGTGGCAGGCTTCACCAATTCCTACGGTGCTGAAGGACAGAGCGCTTGGGTGATCAAGACAGATCCTATCGGAAACGAGTTGTGGAATCGAACCTTCGGAGGCTCTATTGTGGATGAGGCGTGCTATGCAGGGGAGGCCGACGGAGGTTATGTATTGGTGGCTACGATTCAACAGGCCGTCTCTCCATTTTACTCTTTCGTTCACCTGATACGGCTGGATGCCGGAGGCAACGCATTGGGAGAGAGCGTCTTTGGCGGAAGGTATGGGGGTATGGCCAAGTCCGCGCAGCGTACATCGGATGGCGGCTACATCATAGCAGGCTATACCAACTCCTATGGATCCGGGGGCTTTGACGCTTGGGTGATCAGGACCGACTCGCTTGGAAACGAGCTTTGGAATCGCACCTACGGCGGAGGCGGTGATCAATGGGCGGATTATGTCTTCTTGATCGCAGACGGCGGATTCGCGCTCCTGTACAGGGAGGCAGTAGGCACATACAGATTGCGACTCATGAGAGCCGATGCACTGGGAAATCCCCTTTGGGATAAGGCCTATTGCTCGGTCAGCCTTGGAACATCCATCAGCCAGGATGCAGATGGCGGCTTTATGGCAACTGCGCTTATCAGCGATGCGCACCCCAATCGGATCTACCTCCTAAAGACCTCCGCTGATGGGACTGAGGAATGGAACCGAACCCTGGGGGGGGGTTGGAACGATCAGGCATGGTCGGCGTTATCCTTGGCAGATGGAGGCTATCTTGTGGCTGGAACAAATGCCTCCTATAAATTATATAGCGATGCCTGGCTGTTGAAGATAGATGGCCTGGGAGGCCTTACCTGGGACAGGCTCTTTGGGGGGGAAACGAGTGGGGAGACCTTCTACTCTATCAAGCCGACGTCAGATGGATGCTATATTCTCACAGGCTCCACCTATTCCTATGGCGAGGGCAATGGGGACGCCTGGCTCATCAAGCTCCGCCTCATCACATCAGGTTGGGCTGGACTGGGTGGCGGTCTGTTATCCAAACCCTGGCCCCTCGTGGAGGTGGCGAGGGGCGATGGGATCGGGGGAGGCACGGAGCAGCCAGGGCGGCTGCATCTATTTGCCCTGGGAAAAGATCAAGCCCTCTGGCACTGCCAGGATGGAGCCTGGTACAAGCTCGGCGGGCTTGGCCTTTATCACCCACAGGCGATGCGCTATACCATTGGCTTTCTCATCTTCCTGGTGGGCAGCGACCACCAGCTATGGAACCTCTATCAGGGCGTGTGGAGCTGCCTGGGAGGCTATACAACCTCGCCACCCTTTGCCATCCGTGATGGCAGCGGACGCCCACACGTGCTAGTGCTGGGTGCTGACAATTCCATTTGGGACTGGCGCATGGGCTATGCACAGCCCTGGTATGGACTGGGAGGAAGGGTTATCTCCGATCCTTACGCCGTTTTGGATGGGCAGGGTCGGATGCATATCCTGGCGGTTGGAGAGGATAGCTCCCTTTGGGACTACCTGGAGGGAACCTGGCACTATCTGGGGGGCAAGGTCGCCTCCAATCCAGCAGCGGTGGTCGATCCCGCGGCGCCCCAGAAGCTTGCGATACTTATCAAAGGAAGCGATGGAGCGCTATGGCTATTGGATCTAGATACGAGCAGCATGGAGGGAAGCTGGCACTCACTTGGAGGCCTGCTAACATCGAATCCCTCAGCCATAATCGATGCAGATGGTCTCATACACGTTTACGTCCGCGGTTCCGATGGCAGTCTATGGGAGAAGCGCTTCGATCCCGAAGATCTCGGATCCGCATCATGGATACCCCATGGAGGCCTGATCAAAGGCGATCCCATGGCACTCGCTGACGAAGAGATCTACGTTGCAGTCGTAGGGGATGACGATCAGGCCTATGTTCATGTGCAATAACTGCAATCGACGCGGGTAGGCCTCTCGCACCGAGGCATAGGGCTTTTGGTCAGATCCTGAAGAAGGATTTCAGGTCCTGGCCGTTTGAGGAGGTGGGGCTCTTCGTCTGAGACCTCATCTTCTCCATGGCCTCTTCAGAGACCGGGCTGAGCTGCACGGAAGGGCTTTCCCCATCATCGGGCGGCCGGCTCTCTGCCCCCCCCATTTCGATTGCCTCCTCGCTTTCCTCTGCCATTCCCTCCTCCATTGGCTCGCCGCCCTGCGCCGAAACCCTCTCCACATTTAAAAGCCAGAGATCCTCCATGCCGGATCCAAACGAATCGGTCATCCCGGCAACGATGTAGCCATTCTCAGCAAGCTCGATTGCAGTTGCAACCTCGCTTCCAGGCCCGCCGTAGAGCCCTTGCCAGGCGAGGTTCCCCTCTTCGTCCGTCTTCAGGAGGAACATATCCTCGCAGCCGTTCGCAATCGACCTTCCGGCGACGATGTAGCCTCCGTCGCCGTCGCGCCGCAGGCCAAGGCCGGCCTGGTCGCCCGAGCCGCCGAGGGAGCGCTCCCAGATAACCTCGCCTGCGGGCCCAACCTCCATCAAAAGCACATCTTGGTCGCCGGGGCTCTTCTCCCTTCTGCCGGAGATGACATATCCGCTCTCGACCTCGATCATTGCAAGGGCGGCTGACTCGTCCATCCAGTCGATCGACCTCTCCCATATGGTCTCCCCTGTGGGGCCGACTTTTGCGAGGTATGCCTCATCCTGACCCTCAGCTGTCGTATATCCTCCGGCAAGAAAGCCTCCGTCGGACGTTGCGATGACGGAGAAGGCCATGTCATCCTCGGGACCGCCTAGCGTCCTCTCCCACTCGGGCTCTCCACGGGCGTCGACCTTGACGAGATATACGTCCCTTCCAAGAAGGCCCGGGCTGTAACCGGCTGCGATGTAGCCTCCGGATGAGGCCTCGTCGACAGCCCAGCCGCCAAAGCCATCTGAGGTGACGAAGCCCCCGCATAGCCTCTCCCACTCAACACCGCCGAGGGAGTCGAGCTTGACGAGCCAGAGCCTCTCGCCGCCGATTCCGAAGGAGTCGGAGCTTCCGGCGACGATGAAGCCTCCGTCAGTTGCCGCACGCACGCATAGGCCGAGGTCCTCTCCCGATCCGCCGAGGGTTCTCTGCCATTCGGGCTCACCCAGGGGGTCCACCTTGAGGAGCAAGAGGTCGCTCTTCTCGCCCGAGCAGCTGTGGCCTGCAATGATGTAGCCTTCATCCGCTGAAGCGACCGACCATGCGCCGTCGCTGTACGGCCCCCCGTAGGTGCGGTTCCATAGCTCATCTGGGGCGGCTGATGCAGCGGCGAAGAGGAGGAGGGTGAGGGGGAGGAGGATACTGGCGCGCATGAGGGTTGATTGGATCCGCATATATTTAGACTGAACGGGGGCTCGGGGGATCTGCGGGTGGGGCCGGCATATGGGGGCGAGGCGATTGCGGGGATTGGGGAGAGGCTGTCGGGTTAGTCATCAGATCTTATCCCTCAAAAAATAAATGCAAAATGTCTTACAATAGCAGCTTAATTTTGCCACAATTC
>JAFGMR010000004.1 GCA_016927425.1 Methanotrichaceae archaeon | reverse complement strand
GGCTCCAGCGGTATATTGATGATGAGCAACGGGTCTGCTGAGGCCTCTCGACGGGGAGGCCGTTGATGATCCGTTGGAGCACTGAGATGAGGTTCCAGCCCCCCCGGGGCTGGATTTCAGTATCGGAGAGACCCGTCGATCGTGCGTTCGAATCGCACCAGCCCCACGTATTTTTCGCAAGAGGAGCCCTTAAATAATTCATCTTCCTTTCTGCCCCCCATGTACAGGGAGATCACCACCAAGTGCTGGTCAATTCGCGAGGTCAATAAGAACCTCAGGGATAGGAAGTCCCTCGTGGATCACACCATCAGATACCTCAAGAAAGCCACCGCGGAACTGGCGACGATGCTCAACGACCAAAACGCCCGTTCTCCAGGTGAGATAATACAGGTGACCGATGGCCAGGGCAAGACCAGGAGCTTTACCATCGACGAGGTAGCGGTGATGCTCAAGGACGTGAAGAAGATAGTGGAGTTGAACCTCATCGATAACATCGATCGCTGGGCCCATGAGAAGATAAGGCCGATCTAGGGCTCAAGCTCCCCCAGGACAACCGCATACCACCCTTGAACGGATGATCGGCGCCTCAGAACTCATAGGGCTCATCATCCCTTCAGGCTCATCGCTCTCATCACAGGCGCCATAGACGGATGGACCGCCACCATATTAAGCACACTGTGAGACCGATTCCCGATGAGGATGGGCGTCCATGTATCGATCGCCGGATCGATCGATAAGGCGGTCGACCGAGCGTTGGAGCGAGGATGCGATGCATTCCAGATATTCTCCCGCAACCCGCGAGGCTGGAAGGTCAAGGAGATCTCTTTGGATGTCGCATCGGCCTTCGCGAGCAAGCTGGAGCGCTCAAAGATGGCTCCAGCCGTCGACCATATGCCATACCTTCCCAATCTGGCAAGCCCGAGGGAGGATATCTACGAGAGGTCGGTCGAGACCTTGATAGGTGAGCTCGATAGATGCCGTCTATTGGGAATACCATATCTCGTCACCCATCTGGGAAGCCATCTGGGACAGGGTCGCGAGGCTGGGCTGCAGAGGATCGTATCTGCGATATCAAGGGCCCCGGACTTATGCAAGACTGTCATCCTCCTCGAGACGACCGCTGGAACCAAGAACAGCATCGGAGGGGTATTCGAGGATATCGGGGAGATCCTGGAAGCCCTGGATCGCGACGACGTCGGAGTGTGTCTCGATACCTGCCACATCTTCGCTGCCGGCTATGAGGTTAGAACGGAGGATGGATTGGAGAATACGATGGAGCGTTTCGACGACTGCATTGGCCTTTCCAAGCTGAAGCTCATCCATCTGAACGACTCCAAAGGGGGCCTTGGCTCGCGAATGGACAGGCACGAGCATATCGGACTTGGGCAGATCGGGGAAGAGGGCATTCGATCCATCCTCCGCCACGATGCCATAAGGCGCTGTCCTGCCATTCTGGAGACTCCAGTTGACGAGAGAAGGGATGATCGAGGAAACCTGGAGGCAGCGCGAGGCCTCTTGCCCTCATAGGCCGATATCGTCTCGATCTGGATCTAGATCTCAGGCCGCGATCTCGAAGAGGTTCTGTACAACCAGCAGCAAGGCATCGCTGGATATGGGCTTCACCAAATATGTGTTTGCCCCGAGATCATAGCTCCTCTGTATATCTTCATCCATATTCGACGAGGTCAGCATCACGACAAAGATCTCATCGAGCCGCTCGTCCTTCTTCAACCTTCTTAGAAGCTCTATCCCCCCCATCACAGGGAGGTTGATATCCAATAGGAGCAGGTCAGGCAGATCATCTCCGACATCTGCCAATCTGCATAGGGCCTCCAAAGCCTCCTGGCCATCCATTGCTAGATGAAGCTTTGAGTCCAGCTTGCAACGCCGAAGCACCTTCTTCGTCAGGTAGACGTCCTCTGGATTGTCCTCTACCAGCATGATCTTGATGTCTCGATGCTCCATATCTTCACCAGCTCTGACGAGGGCATGGTAATCTCACGTTCAGCCAAGCCAGGCGTCTTCAGGGACTCAGTACTAACAAAAATACTTTTCCCATTGACAACGACGATTGCCCATTCGCAAGCATCAGCTGCGGATGATCAACGGTTCGACCGATGATCGAGACAGAAGTGCCACGCGGCTCAAGGGCACATCTGCTACCATCTCATACCCAAGATGAGTTGCGAGCTTTCGGGAAAACTCCATAATCTCACCATGGTTCGGCATCGATTCCCTCTCCAGACGGTCGCGGGAACGGCCCAAGTGCATATACGCCTTCACCTCCACGAAGTCTGGCCGTGCAGTCTCCAGGAGCTTCGCGAAGCCCTCGTGATCCTCGATATTGTGGTTTCTTGCAAGCGTAAGCCTAACTACCGTGCGGCTTGGGTGATCACTGATCAAGGAGAGGCTTTCAAGTATCCGATCCCATGTATCCTCTCGAGGATTGGAGACCCGACGGTGATGATCCCTATCGATTGCGTTCAGGCTGACGTAGAGCTGGGTTGGCCTGACCCTTGCCAGCACATCCGGATGGCTTCCGTTGCTCACGAGAAAAGAGGTCATGCCCCTCCTATTGATCTCCTGTATCAGGCGATCGAGATGGGGGTAGAACGTGGGCTCTCCCATAAGCGAGATGGCCACTTGCGCTGGATGGCGCGCCTCCTCCAGCCGGGCCATATCGACAACTGGCGATCCGCCATAACCCGAGATGAGCTTCATCTGTTCTCGAAGTATCCCGTCCAGCAGCTCGTCAGGCTCCAGCCATTCGTCTGGGAGGGAGATCTCCTCGTCAACAGGCCGCCAGCAGTGGAGGCAGAGATGGTTGCAGTGGAGCGTAGGCGTCATCTGGACGCATCGATGGCTCGATATGCCGTAGAAATGGTGCTTGTAGCACTGATCGCCACCCCTCAGCGAGCGGTTTAGCCAGAGGCAGGGCTTCACCGCCGCGTGGCCGAACAGGTGGTACCCCTGCTTGGATAACGATTTAAGGGTTGGATCTGCCTGATTGCTCATCGGCCTTCATGGGGCCTGCTATGCCTATAAGATTGTCGGGCAGCCGACCACGCGAAAAAGGGCACGATTCTCAGCTGCAAGAAGATGTCCAGAGCCCCCCTCGCGAGCTCGCCGAGCCCTTTGCCTTTGCCTTGCTTTCCGGCTGGCTACCCATCTTATGGCGGAGATCGACGGCATCATCCTTCTTCATAGAGAAGCACCATATCCCTTTCCGCATACGGCCGGATATAAGGACTGAGGGCGCTCTCGCTGATGAGCTCCACCTTGCGGCCTAAAATCCTGCCAAGCTCCTCTTCCAACCCAAACCACCTCAGCCCAAGGGCTGGCCTTTCGCCGGGCGGCAACAGATCCACGAGGATATCGATGTCGCACTCGATCGAGTAGTCGCTTGCTGAGATAGGCAAGCCCTGAGGCCCAGGCCCCACAACTCACCCGATCCGCAAGCGCCACCCGAGGGGGGAATCCGGCAGGGGCTCCTTCAAGGGTCGCCGCCTGCATTCTCGCTGTAGGACCCGCCTGTTACCCACCCCATAAACCAAGGACATTTTTTATGAATATAATTTTATATTTAATTTCATGAATAATCATATTTCTTGCCTTTCTATCCAGTCTAGTTTTTGATATTGACAGCAAAAGTTATATATGAAAATGATGAATGAATAATATGAGGAGGTATTAGCATCATAAAGCTATCAAGCTTGATGATAATTTTTTTGGTTTTTTCATTCGCCATTATCGCCTCTGAGAGCTTTGCGGAAGGGATTAATGATGATTCTGCGAGTGCATCAGGGGCTTTAGCAGCTGCACAGAGCCAGTCAGTCAGCCAGATATTAACAGCCGACGATAAGAGCCGTTCCGGCACCGGATCGGCGGAAAGGTCGGGCCTGGAGATGGTCACGAACAGAAGAAAGGTTTTAGCGGAGAGCTCCACTCTGGCCGATTTGGCATGCGAGGATGTCGTATCTCCCCAGCAGGAGAGCGTTTTAGTTGTTCAGGCTGCAAATGATAAATCCAGTGCATCCGCAACTCAGCAGAACGACTCAGGCTGCGACAACCAGGAGATCGGCCTGAGCTATAAGGACTCCATGCAGTGCTGGCCTGAGGTCGCACAGCCGCCAAAAGGCTCTCCGAATATCGTATTCATCGTGCTTGACGACGTGGGATATGGCCAGATAGGCTGTTTCGGCGGGCCGATCCAGACCCCCAACATAGACCAGCTGGCGGAAGGCGGACTGCGATACAACAATTTCCATGCCACGGCAATGTGCTCGCCCACCCGGGCATGCCTTCTCACAGGCAGAAACCACCACTCCGTGGGCATTGGCGCGATTGCAGACATGCCGACAGGCTATCCCGGATACAGCATGAACCTCTCGAAGAATGCGGCCACAATGGCTGAGATGCTCAGGGTTAACGGCTTTAGCACCTATGCCGTTGGCAAATGGCATCTTGCGCCCGGAAACGCCCTCAATGCCATAGGGCCCTTCGATAACTGGCCGACAGACAGGGGATTTGAGAAGTACTATGGAGTTCCAGGACCCGAGACCAACCAGTGGTATCCAGACCTCGTCAGCGGGACGACGAGGGTAGACCCGCCGGCGACGCCTGAAGAGGGCTATCACCTCTCAGAGGACCTTGTAGATCAGGCGATAAAGCTCATAAGCGACGGACAGGCCGTGCAACCGGAAAAGCCCTACTTCCTGTATCTGGCCTTCACTGCCGGGCACTCACCGCACCACGCCCCCCAGGAGTACATAGAGATGTATTCAGGCAAGTTCGACCAGGGCTGGGATGCAGTCAGGAATGAGACGCTTGCACGTCAGAAGGCCATGGGCATAGTTCCCGAAGATACGGAGCTTCCCGAGAGAAATCCGGGCATTGCTGCATGGAGTGATCTCAGCTCTGATCAGAAGATGGTCTATGCAAGAGAGCAAGAGGTATATGCGGGATTTCTGACCCATACCGATGCCCAGATCGGAAGATTCCTGGACTATCTGGATTCAACAGGCCAGCTTGACAACACGATGATAGTCTTCCTATCCGATAACGGCGCGAGCATGGAGGGAGGAATCAACGGGACCTCGAACTTCTACCTGTACATGAACGGCATTGAGGAGAACCTGACTTCTCTGTTATCCCATATCGATGAGCTGGGGGGGACCAAATCGTATCCACACTACGCCATGGGATGGGCGATGGCTGGGAATACGCCGTTTAAGAGGTACAAGCAGAACACCCACGAGGGCGGAATCCGGGATCCTATGATCATCTACTACGAAGCGTTGATAGACGATCCCGGAGCTATAAGGGAGCAGTACACCCACGCCATTGACGTTGTGCCCACAGTCCTCGAGGTCCTCGGCCTTGAAGCGCCGGAGGTATACAACGGCTATGCCCAAAAGCCGATCGAAGGCGTGAGCTTTGTTGAGAGCCTCGTAGACCCCGATGCAGAGGCCGGCAAGTACATTCAGTACTATGAGATG
>JAFGMR010000015.1 GCA_016927425.1 Methanotrichaceae archaeon | reverse complement strand
TGGCTGCTGCCTACAGCAACCGCATCAGGGGGGATAAGGCCGAGAACATCGAGCGGGCCATCAACCACTATCAAGAGGCACTCAAGATCCGCACTCTCGAGACATTCCCTGTAGAGTGGGCCATGACACAGAACAACTTGGCTGCTGCCTACAGCAACCGCATCAAGGGGGATAAGGCCGAGAACATCGAGCGGGCCATCAACCACTATCAAGAGGCCCTCAAGATATACACTCTCGAAGCATTCCCTGTAGAGTGGGCCATGACACAGAACAACCTGGCTGCTGCCTACAGCAACCGCATCAGGGGGGACCGGGCCGACAACATTGACCTAGCCATCAACCACTACCAAGAGGCACTCAAGAAATACAGTCCCATGGCCCATCCCCATCGATCTCGATCTGCGGCGGGCAGGCTGGGCCGCCTCTTGATACAGCTACAGCGATGGAGCGAGGCAGCCAATGCATTCGATCTGGCCATGGATGCGACCACCAACCTCTACCGCGGCTCAGTCTCCAATACAAGCAGGGAGGGCGAGCTGCGGGAGGCAGGGGATGTATATCATCTGGCAGCCTACTCCCTCGCCCGCTCCGGCCAGTTCAAGGATGCAGTTGTGGCGCTGGAGAGGGGCCGGGCGAGAGGGCTTGCCGAGAGCCTGGCTCGCAACCGGGCTGACATGGAGAGGCTTAAGGAGATGTATGCAGAAGCCCATGATCTCTTCATGAGGGCTGTTGAGCTCCGGCAGGCCGTAGAGCAGGAAGATAGGGCTGCCATGGGAAGCTCTGAACCAGGAGAGGAGATATCGGCCCGCCGGCTTGAGATGGCAGAGAAGGCTGGGGCCATGATGGAGAAGGCTTTGGAGCGAATCTGGCAGGTCCCTGGCTACGAAGACTTCCTGAAGGATCCCGGCTGGGAGGTCGTCTCCCGGGCTGCGTCAGATGGCCAGGCACTGGTCTACCTTTGTGCAAGCCCGCTAGGAGGACTAGCCCTGATATGGAATAATGGCGGGGAAGAGGTCCGGGAGGTGAAGCTGGATCTTGATGATAAGGATCTCAGGGGGCTTTTAGAGGGCCCTGATGGAAACGGGGGCTGGCTTGGGGCCTACTCAAGGTGGAAGAAGGCCTATCTCCAATCCCAGGACGAGTGGTTAGCCGCCCAGAACGTGTGGATGGCCGCCACTCTGGAGATCGGAAGCGAGCTATGGCAGCGGGTCATGGGCCCAGTGATAGAGGCTCTTCGATCCCAAAATGCAAGGCAGGCGGTATTGATCCCCTGCGGTCTGATGGGCCTTTTGCCTCTACATGCCGCCTGGCGGGACGAGGGCGGGCGCCATCGCTACGCACTGGAGGAGATGGCGATCTCATATGCCCCATCCGCCAGGGCGCTGGCACATGCTCGAAACGGAGATGCGACGAGCAGGCCAAAGCGGCTGATGGCGGTGGACGAGCCCGCCACCAAGGGAGTAGGACCGCTTCCCAACTCCCATAAGGAGGTCGAGGCCATCTCCGCCCACTTCGAGGAGAAGGTGATCCTGGAGCACGAGCAGGCGACGCTCGACAGCGTCTTGGAGGCCCTGCCTGGATCGGAGGTGGCTCACTTCTCCTGTCACGGGAAGGTAGAATGGGATGATCCCTACAAGAGCGGCCTCTTCCTGGCAGGCGAGGACCGCCTCTCGGTTGAGGAGATCTCGCGGCTGAGGCTTGAAGGCGCCAGGCTGGCGGTGCTATCCGCCTGCGAAACAGGGGTGATCGGAGGCCCGCTGCCCGACGAGGTGATATCGCTTCCAGGAGCGTTGATGGGGGCAGGGTTCTCCGGCGTGGTCTCGACGCTTTGGTCTGTCTCGGACAAAAGCAGCGCCCTGCTTATGGATCGGTTCTACCAGCTCTGGCTGGGGAAGGGGAGAAGCCCTGCAGAGGCCCTGCGGGCGGCCCAGATGGAGATGATGGAGAAGGGAGAATTCCAACACCCTGTGCACTGGGCAGCGTTTTACATGAGCGGGGTATGAGAAAAAAAGGTTCTTCGCTGAATTGTGTGAGTACAGATCATAGGAGATTTCAGGTATGATCCATTTACTTGAATCCACTCAACAATCCACATACATAGGATCGCCGCTTGATGCGTATTTTTACGAGGATGCCATGTGGCAAAACCGCATCGACGCTGGGGAGCTTTATAGTGCATGGAATTTGGGTCCTGGCTTTGACGAACACTATACTTGGAGTGAACCCCCTTGAGTAAACAGTGAGTTAAGCAATGTGAACCCATGGGGAGATCACATGACGAAGACGAGACGGAAATACGACCGCGAGTTCAAGCTATCGGTTATAGCCGAGCTTGATAGCGGGAAGCCGCTTGTCCAGATTGCCCGGGAGCATGGCATTCATCCCAGTCTGCCCTGTCGGTGGAAGAATGAGTTTGCCACCAATCCAGAGGGCTCATTCAGAGGCAATGGCCGAAGATATAAAGAGGACGCGCGAATTGATGAGCTGGAAAGGCTTCTCGGGCAGCTTTATGCCGAGAACGAACTTTTGAAAAAAGCCTTGTCGGTGTTGGAGCAGAGAGCTCGCGAGGAGTCCCGCATGGCGATGGAGGAGATCCTCGCCGAGATCCAGTCGGGGGAGTTCGCACGCGAGTGGATCCTCGAGAGCCAGGCAGGCCTTCCCGTCAAGAGGTCGCTCGAGCAGCTGGAGAGCGAGCACCTCATAGAAGAGGTCGGCGCCGAGCTTCGAGCGATGATGCCGTGGTTGGGGAAGAATTAGGGGGGTTAGGCCTCCCTGCCATCTCTTTTATGCAGCAGAGAGTCTCGGTCATTGACCATCTTTCAGGGATATTCTGGTTAAATTTTTATACATGGAGGGTGCTAGAACCACACGGGGGATAATTCATGGCAAGACTACTGATCGGCCTAATTGGCCTATTGATCATGTTACATCCGGCGTTCTGTCTGGAGACTAACGCATCTGACGTCGAGACCAATGCATCAGAGATCGAGACAGTTACATTTGGCATTGAGGTCAATGCATCTGACGTCGAGACCAATGCATCAGAGATCGAAACAGGCTTGCCCATCCAGGCTGCTGCAGTACCCGTCCCGGAGGGGGCAATCGATCTTGGATCGCTTGGATCTGAGAAGTACACTAGCACCCATATGGGGTCGCTCGGCTACCCAGGGGACGAGGCCTGGTTCGAGTTCGAGATAACAGAGCCGGTGCGGGCAATCCTAGTCGCATCGAGTCCTGACGGCTCCCTTGCAATCGTGCTCTTCGACGAGGATATGAGCTTCATCACCTCGGCCGGCAGCATGCTCAACGAGGAGATGGATCCTGGGACGTACTACCTCAGGCTGGGCACATGCCCCTATGAGGAGGCCAACTACTCGATAATCCTCACAAACTCCTTCGAGATCGAGCCAAACGACGGCATAAGCGATGCCCAGGACCTCGGGGAGATCTCGGAGAGCCAGCTTATCGGCGGATCGATTCTTCCAAGCGGCGATGTGGACTTCTTCAAGTTCGAGATGCCATCGGAGCAAGGCGCAATCTCCATCCAGGCTGAGACCGACGGAAATACGCCTGCGCTCATCCTCTATGCGATGGATGCTGACGCTGGGCGGTATCTGCCCGTGGCAACCGGGAGCAGCCGTATCATACAGATGGTGAATCAGGGATCCTACTACCTGCGCGTGCAAGGGGACGGACGTAGCTACACGTTCAACTACACGTTGAATATCTCCCAAGCTACCTGGGAATGCGACGATGAACCAAACGATGAAATCGAAGAGGCCGCATATCTTGGAGAGGTGAACCTCTCCTCGGCGCTCGAAATCGACGGTTGCATATCCAAGGAGGGGGACGAGGACTACTACGCATTCGATCTCACGAACAAGTCCAAAGTCGTGATTGAGACATCGGGCGATGATGGTGACTCGATGATATGCCTGTACGACGCCGAAGAGGACGAAGTGGGCTGCGACGATGATGATGGAGAGGGATTATGGAGCCTCATGGAAGAGGAGCTCGATCCTGGACGATACTTCGTCAAGGTGGAGAGCTACTATGGGGATGCCACCTTCTCCTACAAGCTCTCGATATCGGTCGAGGAGTAGAATCGAATAATGATCGGGGGCCGAATTGGCAGAAGCCTGCCTCCGATCTTGGCCATTTTTACGTTCTAACTGTCCAATTCTGGACCTGTCCGCGCTCAGATCTGCCCGAGAAAGCCCATCAGGCTCTCAAGGGATCTCATCAGCGGCTCATATAGCCCCGCAGGACCGACGTTCAACAGGGCGCTTATCAGCACTAAGAGAGGAAGCGTCTGCGTCGTTGCGAACTTCATTAGTATGCGCAGGTTGAACGGCCAGACGGGAGATGACGAGCCCTTCTCGTAGACCTTCTGCAAGAGATCGAGCCTCTTTACGGAGGCTTCAATATCCTCAGTGCTCAGCCCCCGCGCGCGGCTGGAGAGATCGTAGCCGATCCGCTGCACCTCCAAGCTGAGCTTGTCCCTCTCCGCTCGCGCCTCCCGCCTCGATGCGACCATGCCCTCGTGAACCTCCAAGAGGGGTACGACGAAGCATAACAGGGCAAGGACAAGGGGGATAGGAAGGAGCATCTGGAATAGGGGCGTGTAGACTTCCCCGCAGGGAGTCCACCGGCCTAGGACGATCCAGAGGGCGAGAAATAGGCCGGATATGGTCACAATCAGGGCGTTTAGAAAACAGATCTCCGCGAGGGGGCCGAGCCCTCCGCCTCCATCCTCGTGGCCCTGCAGGGGATGGAGCTCAACGTAGCGATCCAGATGCCACACCATCCAGCCGATGACAGCTATCTTCCACACGACGATTCCCACGACCAGGCCGATGATCGGCTCGATTATGGCGCCAGCGAAAAACTCGAGCGGCTTTTCGACCATGTAGACCGTGAAGTATACGACGACCTGGAGCTTGAAGTACTCCCAGTAGGCCGAAAGGCCACCGGCCTGCAGTGGTATCCATCCGGTCAGGCCATAGGGGAGGCTTATCCAGAACTCGTAGAACGAGCGGATCGAGACGACGAGCCAGAAGAGCAGGCCTGAGGCCCATCGTGCCTGGTGGTTCAGCAATCGCTGGAACTCCTTTATGAACACGGAGTAGCAATCCCCGCCCTCCCCGGACCGCTCTCCCGACGTTTTGATGGCAGATACGACTCCCCTATCCCAGATCAGGCCGAGGTCCTCAGGGATCTCCCTTATGAGGTGGTTGAATACAAGTATGTTGATTGCAACTGTGAATATCCAAGAGGCATACATGAAGTAGAGAAGGCCCGTTCTCAGGAGGACGAGAGCTGACCCCAAGATCAGAACCCATGGGAGAACGCGAAACATCCAGCTCAAGAAGGGGCTTCCCATGCCCCTAAATCCCTCTAGGAGGAGATCGACCCCCAGAGACTCCGCACGGCTCTCAGCCACAGGTTCTGGACTGCCGGAAGATTCCATCTGCTCCATCATCATCATCATCCATACGCGGGTTCCGTTGTGCTACCCCATCATCGCCAACCGGAGGGGCGAAGGCTTCCAAGCGTCCTTCCCAGGAGCTCACGAAATATCCCTATCGGTGAGCGACCACCAAGCCTCATCTCCAGAGCCTGGCTGTAGTTCTCGTCAGCCCACCGGCGATAATTATCGGCCTGATCCCGATACCTGGCCTTTTCAGCTGCCATGTCGTTTGCCATGCCCAGAGTGAAGAGGGCAAGGCTTGCGTCCTCGATATCTCCGCTCTCATTCCAGAGCCGTGCAGCCTCGCCGAAGGAGCGCCTGGCAAGGTCGTACTCTCCAGGATATTCCTCCCGATCCCCCATCAGGAAGAGGTTGGATACGCCCAGGCCAAACCAGGAATTCGCATGGCTTTCGTTGATATGAGTGCTGTTATCGAACGCATCGCTTGCGTTTCGACGATCCCCAAGCAACAGATATGAGAGCCCCATCTCATAATAGACCTGATATGTGATATATTCCTCCTCCAGGCTCTCCTTGAAGAGCCACACGGCCTCCTGATGCTGTCCAAGCCCATAGTGGCATCGGGCCATATCGAAGGAAAGCGATTGATATTGCCCTAAGGCCTCCTCCTTATCTATCAATCTCGCCTTGATGAAGCAATCCAGGGCTCGATCGCACATGCCCTCCCTCTGGAGCGTGGAGCCCAATCCAATCCACCCGCCGACCTCCATGGGATCGATCTCGATTGAGCGATTGAAGGCATCCCGAGCCTTATCGTACTGCTCGAGGTCGCGAAGCACCTCCCCTTCGACGATCAGATACTGGCAGTTCTCGGAATCGAGCTCCAATGCCTTTCCTATGCAGCGGTCTGCAAGCTCTAGCCTTGCGATCCTCTCTTCCCCAACCAGGCGCTGGGACTCCAACAGGAAGTTCCGGGCGGCCTTGTCCCAGTCCGAGGCATCAACGGCCTTCCCTCCGGAGGAGCAAGACGCCAGAAGTCCGACCAGGACTATGAGGAGGGGGACGTAGCTCATCCTGGGCATCCCGTCAAGACTCCGCAGAGCTCCCCGGTCAGCCTTGGGCACTTGATCGATTCTTTGAATCCTCCAAGCCTCTTCAGCTCTTTCTCGCAATTATCGACATCGTTGGCATCACCCAGATTTTTATGCGCCCACTCCCGATAATACCAGGCGTCATCCTCCAGATCGCTCCTCTCAGAGAGCTCAGCAAATCGATCTGTTGAGCGAGTGCAGCTCTCAACTGTCCTGATATAGTAGCTCTTCAACTCCTTGTCGTAAGCGATCTCATAATCGACTCGGCACCTATATGCCCATACCTCCGCCAGGTCCAGCTGGTTCTCTGGATTGTCCTGGCCAATCCGGCCCATTCTACCTTCATACTCATCGAAGGCCTCAATGGCCCGATCATGAAATGCCTCTGATTCGCCGCTATCTTGACAATATTGGCAGAGGCATATCCTCCCCTTGAGCATCAAGTCCTCAGGATCTGGCATATTTACTTCGGTGCATTCATCCACGCAGTCGATTGCACGCCCGTAATCTCCGCTCGTGAAGTACGACTTGCATAGATCGCATTCTTCCGCGGCTGCAATCGTCGCAAAATAGGCGCAAAGCAGCAGCAAGACCGCTTTGGACATATATAATGGTATCATTCATTGATTGATATAGCTTTCGCTCGCAGAATGCAAAGTATCCAAGATCAGTTTGTGAAGATAAAGATATTAATATCAGTATCAGTGAGATGACCGATGATATCTAGATCGTTCACTGCAAGGGCAAGCTTATTTACACATAATAGATAATTCCCCTGTGTTGGAGGATGATGAAACGGATTTCAGCGACCAGGAGTTCTTAAGAGCCCTCCACGAGGAGAAGGTGACAGCCCAGAACGAGAGGGCAAGCTACGTCACAAGGAAGCTTGCATTCGTCACACTGCTCTTCGGCATAAGCTCGCTCGACCTGGGATTGGAGATGGAGCAGGTCTACTGGCTCCTCTACCTTATACCGATGGTTGCGATCTGCTACGACTCCCACATAACATCGGCCGACGCAAGGGTCAAGCGGATAGGGGCATTCCTCGGCCGCCACCCAGGCTCGATGGCAGGAGAGGTCGAGCGCCAGTGGGAGAGCTTCTCTGCCGTATATCGAAGCCCATTTGCCCCCTTTGCCGATCTCTCCCTCTCGTTGATAGTCACCCTCGCAGCCGCGGTCTACCTCAACTCGGAGCAGCGGCCGGGCGAACGGGAGATGGCATCCCTTTTCTTTGCAACGTGGCTTGCACTCTCGCTCGCAGTGATCGTATGCCTATGGGCAAGGCACCGCAAACTCCTCTGGAGGATCGACCGCTACGGCCTGGACCTGGAGAGGCCGGCGGATCTGATCGAGATGGTGAGATCCGCCTGAGAAGGCCAGCGTCAGGTAGGCTCTTCCCTTCCACCCCCTTGCGCTTACGGATAGATCGAGAGGGTGGTCTCGCCTAGGCCTGCCGCCGGTCGGCAAGCGCTGCGTTGCCGATCTTCGGAAAGGCCGCGCAGTCAGTTGGTCTCGCTTAGGCAGGCTGCCTTTTGGCAAGCGCTGCCTTATCCATCCGTGACGCTGACGGATAGGCTGAGCCGTCCTCTCGCAAGCCGCCTTAGAAGGGGTGGAGCATCCAGAAGATCGGCCCTCATCAGGGGATCATAGTACTCGATCTGCCAGGCACCGTCTTTCCTGGTTGCGTTTGCGGCGACGGCGTAGGCCCTCCAGCGCAACGTCTGGACGCTCGCCAAGCCCGCCGCTGCAGAGAGCGCTTCATCGAGGCCGGGGCCGGAAGACGTGACGCAAAGCTTTGGATAGATCCCCCTCAACTCCGGGTTCCCCCCCAGGGTGTAGCCGTAGACCTCCCACGCAGATCCACGGTCGAGGAGGAGGTCCCATCGCTGGAGGCCGGGGCGCGGATAGCTCTCCGATCCTGGAAGCGCGGCCTTGGCCTCCATCTTTCCCTCCATCCTGACCCCTCCGAGGACCACGAGGAGCAGGAGGACGATCGAGAGGAGAAGGCGCGGCCGCCTGCACCCCAGGCGATATATCGAGACGATTATCGCAAGGCATACGATCGTCAGAGCAGTCTCCGAGTAGAAGAAGAGCTCGAGGGACCATCGTGTTGGGTCGAGCGGATAGAGGAGAGGCACGCCCCGTGTCGTCAGCATGTCGAGGGAGAGATGGATCAGGACGCCGAGAGATGCCCAGGCAATCGCAGCCGTTGTGAATGGGGGCATCCTGCGGCCGAGACGCTCGTTTACGCAGCCGGTGGAGGCCGCCTTGATCGCAATGGCTGCCGTAAGGATTCCGAAGGGAAGCGAATGGGTGATACCGCGATGGACCAGAAGGAACGCAGTTGGGTAGAGATGGTCGATCCAGGAGATGAGGACGTCGAGGTCTGGGGCAATGCCGCCTATGACGAGGGCAAAAACCTCGGAGTCGCTTCTCCCAAGCGCCCGCCCCAGTAGATATGGGATCAGCGCGTGGGTGAAGATGTCCATGTCAGGGCCGTTAGGGGAAGATCGTCATCCCCGACGTGAAACAAGATCCGATTGCTCTCATGCCAGCCTATTCGATACCAGATCTCGTGTGTGCCTGGAGCGTCTGCGGAAAACCAGTAGCGATAAGAGTGTCCTGGGTAAAGGCACCCCAAAAACCGGGTCGAGAGGTCGCCCGAAGGCAGGCGGCGAAATAGCATCGCATAGCCCTTGCTGGCCGGCGAGAGAACCTCGATTGCAAACGATCCAAGCGGAAGAGACATCTCCTCGCTCCTTTTACCTTCGGCGGCGATCCATATGCGGTCGCCGAAAGAGCGGTCGTCTTCGCATCCCATATCCACCAGGATGCCGAGATCGGGGGGCAGAGCTGGGGAGGGAGGAGCAGCCGCCATGGAGCATTCCAAATCATCCTCTACCGATGCCCAAACGCCCGGCACGACCAATAGAGTGATCATCGAGATCAAGAGTATCCTCATCGCCCATCCATCCCAATAGTCATACTCTTACGCATCGCATAAATAGCTGAGGTCTTGGGATGGTTATCACATTCGCTCCCCGCCCGCATCCGCCTTATATCCGCGGCCGGGACACCCCCCCTCATGGACTTCGAGCTTCATAAAGCGGTCACGCTCACCAGAGGAGCCTTCAGCCTGCTGATAGCCCCGCCGGAGATGCTCGTCGAGGCCCTCTCAACCCATCTGGAGCTTCAGCGCTATCGCATACTCTACGTCTGCGGAAACCACAGCCATATCCTCGGCCGGCTCGATCGAAGGTTCACCGACCTCGAGGTGAGGAGGGCCTTTACAGCATTCCAGATGATGACCATCCTCGGCGAGGCGAGCCACACCATAACCATAATCGAACACGATCCTACCATCTACGAGGACGATGGCGTGATACTGGCGTACATGGCGAAAGCCATGGAGGAGGCTGCACGAGACGCGATCGTGCTTCTCTACGCCCCGCGTAGCGATCCCTACCTCGATGAGATCTCGATGAGGGCAAACAGGGTTTTCTACTTCGATAAGGAGGAGCGCGCATCGAGGCGGGCGCGAAGGCAGGCCCCTGCAGATGAGGGAGGCCAAACCACCCTTGGCGCATTCTGACCGGGGGGACCTCGCGCAAGTAAGGGACGGCGCAGAGACGCTTTCAGGGGCATGCACCCACTTCGCCATCACCCCCCGAAGACCGCCCATCTTCCCGCTGGCGGGCGGCCTTCAGCCATCCCTGGCCGTCCCGCCCAGGCCCTATCCTTGGCTGCCAGCCGTTGGCTTGCCGGTCCTGAGAGGTTATGATCGGATCGGCGTTCAGGCTTTCACCTTGGCTGCGAGTCGCTGGGTTAGACGGTTGAGGGCTGGTGACATATCGTCCTTATCCAGGTGAACCTCTATCAGGAGATAGCCCCTCTCGTCGGACCCGGCCTTTGCCAGGGCGGCCTCGAGCTCGCCTTCGGTCCTAACCTCCACGCCCTCGCCCCCGCCAAGAACCTGGGGGATGATGCTGTATCTCCAGTTGTGGAGGTCGTTGAAGGCGCCATCGAGCAATGGCCTCTCTGTCCCGTAACCTCCGTTGTTAAAGAGCACAACTACCGGCCTTAAGCCATACCTGGCGGCTGTTGAGAGCTCCATTCCAGTCATCTGGAATCCTCCGTCTCCCACGAGGACAAGGGGCCTTCTTCCTGGGACGGCGAGCTCTGCCCCGATGCTACCAGGAACCCCAAATCCGAGCGATGCGTAGTAGGCCGGGGCGAGAAGCGTCGTCTGATGAGGCAGGCGCAAGTCGAGGCTTCCGAATAGGCAATCGCCCACGTCGGTGACCACAATGGATCCGGGTCTTAGAAAGGAGTTGATGGCTTGGAAGAGCCTTGCGACAGTGATCTCTCTATCGGGCAATGGATGGAACCTCTCCTGCGGGATTGGGCGTGGAATCTCTGGCCAGGTGCGCGGAGTGGCTCTACTTGCGAGACGCCTTATGAACTCTCCCAGGTCCACCCCATCATAACGATGATGATGGATGTACATGGCTTCGCTGGTCACATAGATGGACCTCTCCTGGTCGATCTTGGCTGCAAACATGCCCATGTTCAGGTCGCTGAAGAACGTGCCAAGCAATACCAGGCAGTCGCTTGAATCAATGTAATCGCCAACCTCCTCACGTCCGACAGCCCCCTCATATACCCCCAATGATAGGGGGTGGTCCTCCTCTATCACCGATCTGCTGAGAACCGTTGATGCCATTGGAATGCCCAACCTCTCAGCGAGCCTCGTCACCTCCTCCCGTAGGCCGAAACGATGGACCTCAATGCCTGCGAGGATTACCGGCTGGCTGGCGCGGTCTATCAGCCTTGCTACCTCGTCGAGGGCCTCAATCATGGCCCCTTCGTCCGGCTCCATGGCGACGCTGTTGGTGCAATGCTGCTCGTCGAGGGGGACGGATACCATATCCCTTGGTATCTCCAGGTATACGGGTCGCTTGAACCTCATGGCCGCTTCGATTACCCGATTCACCTCCTGGCAGACCAGATGAGGATCGCTCAAAACGGCAGAGGCAACGGTGATCTCCTGGAAGACCCGAAGCTGAGTATCGAACTCCTTCACCTTATGATGGAGCATGGGATTCCTCTGCCTCTCCTCGACCCCGGGCGATCCGCTGATAACAACCAGAGGAGACTTCTCGGCATATGCCTGGGCCACGGCGTTTATCACCTTCAGCCCGCCAACGCAGTAAGTGATGCAGATCGCTCCTAGCCCCCTCATCCGGGCATAGGCATCTGCTGCGAAGGCCGCCCCCTGCTCATCGCTGGTGTTCACGAGCATGAGAGGGCTATCATCGAGCATCTTGTAGAACCCGAGCACGTAATCCCCAGGTATGCCGAAGACGTGCTCCACCTTCAGGTCCATCAGCTTCCTAATGATGTAATCTCCTACTGTTAGCGTCCCCATAGTACCTCACCCCAAAAAGCATTGCATATATCGTTGGCCCAAAGATATTTAATTATATTCTGTGGATTCACCGATCATGCCCGACGGCCGAAGGAAAGGATCCAAAAAAAAGTCGATCTTCCGGATGCTCCGGAAGGAGCGAAGGCGATCACTCGCCGGAGGTCTCGTCAGAGTCGGAGGTGTAAACGACCGAGGTTGAGCGGCTGATCGAGGTCGTGGTCCCGGACGAGAACGATCCGTAGCTCGAACTGTAACTGGACCCATAGCTCGATCCAATGCTCGATCCATAGCCCGTTGACCCGGATGCGTATGATCCAACGTCGATCATGACCGCATTACTTGGCAGGTCATTGACGGCGAAGACGATCATGTGCGTGCCCGGGAGATCCCCGTAGAACCAGATGTACCTGTAGCCAGAGGGGATAACGCCAAAGCTGCTCGACTGGGTGATGCCGCTTGGATATATCTCATAGAGGCGAACGTCCCCAGTTCTTGGAAGGAAGAGCAATGCACGAACCCATCCGCCCAGGGGAGAATGAGCGTACCACGACCAACCATAGTTGGTCTCGACCCACATCCCTGGAGTGCTGGAGGGATAGGAGGTGGAAAAGCGGCTCCACGGCTGATAGGATCCCTGATAGTAGATCTGGGACGCTCCCGTCGGTTGCTGGTCGTAGCTGAGAAGCTTATCCTGCTCAGAGGTCATAGGCGCCTGCATGGAGTAGGCGGCAGTCGCAGAATCGCCCCCGGCGGAGTACTGGCCCGCAACCGCTTCGCCTAGAAGAGGCAAGCTCAGTTCGGATGTTCCTGAAACCCCCATCCCGGCCCATGCCTGGCCCGAGAGAAGCAGGCAGGCGATCAGGCCTGCCATCAGAACTGCGAGATGACGATGCATCATTTGAGAAACCCCCACATCAATTCTTCTATCATAGTAGAACCTGATGACATATAGTTTTTTTGAATTGCGGATATAATTTATAAAATTTATTATAAACTTTCCAGAAGCGATCTCACCCTATCATAGGAGAAGACAGGGCCGTCCTGGCATACATGATGTGGTCCAATGTTGCAGTGACCGCATTTGCCAAGGCCGCACTTCATATGACGCTCCAGCGAGATGTAGATATCGGAGTTGGAAAAGCCCATGGTAAGGAGGGTGTTCGCCACCGAGTTGATCATCACAGGCGGGCCGCATATGGCAGCCGAGCCGACCGACACCTCCAGGCGGTCGAGGAGGGATGTCACCATTCCAACGTTTCCGGTCCATGAGTCGTCGCCCACATCGACGGTGATTCCCACGGAGAGCCCGGCCATCTGCCAGCCCTTGTACTCCTGCATGAAGTAGAGGTCCTGGCTGGTGCGAGCCCCGTATATCACAGTTACATCGCCGAAGGATCGCCGCCGATCGACGATGTAGTTTACAAGCGAGCGCAATGTGGCAAATCCCGAGCCACCGCCGGCGATCAGTATATCCCGGCCCATCCTCTCCAGGGGAAAGCCATTTCCGCAGGGACCTCTTACGCCGAGCACGTCGCCTATCCGGCTGTCCATGATGCCGCTGGTTATCCGTCCGGCCCGTCGGATGCAGATCTGGAGCGTATCCCTCGTAGGGCTCGATGCTATCGATATGGGGCATTCGCCAAGCCCAAAGACGGAGACCATTATGAACTGTCCGGGCCTGTAGCTGAGGCCCTTGCCCTCAAGGATGTGAAGCGATATAAGGTAAGTATCCGAGGTCACGCGATCGATATCCTCGATCTCGGCCTGCATCGGTATGTACTCACTCATGGAAGAGCCTCCAGCTTTCGCCTGTCAAACCTCGCGAGACAGACCCTATGGCAGCGCCCGCACCCCACGCAGCCGGGCAGACCGATCTTCTCCGGCATGTAGACGAACTTGTCCCTGTACCAGTTGGCAAGCCTCTCGCCCTGCGTAGCACGCGGATTTGCGCCGCTCGTCATGCGCGAGAAGCCTGAGAGGATGCAGCTATCGGCACATCGAATCCTCTCCCCGTCGGGAACGCCAAGATCGAGGACGTTGAAACAGTGGCATGTAGGGCAGATGAAGCTGCATCCGCCGCAGCGAAGACAGAGATCGCCAAGCCGCTCCCAGTCGGCAGCCGATATGGCTTCCTGCATCGACTGAAGCGAGAGGTCCGGCCGCACCATGATCATCTGCTCCCTCGACGCCGCAAGAAGCGCCTCCTTCCTTGCGATCTCCTCATTGCTCGCCTCCCTGAAGAATTGCGGATGCTCCCTCAGTATGAGAACTCCAGCCGGGGAGCCCGACTCGACGAGGTAGCCATCCCCGAGAGGGGTCAGCGCAAGGTCATAGCCGGCCACGCATCCAGGGCCCGATCCCATCTGAGCACATGTGCACTCGGATCCAGGCCTCGTGCAGTTGAGGGCGACGAGGACAGTCGACCTTCGGCGGCCGAGGTAGGCCTGGTCGCATGGCTCCTCCGTCATTATCCGGTCGAGCACTTCGACTGCGAAGAGGTCGCACGGCCTGATTCCAAGTATCAGACGGGCGGGAAGAGAAGGCTCCTCGAAGGTGTAGCGTCCGGAGAGCTGGACGTAGCGAAAGAGCGCCTCTCGCGATGGGAGGAGGAACTCGAGCGGGGAGGAGAGGGGGTTTTCCGCGTCAAGCGCGAGCTCTTGTCCATTCCAGGTGGCGAATACCGGCTGGCCTCCGGAGAGGACTGGCGCGATCACCTCCAGCCGTTTCGCCAGGGCCTCGATGAGGGGAACCATTTCGTTATTGGAAAGGAAGGCTATCATCATCAAGCCCTCCTCATGCTGACGGCCGATATCTTGAAGGCGGGGATTCGGGATGCTGGGTCGAGCGCCCTTGCCGTGAGCGCGTTTGCTGGAGCCTCGCTGAAGTGGAACGGGAGATAGAGGATTCCAGGCATAAGCCCGGGGTCGATGCGGGCCTCCACCTCCAAGCGGCCGCGCCGAGACTCGATGACGACCCTCTGGCGGCTCCGAATCCTCAGGCGCCCTGCGTCATCCGGGTTCACATCGACGACGGGCCCCGGGACCTCACGATCCAGCAGAGAGGTCCTCCGCGTCATGCTGCCCGAGTGGAAGTGGTACAAAGTCCTTCCTGTGATGAGCAAGAAGGGATAGTCCTCATCAGGAGACTCGTGAAGCTCTTTTTGGAAGACGGGGCGAAACCTGGCGCGGCCGATGGGAAAGGCCTCCCTGTGTAATATTCCCGTTCCCGGATGGTCCTCGTCCGGGCAGGGCCACTGAAGGCCGTCTATCCCGAGCCTCCGGTATCTTATGCCGCCATAATGCGGATTGAGAGAAGCGATCTCCTCCATAACCTCGGCTGGCGAGAGGGATCGGTATGGTGCCCCAAGCCTCTTCATGAGATCGAATATCACATCGAGCTCGGAAAGGGCCTCTCCTGGAGGGCTTACGGCTTTCGAGATGAGCTGGATGCGCCTCTCGGTCGATGTGAACGTCCCATCCTTCTCTGCAAAAGATGCGACGGGCAAGACAACATGTGCCAGGCGCGTGGTCTCGGTCGGGAAGATGTCGGCTACGACCAGGAGGTCCAGTGCTTTCAAAGCTTTGTAGACCGAGTCCCTATCTGGATAGCTCATGAGCGGATTCTCTCCTGAGATGTAGATTGCCTTGATAGATCCCTCCTCCGCCGCCTCCAGGATCTCGACTGCGGTCAGGCCCGGCGCCCTTGGAAGGTCGACGGACCATGCCTCCTCGAACGTCTCGATCTTTCGAGGATCGGATACCTTCTGATAGCCCGGCAGGAGGTCTGGAAGAGCCCCCATATCGCAGGCGCCCTGGACGTTCTGGTGGCCTCGAAGTGGATAGATCCCGGTTCCTTCCCGGCCCAGGTTTCCTGTTGCAAGCGCGAGGTTTGCGAGGGCCTGGACGTTATCGGTCCCTGCCGTGTGCTGGGTTATGCCCATGGCGTAGACGATCGAAGCGGCCTCGGCCGCGCCGTAGGAGAGGGCAGCTGCCCTCAGCAGATGTGGCGGGATTCCTGTGATCGATTCGACGACCTCAGGAGTGTAGCAGCTTGCCGCCTCCTTAACCAGCTCAAAGCCCTGTGTGCGGCCTCTGATGAACACCTCATCGATCAGCTCCTCCTCGATGATCACGTTCAAGAGGCCGTTTATCCAGGCAACGTCGGTGCCGGGCGCGGGTGTTAGATGGATGTCGGCCTGGGCGGCAATCTGCGTTCGCCTCGGATCGAATACCAGCAGCTCAGCGCCCCTCGATTGGGCCTCCAGAATGGTCGCTGCAACCATCGGATGCTGCTCGGTCGTGTTGGATCCGACAACCATGATCGCCTCCGACTCAAGGAGGCTCTCGATCGGATTCGTCATGGCGCCGCTCCCAATGGCGTAGCTTAGGCCCGCTACCGTCGGCGCGTGGCAGAGCCGCGCCACATGGTCGACGTTGTTCGTCTTCAGGACGGCGCGAGCAAGCTTCATCAACATGAAGTTCTCCTCGTTCGTCCCCTTCGCCGAAGTGAGGACGGCTATGGCATCCGGGCCATATGCCTCCTTCACCTTCAAGAAGCGATCTCTAACAAGCGATAGCGCCTCATCCCAGGTTGCCCTGACCCGACGGTCGCCCCTCTTTATGAGGGGGTAGCGCAGGCGGTCCGGGTGGCCGACGAACTCGCCTGCGAGCCAGCCCTTTATGCAGAGACGGCCGCGGGAGAGCGGGTGGCCGGGCGAAGGCGAGGCTCCAACGACGCGGTCGCCTTCCACATGAAGGAACAGGCCGCAACCACAGCCGCAGTAGACGCAGGTTGTGTGAATCTTCTCCAAGGAGATCGCTCCAATAGGTAATGGAAGTAGATGCGATATAATGTTTGGGGGCACTCGGTGGTTTTATAACTATTGAATGTGTATACTATGTATCTCGTGTGGGGGATTAATCGCCATGTCTTCGACGTTCAATGGAATCGCCTTCGCCCTCGTCTTCACAATGATGCTCGAAACAGGAGGGGCGATAGAGGTCGGCTTCTCCCTTTCGAACGGGGATGTGGGAGTTGGCTTTGGAGAGAATATGCTCGTAAACCAGGACACCTCCGTCTGGGAGAGCCTCTCGAGTGATCCCGTCGAGATTAAGATCGGTGACCTGAGGGAGGTCTCAGGCTCCGGGAATGTGCTCATGACCCAGCACTTTCAAGGGCACGACGGGGGAGAGGGCCATCTCGTCGAGCGAACCGTTCTGACCGAAGGAGCCACAAGGCTCACGGATTCCAGCGCGGCCTCCCTTTGGCCCGGCTCAGCAGATCTCTCGGCCCAGATGGCGGCCTCGGCGGGTTCTGGGTATGCCTACAACGATCTCTCCGGCAGCTACAGCGACCTCTGCTCGCTCTCTCGAGTTGCAGAGATCAAACAGGGCAGTATGAGCGTCGACCAGGATATTAACATAGAGGGAGGCATTGAATCCTCGCAGCTTGCCACCTACAGAGGATCGCCGCTTGATGCTGAGCTGACCGAGATAGCCACATGGCAAAACAGCATTGGAGATGAGGGATTCTATCGGGTATGGACATTGGGCCCTGGCTTCGACGAACACTGGACGATATCCATTGATAGCGACTGCTCCGTCCGGCCGGATGAAGATCATTGTATTTTCTGGATGATAATACGGAAGGATCCCGGCTGAATGCTTGGCATCCAGGACCGGAAGGAGCCTATGCATTAGCATGGCTCATGGCGAGGCATGATCCATAGGGGGAGAAGTGGCTGGAGTGATGCGGACTGGGCCCTCTTAGCAACGGCCGAGCGCGAAGCCAATATATCTCTGTGTATACATGCACGAAACCATGAGAACCAAGACCCTTTCCATCCGAGAATAGGCGTACGAGATGCTGAAGAGGGATAAGCGAGAGGGCGGAGAGCTTGAACGACGCGATAGACAGACTGCTTGGGCGCGAGAAGATCAGCCTTGTAGCCTCCTTCGGCTCTATCGAGGACGAGGATCTGTTGAGGGGGCTTGAAGAGGATTCCAGGAAGATAAGGGAGCTATCGAGGTCTAGGATATGATCGTCCTCGACACCAGCGCCCCCATAGACCTATTCAGGGGATCCGAACGAATCCGGGAGTACTTGGGCGAGGATGCGACCACCACGAAGATAAGCTGCTACGAGATCCTCGCCGGTGTGAACCATAGAAAGGCCAGGAGAGAGGAGCAGTTTTTCAGGCGATTCTTCTCCGAAATGGAGATCTTGGACTTCGACATCTTGGACGTGGAAAAGGCAGGCGAGATCATGGGCTTTCTCTTCGAAGAAGGAGAACCCGTAAATGCACTTGACGTTCTGATGGCAGGCACGGCAATAGCAAATGGTGCGAAAAGTATCATCTCGAAGGATCAGTGTACCGAGAAGATATCACACGTCTCAGAGCTTGCGGTCTTGATATATTGATCATCTATTCGAGCATGCTCGATATCCAGGATAGGACGGATGGGCTTTATGTATCCGGCTTCGCAAACGAAGTCGGCCCGATCTTTGAAATGTATTAATAATTATATTGTTAAATTATCCAGTATGAAGCTGCATCATCGGTAAGATAATCCAAGAAAATATTATTTAGGCCATAAAATGTATGTAAATAGTAGAATTAAATAAAACGATTTCAAGGTTTTTTGTATTGGGGAAGAAATAAATATGATCCGAGAATTCTCTATGGCACAGATTAGGAGGGATCTTTGCTGAAGAGAGGAATTGCTGTATTAGTTCTTGGCCTTGCGCTAATTGGCATGGCATGCGGTGCAAACTACATGTACGAGAAGGCGACTGTCAAGGGCGTGGGCTACAAGAACGTTGAGATGATAATATCCACTCAGGAGGGCTTCTCTGGAGCCAAGCTTGTGGAGAAGGAGTCCGGATCCGGCAATGTGATCATAGAGAAAACAGAGCTGGAGGCCGAGAGGCAGCTGACACCCGATTATTTGCGGCTTCATTACTGCAATTATCCAACCGGCTATAGGCCGCCCATGGACTACATCAACTTCACTAAGGAGGCCGAATTTGAGTATATGCCCGTCTCGTACCAGACTGGAACCTATGACCAGAAGTGGATAGAGAAGCTCTGTGTCCAGAACTACAGGATCGGTGCAGTTCTGACCGAGATGTATACCCATGCAGAACACCTTCAGAAGAGCACAGAGGTCAAGACGAGGCTATATTGTAGGGGTATAGAGACTGTCGATGTTGGAGCAGTCAACGCCTGCTGCACCGGCGTGCTTGAGGCCAACCTCAACAGCAACGTAATAGGCGTTGCACACATCGGATGGCTGTCGAGGGATCCCTCGGTCAACTCCAAAGGACGGCACAACGAGTGGGGCAGATCGGTTGAGGACCTGACCGGCGTCTTCTCAATCGAGAAGTTCATCCAGCTGTGGGGCAACAGCACTTGCGGCGCAATCAGCGTCGATTGGCTGCCCTGTATGTAAGGGGTTCTTATACCCCTCTTTTTTATTTGCGGCTTCGTGCTCGTCTAAGGTACATATCAACCCCTCCAATTCTGAAAGGATTGAGGAGGAGATGGCCAAAGAATAGCGAAGATCCATCCAAAATGGAAGAGATTATATAATCATAAATACAATTTTATTCGCTCTTCGCAAGCTCCCCCCATACCCCCTCCCGCACGACCTCGCTTCCCCTGATCCGCATCGTCCACCGCACAGCCTCCACGTGGGCCACCCGCATCCAGCAAAAGAGCGCGGCTGCCTCCTCCGGCGAAAAGTAGTGGGTAATCGTTCCTGCGCCACGGCGAAACGTCCCCTGCTCGACCTCCTCGCCCCGACCATAGCGCATATCCCCCCTTCCGAAATCCCGGAAGAAGAGCCTCCCCCCGGGCCGAAGCACGCGGGCCGCCTCCCGTGCTGCGGCTCGCCTCTCGCCTTCGAGCAGATGGCCGAAGACGTGATAGGCGAGGATGTAATCGATGCATCCGTCCCGGAAGGGAAGGGCGCGGGCGTCGGCGAGGATCAGGGGGGCGGCTGGGGCCGCGCCGCGGGCAAGGGCGAGCGCCTGCTTCGATATGTCGAGGCCGATTACGGGCAATCCGCGGTCCGCTGCAAGCCCGAGCGTCTTTCCGTCGCCGCAGCCAAGCTCCAGTATCCGCGAATCCTGAGGAAGCTCGGGCAGATCCCCGGCGCCGCCCCAGAGCCTCCCGCGCCTTTCGTAATCGCAATCCCAGGCCCTCAGGTGATCCTTTGCCATTCGATACCGATGTTGAAGGCCCGAGTGATAATCCTTCCCAAAGATGGCACTTTGCCGAACTATGTGGAAAGGGATCACCGCCCTGCTTCTACATATTGTCAACTTCAACACGCCTGAACTTCAATGGATCCGTTACAAATAAGCTCACATATACCCTAATTGCATGTGATTTAAGAGAGAATATTAGCGTTCATTCGCGTTCATTCGTGGTTTAATTTGGAAGGAAAGCGCTCGCCCACATCGAACAGCGAGGAACTCTTTTTATCCAGACGGGGCGAAAAGCCGCTTATGATCGACCTTCCAGACCGCATCCGGGGCTCTCTCCTAGGCCTTGCCGTCGGCGATGCCCTTGGAATGCCGGTCGAGGGACTCGATGAAGCGGAGATCGAGTGCCGATTCGGCCGCGTAACCGAGATGATGGCAGCCGAAGAGGGCCACTTCCATTTCGGCCTGAAGGCGGGCCAGTACACCGATGACACCGAGGAGACGATAATCCTCGCAAAGTCCATGATCGAGGCCCAGGGCTTCTCCTGCGACCACTTCAGCCAAAGGCTTGCCGACTGGGGCTCGTCCTGGGCCTCGGGTCTGGACCGAGGCGTAGGCCTTGCGACGCGCTCCTCCGTCGAAGCTTTGATCGCCGGCTGTAGCTGGAGGGAGACGGGCTCCCCAATTCCAACATGCGGATCCGCCATGAGGGTTGCCCCTATCGGCCTCGTCTACCACTGCAACCTCGATATTGTCGCACGCTATGCCGATCTGCAGAGCCTTCCGACCCACACCTCCACCTCGTCGAGGGCAGGAGCTGTTGCAGTTGCCGCAGGGGTTGCGCTCTCGCTTCAGGGCTGGAAGCCCTTGGCTACAATCGAGAAGGCATCGGCCCTGGCAGGCCGCGTGGATGTGGAGATGGGGGCAAGGCTTCGAATGACGGTCGACCTCCTGGAGGAGGACGAGGAGGTCGCTCGAAGAGTCCTTGGCAGCTCCCCTGCGGCGGTCGAGACGGTTCCTGCCGCATTCTACTACTTCCTTAAATTTCCGCCAGAGGAGGCCGTCACCTGCGCTGCTTCCGGCGGGGGCGACTCGGACTCGATTGCGGCAATCGCAGGAGCCCTTGCAGGGGCCGCAAGCGGGAGCGGCTGGATTCCCGAGCGCTGGCTCTCCGTTTTGGAGGGGAGGGAGATGATATCGGCGGTCGGGGAGGCGCTCACAAGGCTTAGCGAGAGCTTATGTCGATGATATCAGCGGGTCGTGGGTGAGAGTTATCAATAATCGGTAGCGATCGACCTTGCAAGGATATTCGCAAGAATTGCCTGCAGGCCATCGATTCTTGTGATTTCTTTCAGTTGCCCGCACCCACTGCCCAATGGTCTGTCCGGGGTTATGGTCTACCTTACTGTTCAAGCCACAGAAAACCACTCTTCACGGCTGATCTCGGCCTGCTTCAAGACCTTCTTGAGAAGATCAACACCGATGTCCTGCTTGTGCGGGTTTGGAAGGTCAACGGTCAAGTCTCCTTTCTTCATGAAATACGGATGCGGACCGCTGCTGAGATAGGGGCCTTCAAAGCCGAGCTTTCGAAGTCGCCTGATCAGCTCATTCCAGGAGACATTTGTAAGCTTATACAACTGCCTCAGCTCTGGTAGGGGTCTCTATTGTATGCCCGTTTATTGGGGGGATTGCCAGCCCTAACCTCAATCTTAAGGCTATCCAGCCTTCGATAACGCCTTTCAAGTTTTCGCGGCACTCTTCCAAAGTCTTTCCAATAGCCCACACGCCCCGAAGTTCTGGAATCATCCCATAAAAGGGGTCTTCGTCTTCGATGATCTCATAAGTTGCTTTGGACAGCGCCGCATGAATGTACTCGCAGAACATATAACGCTCCTATAGAGTCTTCAAAAGATTTAAACTCAGAGGTTCTGGATCGGGGCGTAGGTGAGAGTTACTGAAAATCGGTAGCGATCGACCTTGCAGGGATCTTCGCAAGAATTGCCTGCAGGCTATCGATTCTCGTGATTTTTTTTTCAGTTGCCTGCACCCACTGCCCTCAGCGTCTCTTCGCGGAATTGCGTGTGTAGGCATCATTGAAGAGCTCAAGCTTGATTCATTCGTCATATTCTGATAGCTCGGTGGTGAGCTGCTACATACCGATAATCGCAAAGTCACGAAGGCGCAAAGGCGCCGAAGCTTATCAAGTTCACGCAACCGCTCAATTGCTTGAAGGCTGCTAACCATCTACTTGAACTTATTGTCAACTTTAGCACGCCTAAACTTCGATGAAATCGCTATATATACGCCCTTATGGACTCCAAATAGACGGGAATTAAGGAGATATTAGCGTTCATTCGCGGTTATTCGCGGTTGAAATAGGGAGAGATACATTCACCCATATAAAACAACGAGGAACCATCTCAGCGTGTTGAATTTATATAAGCAGGGCCGAGTGCTCCCTCTATGTTGGACATCGGCATAATCGGCGGATCTGGTTATACCGGAGGCGAGCTGCTTCGCCTCCTATCATGCCATCCGGAGGCAGAAGCGGTCTGCATTACATCCAGGAAGCTCGCCGGAAAGGATGTGACAAGCGTTCACCAACACCTGCGAGGCATCTGTGACCTCAAGTTCGAGTCCCCAACGGCTGAGGAGGTGGCTGAACGATGCGACGTCGTATTCACGGCCGTTCCCCACGGGACTGCAATGGACTGGGTGCCCGCGCTTCTCGACAGCGGCGCGAAAGTGATCGATCTGAGCTCCGACTACCGCCTGCCAATCGACGTCTTCGAGAGGACCTACGGCATCACACACCGCGCCCCAAGGGAGGCGGTATTCGGCCTTCCCGAACTCCACCCCGAGGTTGCGAAAGCCAACTTAATCGGAAACCCCGGCTGCTACCCCACAGGGGCGATCCTCGCAACAGCTCCGCTTGCAAAGGCAGGGATCATCGAGAGGGCGATCTTCGACTCGAAGTCGGGCATCTCAGGAGCTGGGATCGAGCCCTCCGAGACGAGCCACTACCCGAACCTCGCAGAGAACATCAGGTGCTACAAGATCACAAACCACCGCCACGTCCCCGAGATCCGCCAGGAGCTCTCCCGCCTTGCAGGCAACGTCAAGGTCAGCTTCACCCCACACGTCATCCCGGCCGTGCGGGGGATACTCACAACGGCACATGTAATCGTCAAGGAGGAGAAGGCGGACATCATACAGGACAGGGCAGCCGTCTCGCAGATCTACGAGAAGTTCTATGAGAAGGCTCCCTTCGTCAGGATGGCGCAAGTTCCAATGCTCAGCAACGTCCGGTGCTCCAACTTCTGCGACATAGGGTTCGAGGCGGAGAGAGGCGAGGACAGGCTTGTTGTGATCTCCGCGATCGACAACCTCGTCAAGGGCGCATCCGGCCAGGCCATCCAGAACATGAACCTCATGATGGGACTCGATGAGACTGCGGGCCTCTGGTTCCCGGGAGGAGCGCCCTGAAGCGGAGATGGAGAAGAAGAGGACAATCCCCATAAGCCATGGAGACGGAGATGGAGAAGGGATCTAGATGAAGGTAAGCGATGTTATGAACTCTGAGCCGGTGGCCTGCCAAGAGGATGCCCCGGTAAGCGAGGCTGCAAGGCTGCTTCGAGAAAAGAGGATAAGCGGCATGCCAGTCTTGTTGGGAGAGCGGGTTGTGGGCGTCGTCTCCGAGTCCGATCTCCTAAGGCTTCTCTCGGACGAGGGCGAGGATGAAGGCCTCTGGCTGCCTAGCCCCCTCGAGATCCTGGAGGTGCCGGTTAGAGACCTCATAAGATGGGAGAGGTTGAAGTCCTCGCTTGGCGAGATCGAGAAGATGACGGTTGCCGATGTGATGAACCGCCAGGTCCACTTCGCAGCGCCTGATCAATCTATCGAGGAGGCGGCCGAGATGATGGTCCGCCACAGGATCAACCGCCTTCCCGTCGTGGAGGAGGGAAGGCTTGTTGGAATAGTCACCCGGGGAGACATCATATCAGGGCTTGGAGGGGGCGCGGATGCGTGAGATTGAGGGAGGCATATCCGCAATCGACGGCCTTTCTGCCTGTGGGATCCGGCGGGACAGGTACGGCCTAGCCTTGATTGCCTGCAGCGGCATAGCCGCGGGGGTCTTCACCAGGAACAAAGTCCGAGCAGCCCCAATCGATCTGACCTCAAAAAACCTCGCAAGGGAAGGCCGCTTGGACGGGGTGATTGCAAACAGCGGCTGTGCCAATGCCTATACGGGCGCGAGGGGGCTAGAGGATGCTGGAGAGATGGCAGGCATTCTTGCCGAGATCCTGAAGACCGAGAGATCCCGCATAGCGGTTGCCTCAACCGGGGTCATCGGCCGCTATCTGGACATCGACCTGCTTAAAGCCCTTGCCGAGGAGGCCAAAGGATCCTTCAGCGAAACGCCGCAGGCAAGCCAGGATGCAGCACGCGCGATCATGACGACTGACACCAGGATCAAGGAGGCGGCTATCGAGCACGGCGGCATAAAGGTGGCCGGCATCTGCAAGGGCGCCGGGATGATAGAGCCGAACATGGCAACGATGCTCGCCTTCCTCTACACCGATGCCAAGATCTCGCGCGAGGACCTCGCAGAGAGCCTCGCAGAAGCGGTCGATTCCAGCTTCAACATGCTCACCGTCGACGGCGACACTAGCACGAACGACATGGTACTGATCACGGCAACCGGAAAGCAGAGCTGCCAAAAAGAGGTATTCAAGGAGGCCTTGAGCCATGTATGCACAACCCTCGCCCGAAAGATGGCAAGAGACGGAGAGGGCGCAAGCAAGTACATGGAGACCGTAGTTTCCGGCGCAAGGACTGACATGGATGCTCGGCTCGCAGCAAAAGCCGTCTCCAGGAGCAACCTCGTGAAGACCGCGATCTACGGAGAGGATCCGAACTGGGGCCGCATAGTCTGCGCTATAGGAAGGTCAGGAGCCGATTTCGACCCCAATGATATCACCCTTCGACTCCAGGGGGCCGGAGGCGAGGTGACACTAGTCGATCGGGGGAGAATCGTCGATGGGGTCTTGGAGGAGGCAGAGAGGCTGATGAAAGGCAAGGAGATCTACATCCTAATCGACCTTCACTCTGGAGAGGGCCATGCCCGCTCGTTCGGCTGTGACCTGACACACGAATACATCGATATCAACGCCAATTATACAACCTGAGGTGATGGTCGATGCTGCTGAGGGAAGGAAGGCTGGGCGAGATCTCAGACGACGTGCTCGAGTTCATATCATCGAGAGAGGCAGATCATCGGATATTCGAGGCAGATCTCTTGGTAGACAGGGCCCATCTGATCATGCTAAGGGAGGCAGGCCTCATATCGGAGGAGGACGCATCGAGCATCATCCAGGCGCTCGATGATATCGATGAGAATGATCTGGGGCCGGGCGAGGACGTGCACGAGGCGATCGAGGCCTATCTGATCGCCCAGGTCGGGGAGGTTGGGGGGCGGATGCATATGGGAAGGTCGCGAAACGACGAGGTTGCAACCTGCATCCGCCTGGCCCTTCGGGGGGAGATCCTCGACCTGATGGAGGAGGTGCTCTCCCTCATCGAGACGATATGGAGGAGGGGCGCCGAGAATCGCGAGACGCTCTCTCCGGGATTTACCCATACGCAGCACGCCCAGCCTACAACCTTGGCCCATCACCTGATCGCCCACGGCGATGCCCTCGCACGGGATCTCGAGAGGCTCGTGGACGCTTACGCCCGCCTGAACAAGAGCCCCCTTGGATCGGCCGCATTTGCCTCGACCGGGTTTCCCATCGACAGAAGGCGGACCTGCGAGCTTCTCGGCTTCGACGGCTTAATCGAGAACAGCATGGACGCGGTCTCGACCAGGGACTTCATACTGGAGGCGCTCTCAGCCCTCTCGATCCAGATGGTCACGCTAAGCAGGCTCGCCGAGGAGCTGATACTCTGGTCCACGACCGAGTTCGCCTATATCGAGATCGACGACCTCTTTGCTTCGACTAGTTCGATCATGCCGCAAAAGAAGAACCCGGATACGGCAGAGCTCGTCAGGGCAAAGGCAGGATCGGTCCTCGGAAGCCTGGCTGCTGCACTTGCGATATGCAAGGCCCTTCCCTTAAGCTACAACCGGGATCTGCAAGAGGTAACCCCCCATCTCTGGAGGGCTCTCTCCTGGACTCGAGGCTCGACGAGGATCATGGATGGATGCATGGAATCCGTCCGCTTCGATGTAGACCGCCTTGAGAAGAGCGCTGGAGCTGGCTTCTCGACTGCAACGGAGCTTGCCGACTCGCTCGTCCGGTCGACCGGGATTCCATTTCGAAAGGCCCATAGGATCGTAGGAGCGCTTGCAGCGACGGGGGATCTCCCCGGAATCGAGGACCTCGACAGAGCAGGGGAGCCATTGGGAATCAGGCCGAGCGAGATGGGCTTTGGCGAGCGGGAGCTCGAAGAGGCGCTCGACCCTCGCCGAAACGTCGAGAGGAGGGACCAGCCGGGCGGACCGGCCCCCGCCGAGACCTCCCGGATGCTCCTAGTGAGGGAAGAGCAGCTCCTGCAATATCGATCCAGGGTTGGGGAGATGCGAGAGAAGGTCGAGCGCGCCCTCCTTCAATTGCGCGGCATCTCTTCATAGGGATGATGCGCTCATTATCATGGATGATCCGATCCAAATGACTCCCCCTCCAATTGCGGAACATCCATCCATTGGGACGGGACCCCTTCCAGGATTTGGAGGCCGGCGGCGCTGGATAGGCCTTGCCCTCGTCGGCCTCTCCTTCCTGATCTATGGGATGCTTCTGGTCGTTCCCGTCCTATCCCTCTCCCTCGATGGAAAGGCCTTGCTCTCCGTGACGATCGTCGTCGCCGGGGAGGCCGCTTTCTGGCTTGGAGCAATCATCCTTGGCCGGGAGGCTCGGTCCCTCCTTGGATTCCTTCGGCGTCTCCGCCGTCCTCCTGGCCGGCCTTGAGGGCGCGGTCGAGCGCTGCCATAAGAGTTCCCATCCTCACGGGCTTGCTCACATAGTCGTCCATGCCAGCCTCGATGCACATCTCCCTGTCACCCTCAAGCGCGTGCGCAGTCATCGCAATTATCCAGGGACGGTGGTTTCCCGCTGCTCGAAGACGCCGGGCTGCCTCCATCCCGTCCATGACGGGCATCTGAACGTCCATGAGTATCACGTCGTAGCGATGATCAGAAAGGGCATCGAGGACCTCCTGGCCGTTTGACACAACGTCTGCCCTGTAGCCCAGGTGCTTGAGCATTGTGAGCGCCACCTTCCGGTTCACTGGATTGTCCTCGGCAAGCAGTATGCTCAATCGCTTGCGCCTTCCAGGCTCTGCCTTGCCTGCCTCATTGGATGAGGATTCAATCGAATCCGCATGGACAACTGCCCTCTTGAGGGCTGAAAGAAGGGCTTTGCGCTTGACCGGCCTTTCCAGGACGCCGGAGATGAGATTATTTTCCATTCCACGGCTGCGCTTGCCTAGCATTGTCATCATGATGATCGCAATCTGCCCTCGGCCGAGCAGGCCGGAGATGGCATCGGCAAGAGTTTGGCCGTCCATATCGGAGATCCCCATATCTATCAGGGCGATATCGATCCGCTCTCCTTGATCCAGTGCCTCCAAGGCCTCCCTTCCGCTCGATACCGTGAGGGAGGGCATGCCCCAGCTTGCGAGGTCCTGGGCGAGCATCGTTCGGGCGAGATAGCTATGATCTGCCACGAGCACCCTCAATCCCCCGAGGCCGGCGACCGGGGGATCGGGATGATCCGCTGCTTGGCCGCTGGGAATCGCAAGATAAAAGACGCTTCCATTCCCAGGCGTAGACTCGGCCCAGATCCGGCCGCCCATCATCTCGACGAGCCTCCTGCAGATGGCAAGTCCAAGCCCCGTTCCCCCATACTGCCTCGTAATCGACGAGTCCACCTGGCTGAAGGAGTGGAAGAGCAGCGGCATCTTCTCAGGAGGAATTCCAATCCCCGTATCCCTCACCTCCACATGAATTTCATCGGAATCGTTTCCGGACGATGAGACGGTCAGGTCGACCCCGCCCCTCTCCGTGAACTTGACGGCGTTGCTCAGCAGATTTGAGAGAACCTGTCTGAGCCTTGCCGCATCGCCGACGATGGTCCTCGGCACATCCGCTTCCATCGAATAGTTGAGATCCAACCCCTTCTCGGCAGCCTTCATAGCGACCATATCGAGGGATGCCTCCACTATCTCCCTCAGGTCGAAGGGCTCTCTCTCGAGCTCCATCTTCTCGCCCTCGATCTTGGAGAAGTCCAGTATATCGCTTATGACCTCCAAGAGGGCATCGCTGCTGGAACGAATCGTCTCCAGGTACTCCTTCTGCCCCTCATTCTGACAGGTCTCCTGCAACATGTTGCTCATGCCGATTATGGCGTTTAGGGGGGTTCGGATCTCGTGGCTCATATTGGCAAGGAAGTCCGACTTGGCCTTCGTCGCGGCCTCCGCCCTCTCCTTGGCCGCTCTCAGCTCCTCCTCGGTCCTCTTCAGATCGGTTATGTCGGTGAATACGGTCACGAACTGCCCCTTGCCCGGAGAGAAGACCGCGACATCGTAGTGCCTCCCAAGGCTCGAGAAGAACCGGTCGAACCGGGTCGGCTCTCCGCTAAGCGCCACGCGGCCATAAATCTCTATCACAGGATCGTCCACCATGCCAGGGAATACCTCGGTGAGGCGTCTTCCAATGATCCGATCCGCCTTCATGCCAGTGATATCCTCGAAGGCGCGGTTGACCTCGCGAAAGATGTAGTCTATCGGCTTGCCAACGGAATCGACGACCAATTCGTGAAGGGCAAAGCCGTTCTGCGAGAGGTCGAAGATATTCCTGTAGCGCTCCTCGCTCTTCCTCTCCCTATGCCTCGCCTCCTCGAGCGACTCGAGCATGCCGTTGATCGATTGCGCAAGGCTTGAGAACTCACCACTTCCAGTCTGTGGAATCCTGGCAGAAAGATCCCCCAACTTGCCGATCTGGGAAAGCGAGATGTTGAGGGCGGCGAGGGGGTGGAGCACCCATCGCTCAAGAATTATCAAGATCGCACCCCCGAGCACCAGGCCCGCGATCAGTATCGACAGAAGGACGATATACCGGCTCGACCTGCTCTGGTTGAAGATCTCCCTTGTGGTCATCGTTCGCAGAACTAGCGTGCCCTTGCCGTGGATGTCGGAGAGGATGGAGTAGCCGGCCATGGTCTCATCGTCCAAGGGGCTCACCACGATGGGCGATCCCCTGGATTGGTCGGAGATCTCAAAGCCCCCTCTGACATCCAGCGGAAGCTCTGTCCAGTTGAGCGCTCCTATGGTTATGTTGGTCCCTGTCAGCCGCCCGATGCGGGAGATGGCCTCTTCGTCGAGGCATGAGCCGAAGATGAGGGTTCCTCGAACAGGCCCCTCGCCGAGGCTTGTCAGTATGGGATGGGATGCTATGAGCATGGGATAGGTTCCGGCGAGGAAAAGGCCGCCCTCGCTCTCGTTCGGAAGGCCGTGCCTTACAAGCGGGCCTCCCGACTCGATCTCCTCCAATAGCTCGGGCTCAATCGGCCCCTCACATCCGTCCTTCGAGTCGTAGAGCTTTGCGTAGACGATCTCTCCATCGCGATCGAGGAAGATCACGAGGTCGATTCCCAGATCGATGAAGGTTCCGTCGACCAGATTGGAACTGATATATTCCTCGTTCCTCCCCTCCACAAATGCATATGTGTCATCCCACTCGGCCCAGTCGACGGTCGTGGCGAGTAGCCTCGCAAACTCGTCATCGATGGCGAAGATGACCTCCTTCATATTGCCTTGAGAAGCCTCGGCCTCCAGCCCGTAGATGCTGCCCATAAAGTGCATCTCCATGATCAGGCCAATCGAGATCATCAGAAGGAGGAGGACTGCTGCGATGGTGATGAGCGTCTTTCTTCGTAAGGATGCTCTGCCCTTCAGATCTGCTCCAATGCTTCCCAGCATCCCGAAGGTGATGAGGGTCTTTCTTCGCAAGGACGTTGTGCCCAGCCTCCAGCCAATCCTTCTCTCTCTAACATATATCAAACCTGTTACACTTGAGATATGCTTGAAAATAGAATTAGCTACCTTATAAAGACAAGCGCAATAATTAATACATTAAATACATAATTTTAAAGATTCCAGCCTTGATGGGCTATTTGCCGTCATATTTGGCCACCGATCGATCAATAGGGGCAAATCCGATCGACAGCCCTTTGTGCGAGCGAGTTCTCGAATGAAGAGCTAAGCTCCCCTCGGAGAGGGGGGGAGCAGGCCAAGCCGCTGGTGATGGGGATGGTTGAACATATTCTGGAGATGGCAGGCGCGACTGTCAAGATCGTCGATGGCTCAATCGAGGTGCTGAGCGATCCTCTGGTAAAGAGGTGTCCTCTTCGAGAGGACCTCTATCGCCACGGGGAGGAGAGCAGGGAGACGGTTGAGATGGCCTTGCGAGAGCACATGGAGGCGCTTGGCATGTACGGCGCAGCGAGGGTCCTCGAGCTCCGGGACGGGCCCGTTGCCTTCGGCGCAGCCGAGATCATGGCCGATGCCCTGAAGGCAGGCCTCCTGGATGCGGCAGTCACCGTCTGCGAGGGAGCGGGAACAGCTGTCATAACGAGGCCGGAGGTGCTCCTTGCAGTCGGGGCCCACATGACAGGCCTCCTCAGAACCGATCCCATACCCGAGATCCAGGACGGGCTGATTGCGAGAGGCTGCATCCTCCTCGGCCAGGAGGCCGCAATCGATCAATTGGAGGGGTGGAGGAAGGCGCAAGAAGCGGGCTTTCGCCGGATTGGCGTTACGATTTCCGGGAGCCGGGCCGACGATGCCCGAGCCATCAGGGAGAGCGGGGATGCCGCCATTCTCGCCGTCCATACGACTGGGATCGATGAGGAGAAGGCCCAGATCCTTGCGGAGTCGTGCGATCTCGTATGGGGATGCGCCTCGCGCGCCGTAAGGGATGTTGTGGGACTGCGGGCTTCGATGCAGATGGGGATTGCAATTCCAGTCTACGCCATGACGGTTCAGGGAAAGCGGCTTCTCTTGAACAGGGCAATCGGCTTTCGAGATCCATTGGTCGTGCATAGGGCAAGGCTGCCTCTAGCAGGGGGAAGGGAGCCTGAGCCGCTGATATGAGAGTAGAAGGCTCTTGCTAATGCTGATCCCCTTCTTCAGAGCGTCTCTGCCCGGAAATAAGGAACTAAATGCATAAGACGCGTGATAGGGGCGTTCTCTAATAACCAGTTTCTCATTAGGCTGGTAGCCCTTATATCTCAAAGAGGATAGGCTGACGGCAAAAGCAATTTATCTATGGATCACCAAGAATAACCATAGCAGAGAACAAGATTTACGAAATTGCAGAGAGTTCGGTACACTTCCTGATAAAAAAGGTACGACTATGGACGAGAAAGAGATTCCAAGGAGATTCATTCCTATAATGAAGGCAGCAGGCAAGTCAATTCAGCCCCCTACAACTATATTTGAGAAATGGATCTTTTATTCTTCCGCTATTGATAAGGAGCAACCCCTTCAATTTCTCTTGCCGATCGTACATATGCTTGGTTACCAGGATACATTACTTCGAAAATGGGAATCTGAGTTCTGTAGCCGGCATCCATCACCAGATGAGAAAGAGATGCTTGAAAACGCATACAAGATGTTTGAATCATATCTCTGGGTACTATCAGCGGGCACAATCTACAAATTCAGTGAAAATGGATTTTTTCCTTACATTTCAGGTTTGTACAACTACATTTTTTAAAAAAGTCATATCAT
>JAFGMR010000014.1 GCA_016927425.1 Methanotrichaceae archaeon | reverse complement strand
TGCGGCTAATCTCAGACGCCCCATGACGAAACAAATGGCTCATGCCTGAAATCTCCTATGATCTATACCCACACAATTCAGCGAAGATGCAAATTCTCCCCTGAGTGGGGAAGAGGAAAATGCATGGGAGGGGTGCGTCCCGCACCCCTATAGTCTCTCTTCAGCCGAAGAGGGCTCCGAGGCCCTCCATTCCGCTCTCCTCTGCCTCTTCCTTGGTCTCCTCCTCGACTTCCTCGGCTGCGGCAGGTGCCAGAGCCGCTCCTCCAGCAGCGGCAGGTGCTGCGGCTACTGCCACGGGCATGGCCGAGGCCTGGGAGAGGACCTTGTCGATGTCAACGCCCTCAAGGGCGGAGACTAGGGCCTTTATCCTGACCTCATCCGCTGTGATGCCAGCTGCATCCAGTACTGTTCTGATTCCTTCCTCGCTCACGCCCTTGCCGGAACTGTGAAGCATCAATGCTGCATATACGTATTCCATCTTAATTCACCTCATAGGATCATCCAAATAGAGAACCAAGCCCTGCAGCCATGTCCTCCTCTTCCTTCTCCTCCTCTTCTTCAACAACCTCTTCCGCGGATGTCGTCGCTGGAGCCTCTTCTGCCTTGCCCGTCGCAGCCATTACCGCCGCGGCATTTGCCGCTGCCTTGACGAGCACAATCGTCATACTGCCGGGAACAGGTATTGCCGCCTCGGCCACCAGTGACCAGGCCTTGGCCTGGGCCGTCTGCAGGAGGGGCCCGACCGTCTGTGGCGTGGCATAGCCGATCTCCATGGCAAGGCCGAATGCCTTTGCAGATGCCACGGCCATCTCGCCAATTATCGCCTCCACGTCGACGCTAAGCTCTTCCTTGAGATATACGAGGCCGCCCTCGTAGATAGCCAGAAGCTCCAGCCCCACATCACGAGGGTAGATCTCCATCGTCTGAAGGATCTCGGCCATTCGAGGGGAGACCACCTCTCCCTCCTTGGCGAGCACCGTCCTCTGGTTGATGAAGACCTTGCCACCCTTTATCGCTGCTGGAATGCCCGCCGTCTGAAGCTTGCCCACCATGGGTCCTGGGGAGAAGGACGTCTCTCCAGCCTCCACGACGATCTCCTTCGGGGAGCGGCTGCCAGCCTTGATCGGCATGGGCCGCTTGGTATCATCGAGAGCCTTTTTAAGCCGGAAGGGGTTTGTCTCGGAGAAGATCATTGCGATCTGGTCCTGTATGTGGTCGGCTAGCGCCCCGATATCCGCGCCAGCCTTCTTCAGCGCACGACTGGCGATGTTATTCCTGACCACACGGATCTCGACCGAGGCCCTCATATCGGACCTGATACTCTGGATGTTGCTCGCCGGGATCTCCCTTATGCCAACCAAGCCCACCACGGGACTCTGGCCGATCTTTTCGACCAGCTCGTCGACCTCTTTCACCTTCCACTCTGGCACTCGACGGATTGCCTCTGATGCCATCTAAATCACCCTAATAGCAGGTCCCATGGTCGTCTTAACGAAGACCGACTTGAGGTTTTGCCGTCCATCCTTCAGGGTCTGCTCAAGCTTGGTCACCACGGACTCGATGTTCTCCGCGAGCTGCTTCTCGTCCATGTCCGCCCTTCCCACGCGGAAGTGGAATGTGCTCTTGTCCCTGGATCTGATCCTCACCAGGTTTCTCAGCCGGTTGATCATGGCCGTGACATCGCCAGTTGGAGGAAGCGGAGTGGGCATCTTGCCCCTCTTGCCCAAGATGGGCCCGAGGCTCTTTCCAATGCTGGGCATGTATTGGGTCTCGGCGATGAAGAACTCGAACTCCTCTGCCACCTTCCTCGCTTGTCTCTTGTCCTCGCCCATCGCCTTGATCTCCTCTGGAGCTATGACCATATCTGCTCCGGCGCTCTTTGCCAGCAGGGCCGTCTCCCCGGCGGCGAATACCGCAATCTTTGCGAGCTCGCCCCTCCCGTAGGGAAGTATGATCTCCACATCCACGCGATTGGCCGGCTGGCTCATGTCGATATTATGTAGATTTATTGCCAGATCGACGCTCTCCCTGAACTTCCTCGACGGTGCTTCCGCGAGCGCCTCCCTGACCGCTTGCTCTATCTTATTCATCTCAATTCCCCCGTAGTCGTCGACCTCACCGGTCTACTACGGTCACCCAAAAAGAAGGCTTTCCACAGCTCCCTAACTCAATATATCAACCTTTTGGTCATGCCAAGAGGTCGTCGTACTTGCCCTCCAGCACAGCGCGCTGGGCTTCCTTGGAACTCATGCCGTCGACCGTTACGCCCAATGAGCCGCAGGTTCCAACGACCTCCCTCACAGCTCCCTTGATGGACTTGGAGAGAAGGCTCTTCCTCTTGATCTCCACGATCTTTACCACCTGGTCCATCGTAACCTCTCCAACAGAGGAAGCGTCGCCACATCCCTTGTCGATGCCTGCCTCCTTAAGGATGAGGGCAGATGTCGGCGGTGTTCCAACCTCTACCTCGAACTCCGTCCTGCTCTTTACCGTCACCTTCACAGGGACCTGCATACCGTTTAGGTCCTTCGTCATCTCATTGATCTTGGCCACTACCTGTGCGACGTTCACGCCAAGCGGCCCCAGGGCCGGCCCCAGCGGCGGACCAGCGCTCGCCTTTCCGCCGGCAACCAATGCTTCAACCATGCTAGCCAATATTGCTCACCTCTAAACCTCGTCCTTGCTGAGGACTCGCACGTGGTCTCCCCTGACAGTTATGGGTATAGGCACCATAGCCTCGAAGAGCTCCACGGTTATCTCCTCCTTGGCGATGTCGACTCGCTTTACCCTTGCCATCTCACCCTTAAACGGCCCAGAGATCAGCTCGACCACCGCACCCTCCGTGATTCCGACCACGGCCGGCTTGGGGGTGAGAAAGTGCTCAACCTCCTCGAAGCTGGAAGCCCCCTTGATCACGGATCTTGCATGGGGTACTCCCTGGATGGCCTGGTCCACGATCTCAGGAGCGGTGGCCTCCACCAGCACGTAACCCTTGAGCACGTCCGGCACCAAGAGTGCCCTGATATCGTACTTATCCTTACGTGATATCTGGGCGATGAGGTTGGCTACCGAACGCTCCTGATTGGCGGTTGTCTTCACCACATAGATGCTGGTGTCGGACATTCTGCGAAAGAGAGGTAAATCGCCTATAAATAGGTTTGGAGGGAGTCCCTTCGCCACTCTCGATAGGCCGGATAGATCATGGCGCAACGTTTCCAAGCGCCCGTATCAAGACCTCGCTGATGGATGGATGGATGACCTGGGATCGGACTATAGGCATGTACGAATGGTCCTCGGCGTTCATGATATACGTGACCTGCTGAATGAGCTCCGGAGCGGAGCTTCCCATGAGGTGGCAGCCGAGGATCGTTCCATCCTTGGCATCGACGATTATCTTGACGAAGCCCTCCTCGGCCATGGCGTAGCCTCTGGCTACATCGATGTACTTCGACCTGCCGATCAGAAGCTCGTGGCCCGCCTGCCTTGCCTGAGGCTCCGTCATCCCGACGCCCGCAATCATTGGATGGGTGAAGACTGCATGGGGAACGGCGTGATAGTCGACCTCGACCAGCTCGTCGGAGAACGCGTTGTTCCACACAACCGATGCCTCGTAGTTTGCCGTATGCCTGAACATCTCCCTTCCTAGCGCATCGCCAACAGCCCATATTCCCGGACTCGTGGTCTCCAGGTGCTCATCGACCACGATCCATCCCCGGTCGTCCGTCTCGATCCCGCCCTTCTCGGGCTTCAGCCAATCGGAGTTGGAACGTCGCCCAAGCGCAACCAGTATCTCCTCTCCCTCGAAGCGGCGCTCCTCCCCGCTGGAGCGGTCGAGAGCCCAGACGACCTTTCTCTTCCCTTCTACCTCAACCCTCTTGACCTCGTGGTTCGTCCTGACATCGATATTGGGGTACCTTCCGATCGCCTTCGTCACCCGCTCCTGGATCTCCGGGTCCTCCCCTTTAAGGAGATTCGGGCTTCTCCCGATTATGGTGACCCTCGACCCCAAGGCTGAGAAGAAGTGGCCAAGCTCGCAGCCTATGAATCCCCCGCCGAGGATGAGCAGGCTCTCTGGCAGGTGGTCGATCGAGAGGACGGAGACGTTATCGAGATATCCCGCCTCCTTGAGCCCGGGAAGGGGCGGGATCTCCGCTCTCGCGCCCGAGGCGATCACGATCTTCTCCGCGGTGATCTCCTGGCCGCCGACCTTCAATTGATGATCGCCGATGAACTCGCCGGTTGCCCTGAACCATTTCAGGTTATCGGTTCCAAGCGCTGCCTCCTCCATTCCATGGCGCTCCTCTTCGATGAACTGCCTCATCCTTCCTATGACCCGAGGGAAGTCCACCTTGGTGATTGCGCCCTCTACTCCCAAAGGCCTTGCGTCCTCGAGCATCCTTATGACATCGGCCGGGTAAATCAGCATCTTCGTTGGGATGCAGCCGGCGTTAAGGCACGTTCCCCCGATCTCTCCATGCTCCAGCAGGGCTACATTCATCCCCTCCTGGACGGCCCTGGCTGCGACGTTCATCCCCGCTCCAGAGCCTATGACGATAAGGTCGAATCTCCGCTTCACGATCGAACACCTGTTCTATAGATAATTCTCCGGATTTTTCTCGAATGCCTTCTTACAGCCGGGAGCACAGAAGTAGTACTTCTCTCCCCTGTACTCGCTTATGAACCTGGCCTTGGCCTCGTCCACAACCATCTTGCATACCGGATCTATTGCCATCATATATCACCTCCTCTGGCCTCAGCTGCCCTTGCCGGTGGAACGTACCTCTTGAGCAAGAGGGAGAGGGAAACGACGGTGACTGAGCTAGCAGCCATCGCCAATCCCGCAAGCTCAGGGCGAAAGGAGATGCCCATCGACGGATAGAGAGCTCCAGCTGCTATCGGGATGAGGGCTGCGTTGTAGGCAAAGGCCCAGAAGATGTTGAGCTTTATCCTGGATATCACCTTTCTTGAGAGCTGGATCGCTGAAACGACGTCCATCAGATCGTCCCTCATGAGTACCATCTCGCCTGCCTCCATTGCAACGTCGGTCCCCGAGCCTATGGCAATGCCTAGGTCTGCCTGGGCGAGGGCAGGCGCGTCGTTGATGCCGTCTCCGACGAAGGCAACGACACGGCCCTCCTCCTGGAGGCGGGCGACCTTGGATGCCTTCTCCTGGGGAAGAACCTCGGCGTAGACCTGGTCTATGCCGATCTCGCGAGCGACCGCTTCAGCGCTTCGAGGATTGTCGCCTGTGATCATAACGACGCCAAGGCCCATCTCGTTGAGCTTCCGGACGGCCAACCACGCCCTGGGCTTAACCATATCAGCGATCCCCACAACCCCGAGCGCATCTCCCCCTCTCGCAACGAAGATCGCGGTCCTTCCCGCTTCCTCCATAGTAAAAGCCTTCTTTGACAGATCGTCTGGGATATCGATGCCCAGATCGGCGAGGAAAGAGCGATTTCCAGCTGCCACATCCCCCAGCTCCACCCGCGCCCTGACCCCCTTTCCTGGGATCGCAGAAAAGCCCTCTGCTCTCATGAGATCTATCCCCTTGGACCTTGCGCTTCTGACGATGGCCTCGCCCAGGGGGTGCTCCGAGAATCTCTCGACGCTTGCGGCAAGGCCGAGGAGCACTCGATCCTCCGCCCCGGACGGGTAAATGTCGATCACCTCCGGCCGGCCCAAGGTCAGCGTCCCGGTCTTGTCGAAGACGATGGTTACAAGCTTCTCCGACACCTCAAGCGCTCCGCCGCTTTTTATCAGCACCCCGAGCTGGGCTGCTCTTCCAATGCCCACAGTAACCGCCGTCGGTGTGGCAAGGCCTAGCGCACAGGGACAGGCCACGACCAGGACCGAGATCATCGTTGTAAGCGCGAAGAGGAGGGTCTGGCCGAGGAGCAGATACCAGACCGCAAACGAGCCGAAGGCTATTCCCAGGACGACAGGGATGAAGTAGCCAACAGCCCTGTCCGCTATCCTCTGGATGGGCGGCCGGCTGGACTGGGCTTGGTCCACAAGGGCTATTATCTGGGCAAGCACGGTCTCACGTCCTACCTTAGTCGCCCTGAAGGCAATGGCACTGTTCACGTTAAGGGTTCCTCCAACCACCTTCGAGCCCGCGCTCTTCAGAACAGGGATCGCTTCGCCCGTGATCATGGACTCGTCGACGTAGCTTTCGCCATCGACGACCTCGCCGTCGGTAGGAATCCTCTCGCCGGGCCTGACCAATATGATCTGGCCCTCTATAACCTCCTCTATCGGGATCTCCGCCTCCCGGCCGTCCACGACGACGATTGCAGTCCTAGGGGAGAGGTCCATCAGCTTCCTTATGGCATCGGATGTGCGGCCCTTTGCGCTTGCCTCCAGATATCTTCCAAGCGTGAGAAAGGTTGCAAGCATGACAGCCGTCTCGTAGAGGACAAAATCCTTGGATAATTCGATTCCAAATGTCGCAAATAGGCTTGAGGCAAAGGCCGTGCCCATGCCGAGGGAGTACATCGAGTCCATGTTCAGGTTGCCGTTTCTAAGAGCCCTCGATGCTGCCTGGAAGATGGGGTTGCTGATGTAGACGAATGCTGGCGCTGCTACGGCGAGCATTGCAAGGTCCATTGAAATTGGCAAAAGATGGACGTTTGGCAGATGCATCATCGCCATCAGAAGGGCGCTTGAAAGCGTGCCAACGATGATCTTTCGCTTCTTCTCCTCCAAATCCTTCCCACGGACCTCGGCCTCTTGGCCTCCCTCGCCCTCAAGGCCCAGGTAATCATAGCCGGCGTCCTCAATGGCCTTCCTCATCTCGGTCGGAGTGACCACCCTCGAGTTGTAGGTGACGTAGGCCTTCTCAGCCGCAAGGTTGACCCTGACTTCGTAGACGCCCTCGAGATCGCTCAAGGCCCCCTCTATAGTGGAGACGCATGTGGCACAGACCATGCCACCCACATTTATGGTTGCGCGGTCCTCCTCAACCCCATACCCGGCCCCCCTCACCGCTTCCTCCAGCTCGGCGAGTACAACCCTCGTTGCGTCGTACTCCACATGGGCGGTCTCGGATCCCAGGTTCACCTGGGCTTGCAAAACACCCTCCTTCCGTTTCAAGGCGGACTCGATAGTCGCAGCGCAGGTGGCGCATGTCATCCCAGATACCTTGATCTCGGCCTTCTTATCCAACATGGCGATCCTCCCCCGAGACGCCACAATCGTTCCCCAGCCATATTATGTAGGCCGCTTCTATTATAACTTGCCGAATATGCCGGCATTGGGTCGATCCAATGAATGGGACGGCTCGTGATCGAAGAGGTTATGCCTTTTGAAGCGACCTAGATCCAAGGGCGCAGTATATCACATACAAATAAATATATTCTCTATATTGCCAATCTGCTTCCTAAAATTTACTTGAAGACATCTATAGGCCGATCTGACCCTCACATGAAAGATATCCTTTTAACCAATAAAGACCCTATAACGATGGATTAGAACTCGCCATGAGTGAAGAGGTTGAGAAGAGATGAGAGCGATATACATATTGATCCTGATGGCCTTGACGATCCTTTCGGCCTCGGCAGATGGTCCGATGGATGGCGTCGATCCATGGCTCAATCCTGACTTCGGCTTCGGGTACCAGGACGGCTATCCCGGCATCATGAACGATAATCCCGATCCATTCGGTGGGTCGATGCAATATTCTACAAGCGCCCCCGCTGGAGCTCCTGCCCCGATTGCTCCAAACAACCCCGACCTATTAGGTCTGCAGATCCCCCAGGAGTCGACATCCTTGGCGACGCAGGCTCCGCCGACAGGGGAGGGAGGAGAGAGGATGATGATGGTCTCCGAGCCCTCTGCCATGGGAGGGGGAAGCGGCAGCGCGATGGCTTATTCCACCTACGTCGACCCTGGGATCTCGAGGATGGTCCTGCCGCCAGGCATTGGATCCCCAAATAGGCTCTACAGCCCCAATGTTCCAGTCACGGTGACGAGCTGTTCATTCAATGGATGGCTTCCCATGTGGCTCAATATCAAGGGCTATGGACAGGTATGGTTCTATGAGTGGTACCCCCAGGGCTGGCTGAATGTGGATAACTACGGCTATGCCTCGCCTGGATGGCGGAAGATGTGGTTCAACGGCAACACGCCAGGCTGGCATATCATGCAGTACTACTGCAACGGCTGGAGCAACTACCTCTACATCTACGTCTACGGCGGATGGGGCTCAGGGTATTCCCCCATGCCGGGACCGAGCAGCAACCCATGGGGGCCTGGATGGTATGGGAGCAGCGGGCCCATTGTCAGCCACCAGAGCTTTGGCAGCTACGGAGGCATGAGCAGCAGCTATTCGGGCAGCGTCGGATCAACCACCATGACCGGCCAGGGCGGAAGCATCTCCATTACGACTGGCTTCTGAGATCGATCGAAGTGCTCTAGAGATAGATCGAATAGATTCGAGATAGATCGGAGGGAAGGGCCTTGCTCCCCCCTCTATCCTTTCCTTACCCCAGGCAATTATGCCCTGCTATTCGATACACCAGCTCATCCAGGATATGGTATGAGTAGGTAGAGCCCCATCAAAACGAATACTACTGCTGCTGCTTTGCTCACCAATCGTTTCTCAACCCTCGCTAGGATCGCCTGTCCCAGGTATATCGCCGTTGCTGAGAGGAGGGCGAGGGCTGCAATCGTCCCTGCAAAAACCAGCCAGGGGTTGTACTGTGTGGCGAAGAGGGCGGATGCAAGCTGAGTCTTGTCCCCCCACTCGGCAAGGAATATGAGGGCAAAGCCTGAGACGAAGGGGCTTCGATTCAGCTCATTGCCTCCATCTTCCTCGGACTTGTCGAGATCTCGGAGTATGAGCAGACCGAAGAGGATGAAGAGTAGGCCGGAGGCTTTCCGGAGGAGATCGACTGAGATGATCGTCGTCGCCCAGGAGCCCGCCACAATGGCCGCTCCATCGACCAGAAGGAAGGCAAGCATAACCCCGGCCAGCAGCCTCAAATGATCCTTCGTTTTCACCGAGAGCAGTAGGATGGAAAGCTGGGTCTTGTCGCCGAGCTCGGCCAGGGATATGGCCAGAAAGGGCACAAGGATATCTGAGAGCATTCGCCGAATGGTCGTCGGAGAGGAATATATCCCTATCTACGACGATTCCGAGGACCAGGCACCGGAGACCTCAATGGTTCGGCCTCCCTAGAAAATAGACTATATAGGAAAATGCTAAATAGTGATCTGGGGAAGCCTAATGCAGATATGATGATCCCGCAAGGAGAGCTTCTCTTGGAGATCGGGGCATCTCAGGGATCTGATAACCCAATCCGATCTCATTTAAGGTGGTCCATTGAGCTATAAGATCGAGTCAAGGAACCTGAACCTCTGGTATGGCAGCACGCATGCGCTGAAGGGCGTCACATTGGGCATTCCAGAGAGCACGATCACCGCCCTCATCGGCCCCTCAGGATGCGGCAAGTCGACCTTCATACGATGCTTGAACAGGATGAACGACCTTATAGATATCGTCCGCATCGAAGGAGAGGTTCTCTATGACAATAAGAACATATACGATAAGGATGTGGATGTCGTTGAGCTTAGGAAGAGAATAGGCATGGTCTTCCAGAAGCCGAATCCCTTTCCCATGTCCATCTTCGATAACATAGCATATGGTCCTCGAATTCACGGCATGTCCAACGTCGACAAGATCGTGGAGAGGAGCTTGAATGATGCCGCCCTCTGGGAGGAGGTCAGCGATAGGTTGGACTCGCCGGCAATGGGGTTAAGCGGAGGCCAGCAGCAGAGGCTCTGCATCGCCCGGACGCTCGCCATGAGGCCTGAGGTGATACTCTTCGACGAGCCGTGCAGCGCGCTAGACCCTATATCGACCTCCAAGATCGAGGGGCTCATGGATGAGCTCAGAAGTGAGTACACCCAGATCATCGTAACCCACAATATGCAGCAGGCGGCCAGGGTATCGGAATATACCGCCTTCTTCCTACTGGGGGAGATGCTGGAGGTGGGAAGGACCAAGGAGATCTTCGAGAATCCCCGCGAGAAGAGCACCGAGGACTACATCACGGGAAGGTTCGGCTAATGCCGACTGGGGTGGGGAGATGAACCCATACAGAGCGCGTTATCATAGGGAGCTGGATGAGTTGGTGAGCGACACGAGAGAGCTTGCCAACCGAGTGGATATGGCCATCGGCGAATCCATCGAGGCCCTGAAGGAGTTCGATTCCCTTCGGGCAAGGGAGATCATCAAGATGGACCAGGTGGTGGACGAGCTGAACCTCAAGGTGGAGTCGAGATGCATGGAGCTCTTGGCCTTGCAGCAGCCGATGGCAAAGGATCTCCGCCTGATCATCGCCGTAATCAAGATAGGGATTGACCTCGAGAGAATTGGGGACCTGGCTGTGGACATCGCCCGCATACCCGTGCAGAACCAGGGGATGGTTCCCGTGAAGAAGCTGGAGAACCTGCCTACAATGGCAGCGATTGCAAGGGATATGCTCCACGAGGCAGTCAGGGCGATCATAGAGAACAACGCCGATGTGGCTAGGGAGGCCACCAAGCGCGATTATGAGATAGATAACCTCTATGTGAAGGTCCGGGATAGGCTATTTGCTATAATGGTGGAGAATCCCAAGCTGGTGAACGATGCAACCGCACTCCTCATGGTAAACAGGCATCTGGAGCGCATCGGCGACCACATATGCAATATATGCGAGAGCATAATATACATGATCGAGGGCGTAAGAGAGCATCTGAACTGAGCGCTCAAGAAGAGATAGATGCCCCAAACCAGCCGAGTTTGCAGATCCAATAACGACAACGACTGATCATCATGGAGACGAGAAAGGTCCAGAGGACCGGCAAGTCCACCTTCATAGTCTCCCTGCCTAAGGGCTGGGCGACCAAGAACGGAATCGAAGCCGGATCGATCATCTACATCAATCAGAGCGACAACGGGGCGCTCACCCTCACCCCGGACAGGTCCGAGAGGGATCTCACGATGAGGCTCGACATAGGCTCGAAGGCAGGCGACCCCCTCGTGAGGGATCTGATCGCATGCTACCTCTCAGGATTTCGCACGATCGAGGTAACGTCGTCGCACATGTCCTCCGCCCAGAAGAAGGACGTCCACCAGCTCGTCCAGAAGCTGATCGGCCCTGAGATCCTCGAGGAGACGAGCAACAAGGTGCTTATCCAGGATCTCCTGAGTTCAGAAGAGCTCCAGGCCGAGAGGGCTCTAAGGAGGATCAAGACCGTTGTCAAGTCCATGATCCAAGATGCGATGCTCGCCCTTGTGGAGAACAACAAAGAGCTTGCGTTGGACGTCATCCAGAGGGATGACGATGTCGACCGGCTGAACCTGTTGATATCCAGACAGTTCACTGAGATCCTGAGAAGCGGCTTCATCAAAAGGGAGGCCCTCGATCCAGTGACCGCGCGCTACTACGCGCAGGCTGCCTCCAACTTCGAGAGGATGGCGGATCACGCATATAGGATCGCCGAGGTCGCCGTGGGATCCGAGATTATGTTGCCGCAGGAGATGGTCGACGAGTTGCGCCGGCTCGACGAGCTCTTCAGCGCCCTAGTCGACGAGTCGTTCACAACGCTGCTTCATCAGGATTCGGATAAGGCAAACGAGATCATAGATCGGGTAAGCGAGATCCGGATGAGCACGATTGCCATAACGAACGGGAGCAATGCGGCGGACAAGGTCGAGCTGATGGTGCGCCTCGTAGTCTCGAGCAGTGTTGAGAGGATGCTCGACTACATCCAGAACATCGGCGAGCTCACGATCAACCTGAAGCATGCCATGGCAGCACAGGAGATGAAGTAAGGCAAGGTCAAACCTCTGCCTTCTCCAATGCGAGGATGCGCGCTTTCATCCTCTCGCCATATATGTAGCCGCCAAGGCCGCGAGTCGATACCACCCTGTGGCAGGGAATCAGCAGGGGGAGGGAATTTCCGGCAAGAGCCCTTCCAACAGCCCTCGATCCTTTGGCGCGTCCGATCTTTTTGGCCACATCTCCATAGGTCATCGTCTCTCCTCTGTCGATCTCGATTACGACCTCGAAGACATCTTTCTGGAAGGACGAGAGGCCTGAGAGGTCAGGCTCTGCCATCGGGCGAGGGCCGCCTTTGAGGTGGCCTAGGATCTCACCTGCCAGGGTCGATGCCCTCTCCGGCGGATCGGGGGAGAGGAGGACTCGATGGACCGTGCAATTGGTCCGCTCCACGAGGATGGAGCAATCCAGCGGCTCTGCCCAGACTCCCTCCAGGCCCATCCCCGGAATGCGAACATGCTCAATGCGTTGAGGTAGATTGCCATTTTGGTTAATCTTCAGCTGAATCGCAATTCCTCCTAATGGTGTTCTCTCTCCTTAAATCAACCGCGAATGAACGCTAATGAACGCGAATCACCTTATCGGATTCGCTTCCTATTAGTGTGCATTAGTGGATTTATATTATCAACATAAAATGAACGCGAATATTATACATTAATTTGTGTGCATTTGCGGCCCCGTTGTGGGTTTATATAGCGCGTCCATCGAAGTTTGGGGGTGTTGAAGGCAACAATATGTCCAGGTGGAGGATTGAAAGCCTCCAAGCAATACTCCTCCAAAGAATCCTCACCCGCTCATCCCCAGGATCTGCCTGATGGAGGGCTCGCGCCCAAGGTCGATCCTCTCCACATCGAGGGAGTCCGTGTCGAGGATGGCCGCTGTCTTCGACCCTGTGAAGTGGCCCCAGACCTCCCCCGGGTTGATGAGGAGCGATTTCTCTCGCACAACAGAGTAGGTGTGGTTGTGGCCCCTTACGACTACGTCGTACTCGCCGGACCTTGCAAGCGCTCGCACGATCGGCTCGTAGGTTCCGTGGAGAAGCGCGATCTTCAGGCCGTCTGCCTCGATCTCGCCGAAGTCGCCGAGGTACTCGCCTCCTACTGCCTGGAAGTCACGCATGAGCAGGAAGCGGTCGCCGTCGTTGTTTCCGAAGACGAGCTTGACCTTGGCATCGATTCCCTGAAACGTATAGCACATCCCAGAGGAGTTCATGTCGCCTGCATGCAGTATCAGCTCGATATCACGATCCTGAAAGATCTTCAGGCATCTTTTAAGGTCGGCGAAGTTGTCATGCGAATCGGAGATAAGGCCTATGAGCATAGCATCACCGGAGTTGGATCCATCTTGCCTTGCTGGAACCGAACGGTTATTTATCCCTTTTCAGGGGGAGGGTTCAGTGGCAGGGATGGCGATTCGGTCGAAAACTCTAAGTATTAGAAGAGCCTCTGATCGCGAGGCCCGCCTTAACTCAGCCTGGTAGAGTGCGCGGCTGTAGTATGTTTCGCACCGGAATGGTGCTACGCGCAGTCACCGCGATGTCCCCGGTTCGAATCTGGGAGGCGGGATCTGAGATGTCCGGATAGTGTAGAGGCCTATCATGAAGCCCTGTCGAGGCTTCGACCCGGGTTCGAATCCCGGTCCGGGCGCTAGTCCGAAAGGGAAGGGATGCAGAGGGGCCTTCGGGGCCCTTCTATCATCCGAGAAGTATGTTCTTCTTTTAGTTGTTTGATAAAGCTCGTTATAGCGTTAGCAGCTCTCCGGCTCTTCTGCTCCTGTATCCCTCGGGATCGCTCTCAAAAATCAGATCTCATCAGATCTCGCCCAGATGCCCCGTCATCTTCGATCTCTTTTTTGGTGACAATACCTTTGGATAGCATTGTTTCAGAGCATAGTGCTCTGAGATTAGATCGTCAAGCTCCATGAGCTTTCCCACTATGGGGTTATCTTTATTCAGCTTATACATCGTGGCCTGCCCAATAGTCCTCGTGGCAGTTACCAGGGATAATGCCTCTAGCTTCGGCCACACCTTGAACAAGGTAGCCCTGCTCAGTCCCGTTCCCGCTGCTATCTCTGTCTTCGAGTAGTCGAAGGACTCGTTATCCAAAAAAGTCCAATACCTTCAGCATCGGGCTCTTTATTCCAAGCTCTTTAATGAACAGGGAATCGTCCATATGATTCGGTCTCCTTATCTTTATTTTTCATATTTGACAGGTAATGTTTAAATACTTTATCGATGGTGTTTTAAAATATATACATGAATACAAGTATTTATTGACCTACGTCTATTTTTGAAGGTGGATAGGTGACGGCTAAAACGATGCCTACCTTGAAGGCCCAGATATTGAAGAAGCTTCGCAGGCGTGGATATTGGGGTGAGAGCCATACGGCGTTTGACGAGCTTCCAAAGGGGATACCAAAACACCTTCGTGGGAAAGCAAGAGATGCTGCAAATGAGTTGATCTCAGAGGGCCTACTGATCCCAAAACAGACATGCTATGGGTTACATGTCTCTTTAAATCCGGTGAGAAAAGCAGACATATAAAAGATCATCAAAGATGTTCTGGACGAGTAGGCCATAATTAAATGTCCCTGCGGCCTGCCAGCTGCCCCTGCCAGCAGGCCGTCTTTGGCTGCCGCATTACAACTGCAGCCCGGCGCCGGCGGGCCCTACTCCATCCCAAGCTCCCGCGCCCTGGCAAAGGCTGTGTCGGCCTCGGCATCCTGGCCGATTGCCCTTAGAACTTCGCCTCTAGTATACCACGCAGCCGCTTCCTCGGGATTTATCCTGATAGCCTCATCGCAGCATCCGAGTGCCTCGATGTAGTTGCCCAGGTAGATGTAAGCATCTCCTTTGTTGTTCCAAGCTATGGAATCGTTAGGATCTATCCTGATGGCCTCGTCGTAGCATCTGATAGCTTCGGTGTAGTTGCCCATGGAATAGAAAACGAATCCTTTGTTTGACCAGCCCTCAGCGAAGTCGGGATTAATCCTGATGACCTCATCGCAGCATCTGATAGCTTCGGTGTAGTTGCCCAGATAATAATAAGCAAGGCCTTTGTTGCTCCAAGCCTCCGTAAAGTCTGGATTTATTCGGGTGGACTC
>JAFGMR010000094.1 GCA_016927425.1 Methanotrichaceae archaeon | reverse complement strand
GGCATCGATCCCAAGACCGGCCGGTACGGCATCTGGGAGCCTCCGGCCTGGGGCTTCAATACATCCGAAGAAGGGCTTGCGATCTGAAGGGGGACGTCTCCCCCCTCCGAGATTGCGTGCTGGTATAGATGGCATCAATATGCGAACTATGCCATGACCCTCTGAGTCGAGGATAGTATTAATTGCTAGCATGAGTCGCCCGGGGCTAGGGCTTCAACGCCTCTCAGAGGGCCTAAATCCTTAAGGGCTGGCTAGTTAGGGAGCTGACCTACAAAGGACATAACTAATTACAAAACCGGCAAGAAAACAAAACAACACGATGAGATCTTTGGGATATATATCGATTACTGATAGGACTGCGTTTGAGATCAGATAGGCCATGTATCCGACTATGATACTTGCAAAGGGTAGAGTGAAATATTTTATACGTTTGTAACCGCTAATTCTTCCCTCTTTAAATAGATCATTCGCTGTACCATAGAGGATCTGCAATGAGGCCCCCAATCCTGCAAAGAATGAGCTCCAGATGGGAACATCTAGTATGTTAACGTTGGAATATTTGTATATAAAAATCCCAAAAGTAATGGTTGTTATGATCCCATATAAAACTACCTCAAGACGATAGCGCCTTAAAAGGTATGATATCTTTTGAGAGAAGTAACGTAATCTGCTGGTTGCATTCCTCTCAGAATCGTTGACTGCTGCAGTCAGCTCGTACTTAGCGCGATCATAATATAATATGGCATCTTCATTGTTTTTTTTATTAAATTCTTTTAATGATAATATGTAAAAATCATAACTACATTTGATATCGATTGAACAGCTCTGTGCGGCCTGGAGGTCCTGCCTTAACCGATTCAACTCTCTTGTTAAGTCGGAATAGGGGCTACTTGGCATATTCAACTTAGAAGTTTCATAATCCTTGAAAAGGGTCTCATAGTTTTTGCGTAATTCATACAGGTCATCTATTTGCGATTTCATACTCATGGAATGAAGGCCAGGCAACTTGATCAAGGTTCATCTCACCAATGTTTATCTCTTATCTATCACGAAGCATCATTTTTGTTCAGGTGCATCATCTGGCAATGGAACTCCTTTTTCTGACACACTGGCTAGTATTGTAAGACATTGCTTATAAATATTTTGCTTTAGAAAATTCGAAAAGTAAATACATGGCACAATCGAATTAATCAATTATGAAAGTAACTATTCAGCCTAGCCCATCCCACAGCCATAAGATGCACTTCCATCCAGGGCATGCCCACATGCCTATAAGACATTGCCAGATTGTAGGTTGGGTGGGGGAGGCATATATGGCCTTCCCTCAAACGCACCTTGTATGGCATCGATGACAGAACCTGAGTTCTTCCTGGCGGTGGAGATGTATTCTCTTATACGGACAGAACGAATCATCCCCCTGCCTGCTCTGGAACGTAAATGAAATGCAACATCAACTACACGACTCTATAGACCGAGGACGTCTTAAGCAAGGATCATCTAACGGGAACGTCGCTACGTGAAAGCTACAGGTAAGCTACGTACATCGACCGCGAGAGCCAGGTGAAGCTAGACGAGAACGGCGTTATCTTCAACACGTCGACCGAGTTTGATGGCTAGGGCCACCTCGGCTTCTTGAAGACGGCGTACGGAAGCGGTCCTGCAAGCTATATGGGCCATGAGATCAGGAGCGCCGAATTCGTGAGGGACGATACGGTTGCCAGAGGCCTTAACGAGATCGAGGCCGGGTTTTCTCAGGATCGGCCGAGTTCAAGTCGATCCTCAGCCCGAACCAGGGCCGTGGCGAGCCCCTCTCGATCGCGTATGATGCGAGGGACGAGAGGGGGGGCGCCTACACCAACCAGGTTCACGTCGACGGCATATCTATCGATGGGCTAGACCGCGTTTGCGCGGTCGTCGTCGGCGAGACAGGCATCGAGCCCAAGACCGGACGGTACGGCATCTGGGAGCCTCCGGCCCTGAGGCTTCAACGCCTCCGAGGGAGGGCTTGCGATCTGAAGGGGGAGCGGCCTCACCCTTAACCTCCCACCCCTCAACCACCCGGGACCGAGGCTTGTGGATGATAACCTTTTTACCTAACATTCGCTATAATCATAGCAGTCTGGTCGTTTCTGCCTTATAATGGTGGGGACAATCCGTCTGGGAGGGATTGGATCGTGGTGTTGAGACGGGACAGGATGGAGATCGCATCGGATATATTGGACATATGCCAGGGTGGAGCAAACAAGACACGAATTGTCTATCAAGCCAACCTGAACTTCAAAACTGTCAATGCATACATCGATCTGCTGACGGCGAAAGGGCTTCTGGTGGTGGATCTCTCCGCACCATCCAAGCTCTATAGGACGACGGAGAAGGGCTCTTCCTTGCTAGAGGATATAAAATGGGTTAGGGATATCCTTAGGGATTGATCTCACCAGGATATCCTCTTTCGATAGTGGTTTCTGATCACTATGGCGATCATGTTGATGACGAGCACTAATAACAGCAGCACAAGGGCCGTCCCCCATGCGTTGGACTCCACGTCCCATGCTCCAAGGAAGTAGATCAGCTGGAGCAGATGGTAGCAGAGGTTGTTGACCGGGTGGAACAGGCCGGTGACCGGCGTCGCGGTGAACGTAACCGCAGTCCACATAATGGGTGCGGTCTCGCCAGCAGCCCTCGCCACTCCGATTATCATCCCCGTGAGAATTCCTGGCATTGCCGAGGGGAGCACGACCTTCCTTATCGTCTGCCATTTGCTGGCCCCTAGCGCCACGCTTCCCTCTCGAAGCGAGTTTGGGACGCTCTTCAAGGCCTCCTGGCTCGTAAGTATGATTGTGGGGAGGTTCATCAGCCCAAGTATGATCGATCCGGCAAGCAGGGAGATCCCTACGGTGGAGACCAGGAAGGCAAGCCCGAATAGGCCGTAGACCACCGATGGAACGCCATTCAGGGACCCAACTGCTATCGACACTGCTTTCTTCAGCCTGACGTTTCTGGAGTACTCTATCATGTAGATGGCAGCGCCTGTGCCAAGCGGTACCGATAGTATCATCGCCCCGATCACCAGACAGAAGGTCCCTTGGATGCATGTGCTGATCCCCCCGCTCTGGCCCAGGCGATAGTGGGACGCTGTCAGGAACTCCCAGCTTATGGCCCATATGCCGTTGTAGAGGATCGTGAAGAATATCCCCAGGAGAATGAGGATCGTGATCACAGCAGAGAGCCGTATGGTGAAGAAGGCGAGGACCTCGCGACCCTTGTTGCTGTTATGGTATAGGTGGTTGATTCCGTCCTTCACCGATATCATGCTTGCGAGGAGCACCAGGAGCGGCAGCGCCGACTGGTAGCCCAGGGATCCGCCGAGTTCCTCGATCGTGAGAACGGTATCGGGGTTGATCGATCCGGTGGCAATCACACAGGCCAAGGCCAGCATGAAGACGAGATCCATTGCCGTCCATGCGCTCCTCCTCTCTGCCTTGGCCGCGGCAAGGGCGATTGAGGCTGCGGAGAGTGGCAGGATCGCCTCCCATGCCATCGAGAGGGGGCTCAGGTTCGGGGAGAGCAGCAAGGCTGCAATCGATGTTGCAAAGAGGACGAGGCCAAGCGCTATTGCAGCCTTGCAAGCGGCATCCTCGATTCTCATCTCAATAACCCCCGAACTTCTTCTGTATCCTCTCCCTTATCAGCTCTGAAGCCACGTTCAAGATGGTGACGATGATGAGGAGGACGAATCCCACGGCGAAGAGGGCGTTGTAGTGAAGGGAGCCCTGTGCCACCTCGCCCATCTCGCCAGCGATCACCGATGTGAATGTGGCACCCCGATCGAAGATATCGAAGAATGGATGTGGGATCCTGGGGAGGTTCCCTACCACGAGGAGGACGGCCATCGTCTCGCCTATGATATTTCCAACGTTCAATATGATGGCCGCGATTATCCCTGATGAGGCAGCGGGCACGGTCACATGCCGAAGGGTCTGCCATCTGGTCGCCCCGAGCGCAAGAGACCCCTCCTTGAACTCATTGGGGACGGCTCTGAGGGCATCCTCGCATATGGTTGCCATGGAGGGGATGAACATCACGCCCAGGAGGATGGATCCCGCAAGGATGGACCTTCCCGTCAGCATGTCAAATGTATCCTCCAGGTATGATACGAGGATCAGGACCCCTAGGAAGCCATAGACGATGGATGGCACCCCTGCCAGGAGCTCGATTGCGGGCTTGAGCAGCTCCCGGCCCAAGGGGCTTGCAAGTTCTGAGAGGTAGATCGCCAGAGGAAGGCCAATCATTATATTTATACACAGGGCTAGCATCGTTACGAGAACGGCACAGACAATCAAGGGCATCATACCGAAGATATCGCCGGCGGAGTGCCACTTCGTGCCCAGCAAGAGGTTGAGGGGTCCTACCTGATAGAAGGCGGGGATCGATTCCCGGATTAGAAAATAGAATATGAGGACCATGATGATGATGGAGGCAATGGCAGTCAGGAAGAAGAAGGCCTCTATAGATCTCTCCCCGAACCTGCGGGACAGGCTTCTCCTATACATCTTCTCCATGGTCGCGCGATGGATATCATCGGTTAAAGCCCTTTTCTATATTATCTATATAGTAAAAAGTGCTCCTTATTTGCTATATAGATCTCTATGGATAAATTGTATCTGATCTGCTATCAGCCGTCGATTCGAGAGATCATCTCTCGTGGATCATACCTTATCCTGATAGTCCGGCTGCGGCCCCGGCTGCCGCCTCCGCTGAAGTCGGTATCTATCAGCCTTATCGCATCAAGCTTGTTCAGTATCTCGTGGAACCTGGTATACCCAGCCCCGGTAATCCGGTTGAACTCGACAAAAAGCTCTCCTGCCTGAGTGGTCTCGCTCTTTGCCGCCAGCCGAAGAACTGCGAGCTCATCGGCCTTCAGCGACTTCAGGGCGTAGGTCAGATGGATCAGCCGAGATCGTTCGAAGGATTTCTCGACGTCCTCGATCGATATGGTCCTAGATGCTCTCCTCTCTGCCGATAGGCCAGATCTTCGTAGAAGGTCTATCCCAACCCTGAGGTCTCCGGCGTTGTCGGTCAGCTCCACGACCATATCCAGGATCTCCGAAGAGATGACGCCGGGGTAGAATCCCAGCTGGGACCGGCGGGAGAGAATATCGCCGATCTCCTCCTTGTTGTAGAGCGGGAAGGTTATCTCCTCAGCCTGGAATACGGATGCTACCCGGGGGTCGAAGATGTATCTGAGGCTTGGCTCGCTGAGGATAGCAATCACTCCAACCCGCGCCCCCGGACAGGTCTCATGCGCCCGCAATAGGGAGTAGAGGACGTGATCCACCTCCTTCTCGTGGAAGAGGTAGTTGAAGTCATCGAGGGCGACCAGCATCACAACCCCTCTCTCCGCCGCGTTCTTCATCACCTTCTCAAAGATCCGCTTGAAGGAGATGCCGCTAGATGGGGGGGCGTGTCCAAAGAGCTTCTTATATATCTGGTAAAATATGCTATAGCGCGTATAGTCCATCTGGCAGTTCACGTAGGTGGGAACCACCTTGCCCGAGTGGCGTTCGATCTCCTGAAATAGCTTTATGATCGCCGTCGTCTTTCCCGTGCCTGGGGGCCCAAGGCATAGGGCATTTACTGGCCTTGCACCCTGCATGGCCGGGCGCACGCAGAACTTCAAACCGTTCATCTGCGATTCCCTATGGGCGAACTGCTCGGGCAGGTGGTCGAGCTCGAATATATCCCTGTCCTTGAAGAGGGTCTCCTCCCAGAGGAGAATGTCGCGCGTCATGATAACTTGTCCTCAGGCTTCCCGAACTCCTGGGACCTGTTCCTTCTTCAGTCTAGCGCTCGGCAGGAGGGGCTATGGGGGGCGCAGCCTCTCCATCTCCCTCTTCAGGATTGAGCTGATCATGGCCCCGTCGGCCTTGCCACGCAGCTCCTTCATCGCTATCCCCATCAGAGGTCCAAGCGCCCTTTCGCCCCTCTCCCTCACGAGCTCGGCCCTTTCCTGGACGATTCCTCGTATCAGCGACTCTACGCTTTCATCGTCCATGCCCACCATGCCGACCTTCATAGCGGCCTCCGATGCTGACATATGCGGATTCTTCGCCATGGCCGCGAGGACCTGGGATAGCCCTTCTTTCGCTATGCGCCCAGAGGCCAATAGCGCAAGGCAGTCCATGTAGCGCGCTTCATCGAGGCTTGATATGTCCACGTCGTTCCTTGCAAGCTCTATCGGAGTCACCTCGAGGGTTCGAACAACTAGCGCTGGAGGAAGTTTGAAGCGTTCCAGCGCCTCCTCGAAGAGCTGGTAGTTGGGGGATGATGCTATCAGCCGGGAGAGCTCCGAGTTGAGGCCATGCTCTCTTTCGAACCGGAGGGCCCTCTCGGTGAAGAGTTCGGGGAGCACGATCCCATCGAGCATCTCGGCCGTAATCTCCACTGGGGGTACATCGGTCTCCGGATACATGCGGGCCGATCCTGGAAGGGGTCGCATATATTCGGAGTTGCCGTCGGGAAGCGCCCGGCGCGTCTCCTCGGGAACGCCGGATAAGGCCTCCTCTGCCCGCTCGATTGCTGCGAGGAGGGCTTTTCCCGCCCTCTCTCGGGGTCCTGTGACCATGATCAGGCAGTCCTCGTCCTCTGCGTTTAGGGCTCTTGAAAGCGCCTCCACCTCTTCCGCGGTTATGCCATAGGCGGGAAGCTCATCGGTGTGGAAGATGCCGCCCACCCCTGCCCTCCTGGCCCTGTCCGAGAGCTCCGTCCCAAGCCGGCGGCCAGGCTGTATCTCCTGGCCGACCAATCCACAAAATCCGCGAAGCACGGTTGCGAGGACGGCTCCGCCATTGCGAATGGAGCTCTCGATCACCCGAGATGATGAGGCTGACATGAGCACGGTCACATCATGGACCGTGCCGGGGACGCTCGCCTTGCGGCGCATAAGCTCCTCTCGGATCTTAAGGAGCCTGACTTGCCTCTCTGCCTCTTGCTCCACGATCTTCTCGATCAGATTGAGCTCCTGTACGCCCTTGACCTCGACCCTGGCACCGCCTGCAATGGAGACGTTGACGTCCTGTCTGATCGTGCCAAGGCCTCGCTTCACCTTGCCGGTGGAGCGAAGAATCATCCCGAGTAGCTGGGCTACCTCTCTGGCATGCTGTGGCGAGACGATATCAGGGGCTGTTCCGATCTCAACGAGCGGAATTCCTAGCCTGTCGAGGGAGTAGACGACCTCATCGCCTCGATCCTCGACGATCCTCGCTGCCTCCTCCTCCAGGCAGAGTATGGTAATCCCCACCGGACCACAGGACGTCTCCACATGGCCGTTTGATGCTACGTAGGCCGTCCTCTGAAACCCAGATGTGTTTGAGCCGTCGATCACTGTCTTTCTCATCATCTGGACCTCGTCGACGATCAACATGTTGAGCAGGCGGGCGATCGTTAAGGATATCTCGAGAGCCTCCCTGTTGAGCTCGCCGGGCGGCTCCTCATCGGCCTCCACAAGGCATGTGGTATCGTAGGATTTGTAAATGAATCGACGGGATACAAGGCTCTCCTCGAGTGCTGCCCTATCGATCTCGCCAAGCTCGCTCCTTGCCGGACGGAGGTAGCGGAAGAACTCCAAGTTGGCCTCCTCCACCTCCCTGGTGAGGGTGGGACACCCGCAGAACAGCTTGGCTTTGGAGTTCAACTGCTGATGAATCTCTATGCCGCTTATGAGGCCCAGCGCTTTGTAGTCCAGGCACTCGCCCTTGAGTGGATCGATAGACATCAATCCCCGTACCGTGGCGGCTTCACTCGCTTCACAGCCTCCCTGATATCCTCTGCCTTTACCGTCTTTCTCTTGGCATGGCTGGCCCACCCTACTGCCTCCTTGGCCACCTCAAAGCCGTAGCTCTCTAGGATCTCTGCCAGCGCATCCCTGGCGTCCTCGCTGACGCGTTTTGCCCCCGCCTCGCGGATGAGCCTGCTGACCGGAGCCACCGGAAGTATAGCCATATCTTCAAATCACCTATTGCCTCTCCGGATCTTGCGGCAAAATCGACACACAAAATCGGATCAGCTTTGTATTAGCGCACTATTCTGACCTGCCTTCATTCTTACCTCCATATATATATCTTTCGAACAACAATGCCCGATTTTACCTATTAGAATGGCAAATCCGACCCTATATCGATCCGAATGGCCGTTAAAATCGTTTAAACTCCTCCATTTCGGCGACTTTCGCTTTCTCCGAAGGGGCAACGCCCCTTCTCCATCCCGCCTATGCGGCACGTAACCTCTCTTCTAATGGTTGGGTTCTGGCGATCCATGTGACGGCAAGGATTATTAGCCATCAGAGGGATGTTTGTTGGATTACCTAATTCCAATTGGTGGAGATCATGAAGTTCAGCCAGAAGGCCATCGTGTTTCGCGATCCAGAGGATGTCTATGGCTCCTGCGGATGTGGTATGGATATGGCCATACTGCCGGTGTTGCTGCCCAAGGCATGGTACTTCGAGGAATGCCCCTTTGAGGTGGATGATCATCAGTTCTGTCGAGGAGATGACGCGAGAAGGGTATCGGGCTTCTCCTGCAATAACGTATTCGAGCACGAGATGCAGGGTGTGGTCTATCTCGCCAACTTCTCCTGTTGTCGGGACTGCGCCCAGAGGGCGGTGGAGAAGGGCTATGCGGTCTGGTCCGAGAAGGTTTATCCAACGAAACTTAGGTAGCAAGGGGTATTGGCCTTGACGCTTATCGTTTATACGACGGAGTCATGTTCGAAGTGCGAACAGCTCAAGAGGGCTTTGGGCGAGCAGAGGATCGACTACAAGGTCGTCAATATCGCAACCCCTGAGGCGCTGACGGAGCTCCGCATAAATGGAGTCTTCACGCTCACCGCTCCAGTTCTCCAGCAGGATGATGTCTTCCTCACAGTTGAGGATCTATTCGATGGGGATAATTTGAGGGATCTGGAGGCGCTAGGCATCCAATAGGCCTCAGAACTCCATTCCCCTGACCCTCGAGATATCGAATACCGCAGTCTTCGAGATATGCATCACGGCGAAGGTGCCAGCTTGGATGGGGTCGGTCACGATCAGGTCCGCCTGTCTGGGCACCGACCCGGCCATCTTCAGGGCGATGACTGGTATTCCCTCCTCCTGCAATCGGCTCACGGCCTCGGTCACCTTGCCCCCCATGAGGGCTCCGGCAAGCACCAGTATCGCGGCCCGGTGGAGGCGACTGACCGCGCTCACGGCATCTGCGAGCGCATCTTCTCCCACAAGCGGAATGGTGTCTATGCTTATCCTCTCACCCCGCAGGTTGTGTCGGTCGGCCTCGTTGACCGCTCCCACTGCCACCTGGGCAACCTGAGCTCCGCCGCCGATTATGATCACCCTTGAGCCGTAGATCTCCTCGAACGGTGGGTGGACGGTCACCTCGAATATGGAGGCCATGGCCAAGAGTTCCTCTGCCACGCCCTCCACCTCTCCATCGATCTCCATATAGACCGAAGCCCTATCGGCGTTCTGTCCGCGCTCGAGCACGAACTGCTGGGTGTAGACGATGTTTCCTCCTTGGCAGGCGACGACGCCTGCAATGTCGCGCAGCATGCCGGGGCGATCCTCACATATCACATTTATTGCAAAACTCATATCAGCCTCGCCGTATATCGCGTCAATCCTATTCGTAGCGTAGGATTGCCAATGGGGGCCACGCAAACTTTAATATGACGAGTGAGTACTCTCCAGAGATGGAATTTTGTCCCGAATGCAAGAGCATGATGATCCCCAGAGAAGGGATGATGGTCTGCAGAAAGTGTGGCCATAAGATGAAGAGATCCACTGGCGAAGGGTCGCTTGTAAGCCGAACGGAGCAGCTGGATCGCGTCGTTCCCGTCCTTGAGGAGGAGTCGGTGGGCCTGCCTACTACGAGGATGCGGTGTCCAGAATGTGGCAACGATACTGCCTACTGGTGGCTTCGCCAGCTCAGGTCTGCCGACGAGAGCGAGGTACGCTTCTTCAGGTGCACAAAGTGCGGCAATACCTGGAGAGAGTATGACTAAGGATAAACTATATTTAATATAGAATTCCTCTCACAAGGGAGGCGCGAGGATGTTCAAGGCTGTAATTAACGCGGAAACGCTGCGCGATGCAATAGAGGCAGTCTCGTCTCTGGTGGATGAGGTCAAGTTCTCCATAACTGAGAACGGCATTGAGCTCAAGGCAGTCGACCCGGCAAACGTTGCCATGGTCTCTTTGAAGCTGGATGCGGCCGCATTTGAGTTATTCAAATCCACCCCAGGGGAGATTGGAGTAGATTTGGTCCGCTTGAGCGACCTCCTGAGCATGGCCGACAGGGGAGAGAAGGTGTTGTTGGAGCTGGACGAGGAACAACACAAGCTCAAGATCGGCGTGGGTTCCCTCTCGTATACCCTAAGCCTGATCGACCCTAGCGCCATCAGGAAGGAGCCACGCATACCGGAGCTGGACCTTCCAGCTCATGTGACTCTGAGCGGGAGCGAGCTGAGGAGGGCTGTCAAGGCATCGGAGAAGGTGAGCGATCACGTTATACTTGGGGTGCAAGACGACCAATTCTTCATGGAGGCCAAGGGGGATATAGACTCGCTCAAGCTGAGGATCCCCAGCAACGAGCTCTTAGGCCTCAAGCCAGGGGAGGCAAGATCCCTCTTCTCACTTGACTACCTGTCGGATATGAGCAAATCCATAGGCAAGGCCTCTCAGGTGACGCTGGAGCTCGGCGTCGACTATCCATTGCGAATTGGCTTCCAGGTTGGGCCGGTGGAGGTGAACTATCTCCTGGCTCCCCGCATCGAGCAGGAATGAATGCGGCGGATTATCCATTCACGCGGGAGGCGGCGGAAGAGGTAAGGAAGGCCGGCTATACGATCGAGGATCTCCTTGGGCGGCGGGCCTTTCTTCCCGTGCGCCGGCGCGCAGCCGTGCGCCTCCTTGGCGCCTTGGCGGAGGGGATACCCCCAGAGTATAGCCACTCACAGGTGGAACTCTTCTCCTACCCATTCGCTCGGGTGATGGTCTCCTGCCTGGGCGATGACCACCTCATTCGTCGCTATGCCCTTGCAGAGGCCAAATTGGCAGGGAGGAGGATGGCCAAGGAAGGGGACCTTCTCGACCTTGCGCGCGACCTGGGCCTCACACCATCGCGGGCGGGGGATCTCATTCGATTGCACTTCTCTCAGTACCTTCCAGCGGCAAGCCGCATGCATAGCTCCAAATGGAAGCTGGTCAATCGATCTCTGAAGGGTGGATTCCTATCGGTCACCTCGGGTGAGCTCTTGCGTCTCATGGAGGAGCTGGCGAGGGATAGGGTCCAGAAGGGGCTGCCTCTTCCCGTGAGCCCCGAGATCTGCGCTGGAATCGAGGAGCTTCTACATCCCATTCGCCTTGAGCTGCAGTCGACGCTCTCCAGAGATCGGGCTGACCTTGGAGCGGTCCAGGAGGGGGCTTTTCCCCCATGTATCAGGGCCATGCTGGACCAGGTCGCAGCAGGCGTCAACCTCGCCCACACGGCCCGATTCGCCCTGACGAGCTTCCTGCTCCAGATCGGCATGAGCGTGGAGGGGGTGATGGCGGTCTTCAATACTAGCCCCGATTTCGATTGCGAACGCACTCGCTATCAGGTGGAGCATATCGCGGGATCAAGCGGCACGCGGTACAAACCGCCATCCTGCGCCACAATGGCGACCTACGGTAACTGTCCAGGCGAGGACGACCTCTGCCGTCGCGTAACCCACCCGCTCAGCTATTATCGAAAGAAGGGGAGGTCGAAGATCAATCCGAGTCCCTCTCCATCCCAGGCGGAAGGGGGACCTCCTCCAAGGCCTCCTTGAAGCTCGCAACTCCCCTTGAATCCGCGCGAGTTGGGCTTACTGCAAAGCTTATACGATCCCTCATCAGGGCACGGAAGGAGAGCCCCCTCTCAACAGCTGCGGCCCTTGCCGCAAACCCGGCCTCGACCCTTCCAGAAGCAACTGCTGCGCAGACAGCGGAGTGCGATCTGGCGCGTCCAACGAGTATGGCGCCGCTATTCCCCAAAGCCTTTTCCAGGAGCTCTGCCATGCCAGACTCCCTCGCCCATCCAGCAACCCTGACCCCTTCGAGGTTCGAGGGATCGAGCAGGCTCTCGTCCTTAGATATCATCCCGATCTCCCTGGAGTAGCCGGGGATCGTGAATGGACCAGGCTTTTGATCGCCCATGATGCAGGCGATGTCGGCAACGCCGTCCTTCAGCGCCATGATCCCAAGCCTCGTCCCATTCGAGATCATCCTTGCAGGGTACGGCAGGTGGCGCAGTATGGCATCCAGGCCCGGGCAGCTCTCTCCTGCGACTACGAGATGGGGCTCCCTGTACTCGCCAAAGGCATGTACCACAACGAGGTCGCCTCGATCCATGTACTCGATCTCCGGGGCAAGCTCGATCACTCCGTCGGCGCTCGCAAGAGTGGTGATCGAGCCGCTTCCCTTGTCCACAGGATAGACAAGCCCCCTTGAGATGCCAACGGCGAGCATCTGGTGGCGTCCCTCGGATCGAACGGGGCGCGCAAGCCTCCCCTCGATGCGGCGGCCCTCCTCCAAGAGGCCAAGCCTCAGCCGAATGGCAGGCTCCACCACCTGGGAAAAGACGGTAAGCGCGCTTGTGGGATAGCCTGGCAGGCCGAAGACGGGCTTTGCAAGGAGCGTGCCCAGAATGGTGGGCTTTCCAGGCTTCAGGTTGATCCCATGAAATATGATCTCTCCGAGCGACTCGACGACGGTGTAAAGCATATCCCCGGCGCCTGCAGACGTCGAGCCGCTTACAATTGCAAGATCGCACTCGCGCGCCATCTGATCCAGGATCTTCGCCATCTCCTCCAACTTATCCGGAAGGATTCCATAGATTGCCGCCTCTGCCCCGCACCCCCTGACTGCCGCGGCCAGGGTGTGGGTGTTGATGTCGTAGACCTGGCCGGGGCCAAGCGCCTTGCCAGGCGGCACGAGCTCATCGCCGGAAGAGGCGATTCCAACTTGTAGCGCCCTTACGGGGACCTCCTTCATGCCGATTGCCGAAAGGACGCCGATCTCGCGAGGGGTAAGCCTCGTTCCCGCAGAAAGAACGGTCTCGCCATATCCTATGTCAGATCCGGCCCTGTGCACGTTCTCGCCCATGGCAACAGGCCTCGTCATCCGGACGAGGTCGCCATCTTGCTCGGCATACTCGACCATCATGACGGCGTTTGCCCCTGCAGGCATCATCGATCCGGTGGAGACAATGACTGCTGTCCCATCTTCGACCGATGCCTCAGCGCTCTGGCCCATCGCCACCAGTCCTCCGAGCCGGAGCTCGATCGTCCTGTCCTCCCTTGCCCCCATCGTATCCTGCCATCGGACGGCATATCCGTCCATGGCGGCCCGGTCGAACCCGGGAACGTCGACAGAGGAGGCAACGCTTCTTGCGAGGACCCGCCCCAAGGCCTCGTCCAGTGGCAATAACTCCTCTCGGGCCTGGGGGGTGGCGGACAAGGCCATGGATCTGGCCTCGTCGAGGCTGATCAGGCGATGAAACTCCTTTGGCATGCCATTTCCCTCCGCCGCCTGCCCTATAAACGTTGAGGAAGGGTTGATGGGTATGATCTTATGTTATATATACTATTATTTTATGTATAAAAAACATTAATCCTTCATATATACCATATTCTACATATATAACATTATGTTATGTATACCAAACATTGATATACTTTATGTTAGAACCATGTAACATACACATCGGAGGCGGACCTCGCGCCAAGAAGATGGGACTATCATGATGAGAAAATATAAGATCTCGATTGCGATCGGGGCCCTTCTGGTCTTTGCTGGACTCGCGTTCCCCCTTTGGGACTCGACCGTTCTTCTGAGCATGGGCGTTGCATTGATCGCCGCCGCTTGGATGCGTGGTTGGCGGAGCGGAGCAGGGCTCGATCGCGACGAGCGAACGGATAAGTTGGCTGCATATGGGATCGCCTACTCCTGGCTCATCACATTCTCGCTCTCCATCGTCCTCTTGCTCCTGGATCTCCTGAGGCTCTTCTCCCTCTCATCCCAAGGCGTACTGGAGCTGATCGTGCTCGTGATGGCAGGAAGCGCCGCGATCTTGAAGTGGCATCTCCTGCGGCAGGGAGATCTGGTTTGAGGGCTATCATGAAGACTCGTATCAAGGAGCTGCGTGCCAGGCAGAACCTGACCCAGGCGGAGCTTGCAGCTATCGTCGGGGTTAGAAGGGAGACGATCCTCTTCCTCGAGAAGGGACGGTACAATCCCTCGCTCAAGCTGGCCTTCAAGGTGGCTTCTGCCCTTGGATCAACCATCGAAGAGGTCTTCCAGATGGAGGGAGAGGACCGCCTATAGGCCCTCAACCCTAAATCCTGGATGCCCTGCTCTTCACGTTCACAGCGGGAGCGGCCAGGCCTTCTCCCACCTCAATCCCGTATCCTTGAGGCCCTATCCCTCATTAGGTGATCGGCAAGGACGAGGGCAACCATTGCCTCAGCGACGGGAACGATCCTCGGCGGAATCGCCGGGTCGTGCCGGCCCTTGATCTTTATCTCC
>JAFGMR010000093.1 GCA_016927425.1 Methanotrichaceae archaeon | reverse complement strand
GCCCCGCCATCGCCCCCCGGCCAGGTGATCGAGATGACGCTTCCGGCCGGGAGGGCGGGTGGTCAGGAGGGTGACCTATGAACAGGATCCCATTTGACGGCCATTTGATCGAAGCAGGTCCAAATAGCCATGAGCGGGCTCCTATGTGCTTGCGTTTCAGCATGCAACGGCCACAGCGTTCGCCCAGCGCTCATTTGACGGTTATTTGATGGCGCTGGCGGCACCGTCGTTCTTGAGGCCTTCAGAATGACCAAGATCATCTACTCGATCGCCGTCCCCGCCCCCATCACCCCCACAGAGCCGCTGCCCCCGCTCCCGGAGATCCCGCGCGGATCCCTCGTGGTCGTGGAGGGGAGAGCCCCCGCGCCCCTTGCCCTCCACCTCCTCCACGGCTCGCCAGCGGCTGCGATTCACCGATCCGCGATCCTCGGCCCGGGGTGGTCGCAAGCCAGTGCCCCGCCATCGCCCCCCGGCCAGGTGATCGAGATGACACCGTCGCCCGGGGTGCGCGGCCTTGAGGAGCGCCCCCGCCGGGCTCCCGCCGCCTACCGGCCGCAGGCGAGCCGTCAACAAGAATATATACGTAAGAAGTATACATGATATCATGCCAACTGCTGTTTACAGCATTCGTCTGGATAGCGATATCCGCCGGATGATGGAGGAGATGAGCGAAGTCAACTGGCAGGCCGATATCAGGATGATGGTGGAGACGATGGTCCGGGAACGAAATAAGATGAGACTGCTTGCTCGTGCGGAAGCGCGATGGATGGAGCAGGTCCCAAATGAAAAAGGCGCCTCGGCTATGATCAGGGAGGACAGGGATGCGAGATAGGGCAGTCCTCGACTCAAGCGTGATTGCCGCCTTGTTCTTCAGGGAGGAGGCATCATCCCGGGCCAGAAAGAGCGTGGCCGAACTCGATCCCATCACGCTGGATCTGGCATTCTCCGAGGTGGGAAACGTTGCATGGAAGCAGGTCGTCTTCTCCAACGAGAAGAAGGAGCTCGCCATGGAAGCCCTCAGGGACAGCTTTGAGTTCATCGCTGGCTCATGCCTTCTCCTAAGATCATCCGATCTTCTCTTCGAGGCCTTTCTGATTGGAGTCGAGGACAGGGTACCCCTTTACGATTCTCTATTCCTGGCAGCAGCTGAGAGAGAAGGGGTGCCTCTCTTGACGCTCGATAGAAGGCTGCATGATTCGGCAATCAGATCTGGAAAGGATGTTCGCATCGTCTGATATCAGAGCCCAGTGCTGGCCCCGGAGGTCCCCAGCCCCTATCCTCGCCGACTGGAGACACCCCGTGGCCACCTTCGAACCCGGCCGGGAGGGGGAATCGCCGCCTGCTCGTCAATAGGACATCATGGCGTTGCATCCGCTAGAGGCGCCAGTGGCTGCAGCCTCGCAGATATTGAATCGGAAAAGCGATCCATGAGAGAGGGATGAGAGCCGATTCCGACAGAGATCTATTTTATGGATGCATTGATGAAGTAAGACCGTACCAGGAAAGGAAAACGATATGGATAGACGAGATCGGCTCGATGAGCTGAAGGCCAACCCAAAGAAGATCCGGTTCATAAGGTTGTGCCAAATAGCAGAGGATTTCGGCTTCGAGACTCGAAAAGGTGCAGGGAGCCATCGCGTCTATTTTCAAGAGGGTATACGGGAGATTCTGACCGTCCAGAACGTTGGCGGGTAGGCAAAAGCGTATCAAATAAGACAGTTTATAAAAATAATTGAAAAATACAAGCTCCAAGAGGATTGATGTACGCAATTGAGATATTCTACAGCGAAGAAGATGGGGGATTCATCGCCATCGTTCCTGAGCTTCCAGGCTGTTCAGCCTTTGGCGAGACCGAAGAGAGAGCATTAAAAGAGGTCAAGATTGCCATGAGGCTCTGGCTGGAGGCTGCAGAAGAGACTGGCAGAGCGGTTCCCACCCCTCAGAAGCGCAGCCTGTTAGCAGGGCCTGCAAGAGAGCTTTCATCGGTCTGATTGCAAGTAGGAGAACGACGGACAGGAATCTGCATGAGGCGGCAATGAGATCAAAAAGGGATGTCCGCATGGTCCAAGATCCCGCGCCCCCTCCATCCGGCGCCCGTAGGCTTCCCCGTGGAGGTGGAGGGCCGGGCCCTGACGATGCGCTAGAGCGCCCTTTCATGATCAATGCTCCATCTGCACCAGAGCTTTGGGATGTGGCAGACCACGATATCTAGCTGAGTCCTTTCATGTGAAACGTTGGCATGCCGGATTTGCAGCTGTCACCTCGAATCCTCCCTTTTACCATCTTGAACCACCCCCTTCCGTTTGATCTCTTGAATTATGTTGGATACATCATGGCGCATCTTTGGCAGGTCCTCCTTCACCGTCACCCAGAGAACCTCTGCATCGATGCCGAAATATCGATGGATTATCTTGTCTCTCATCCCTGCTATGCTTCTCCAGGGCACCTTATTGTATCGATCCTTTATATCGGTGCAGGAACCTGTTTTGAAGCCCCATCTACCATCTCCAGGGCTCTTGCTATGGCGAATAGCAGCACTTCGTCTTGCATGATGTCTTCGATTGCTTTGTCGCTGGCAAATGCTTCAGCCTTCCGAGCATAATCTATCATATCCTGAAGGCTGTCCAAGTAGCCCCTTTTTCCTCTCAAACAGGAACCGCCTCGGCAAGTACTCGCTTTTCTATTTGGGGCAAAAGAGACCTTTTCATGACCAGGTAGACATTAATGCCTAAGAGCTCCTCTAAATGATTCTCCAGCTCGATATATTTGAACAGGCCGGGAACTTTTTCATACTCCACCAAGACATCGAGATCGCTCTCCTCGTCCTGCTCGCCTCGCACATAAGATCCGAATATCTCCATGGACATGACGTCATAACGGCTTGCGATCTCTGGCATGTGGCAACGAAGAGTCAAGATGAGGTCCTCAAGCCTCCGGATACGACCTTCCGGGATATCTTCCTTCTTGGAGCTCATGCTTCAATCACCTTCAGCTCTGCTGAATCATATCTCACTGGCTAGCCAGGATATCATTCTTTCCATTCTTCTGGATTTTTAGATTGTGCCATTTTATGCATGAGACTGCTAAGATTTAGGAATACGTTATGGTATGTATTAGCGTTCATTCGTGTTCATTAGCGGTTAAATTAGGTAATATTTGCCCATCAGCGCAAAATAATAAGGAACTTATCCCCTCAATGATGCACAGCCCCCAGACGTGTCTGTTAACATCGCCTCAAGCAAACCGACCTCCAGCTAGGGGTGAGGAGAAGACCAAAGATGCATAAGCACCGATATCCGCGGAGCGCCTGAAATATCCGCCCGAAGCTCTTGGGAGGTCAGGCCTCCCCCCTACCTCCGCCGCAGGCTGGAGATC
>JAFGMR010000092.1 GCA_016927425.1 Methanotrichaceae archaeon | reverse complement strand
GTCATATCCCAGGACTCTACAGTCATATCCCAGGACTCTACAGTCATATCCCAGGAATTTCCAGTCTTATCGGAGGACTCCCGGCGAGGCCAGAACCCCTATCTAGGAGCAGAGCCTAACCTGGAGCAGTCGATAATCGATGCTGGAATACGAATATCTCTCGCTCTTGGCCTTGACCGGAGTTGGCGCAGGATTTGCCTCAGGCCTCCTGGGCGTGGGCGGAGGCTTCATAATGGTCCCAATGCAGCTCTGGCTTCTGGTGTCATGCGGGATCGATCCTACCATCTCGATGAGGATCGCCATTGCGACCAGCCTCGCGGTGATAATGCCCACAGCCATGAGCGGCGCCTTGGGTCACTGCAAAAGAGGTGCCATCGACTGGGAGGGCGGCCTGCGGCTGGGCGCATCGGGAGCGCTCGGGGCCTTCGCCGGAGGCTTCCTTGCCGCGCACCTCTCTTGCGCCATCCTGAGCCTGGCATTTGGGATCGTGGTCCTATTGGGCGCGGCGAGGATGTTCGTCCAACCGAAGGTAGGACATTTTGCCTTCAAGGCGAACTGGGCCCTCTGGGGAATCGGCATAGGCTTCATCTGTGGCTTAACCGGAATCGGTGGAGGTGTGATAATCGTCCCAATCATGGTGATGATCCTTGGAATTGATATGCACAGGGCGGTTGGAACCTCTTCTTTTGCAATTGCGCTGATCTCGATCGGCGGCGTTCTCTCCTACATCCTCAGCGGCTTAGGCGCGCCCGATCTTCCACCTCACTCGCTTGGATACGTCAACCTGGTGCAGTGGGCTTTTATCACAGGGACTGGCGTGCCCTCGGCCCAACTTGGCGTCATGATCTCCCACAAGCTGACAGGCGTTTGGCTACGCCGGGTATTTGTGGTGCTGATGCTCTACATCGGCCTTAAGATGATGATGGGGGCCTTGGGGGGCAGCCTTCCCATCTGAGCCGTCTCAATCAAGCCTTTGATAGACAACCTGGGAATCGATTTTGGAAAATCTTTTAATGTAGGCGGATCATATCATATTAAAGGTTATTGAGATGTTCATCCCCCCTCAAAGCTGGCTGGACCTCCTAAGGCCGGGATCTCACTTGATCACATTTTATCGGAGTGAGGGTATCCCTCATGCCCTTGTACCCTTTTTGGAAGGGGGGCTTCTTAAGGGGGAGTCGGTCCTCTACATGGGACCGAGAAGCCCATCGGAGATCCCCATCGACCGTGTGCCTGGGCTTATCCATTTGAGAATGGAGGAAGGCGAGGACCTCTACTCCCGTCTGGCACTCGAGCGCAACCGTGCGATGGTTGGGGGATCTGCCCTCCTCAGGGTAGCCCTCGAAATGGACCATCTCCCAATTGATCCCATGGGGCAAGAGGCCTACCTTGAGCATTTGGCGAGCCAGGGCGGGATCGTCGTCCTATGCCTCTACAAAGACGGGATACTCGATGCCTCCACGATGCTAGATCTCTTCCTCTCTCACCCACTCTTCCTAAAGGAGGACCGCCTCTGGCCTAACATCCATTACGCCCCGGCGTCGAAGGGCTGGAATCCCATGGCAAGGCTGGACTGCTGGATGGGCGGACTTGACTCGAGAAGGACGAGGACATCTGGGTGGGAGGAGGGGCTGGTCGTGGGGGTAGATGTCAAAGGCCGGATCAGCTCGATCTCCGAGCTTGCCCAGGGCTTCTTCGGCCGGAGCGAGGATGAGGTACTCGGCCGAGAGATCGTGGGTATGTTGATCCCGGAGGTCGAGGCGACGGGAAGACGCCTTCAGCCCCTTATTAGCGGCGTTTTCGAGGAACCTGAAAGGTACCCCAGCCTGATCAGCCAGGGAGTTCACCGAAACGGAGACCTGGCATGGATCTCCTGGAAGGTTCGACCCATTCGGAAGGGGAGGGAGCTTCTGGAGGTTCGCCTTGAGGGGACAAGGGTCGCAGGCGACGAGATGGCGGACGGTTCTGCCTGCTTGCTGGATGCTTGGGACTCCTCGACCGAGCCCACGTTTGGGATTGACGGGGAGAATAGGATAATCCTCTGGAACAAGGGAATGGAGGCTCTAACAGGCCGATCGAGGTCTGCAATGCTCGGCGAGGGTGGTTATGCCTACTCGATCCCCTTCTACGGCGAGAGGAAGCCTATGCTGATAGATATGCTCGATTGCAGCGAAGCTCTGATCGAGAAGGAGCACTCACATGTTAGGAGGATCGGGGCCACGTTATGCGGCAGGGCGTTCGCCCCCGCCCTCTATGGCGGGCGCGGAGCCGAGCTATTCTTTCGCGTCCATCCCCTCCAAGACGAGAATGGGAGGAAAGTGGGAGCTCTCGCATCCCTAAGGGACGTCAGCGAGAGGGTCCAGCTTGAGGAGAGGTTGAACAGACGTGAGATGATGATGGCAGCGGTTGCCACATCCGCAAACGTGCTCCTTGCCGATGGGGACCTCCCCTCGGCAATCGTCGAGTCCCTGGAGATCCTAGGGGCAACGTCAGAGGCCGATCGTGCCTGCATCTTCGAAAACCAAGAAGGCGAGACCGGGGGGCATATTGCAAGCCATCGCTATGAATGGTGTTGCGAAGATGGGAAATTGTGTTCTGGGGGACGAGGGAGTTCCAAGCCGCGACCATCTTATGAGCGCCTCTTTTCGAGATGGTACAACAGGCTCCAGAAGGGCGAGCCTATCTGTGGACTGGCGCGGGACTTCTCTCCAATGGAAAGGGATGTTTTCGAATCGTTGGGCCTCCTCTCGTTACTCGTGCTTCCTATAATCGTCGAGGGCAAGCTCTGGGGATTTCTCAGCCTTGACAACTATCATTCCGAGCGACTCTGGGATGATGGCGAGGTTGCCGTCCTCAAGGCGGCGGTCCCCTC
>JAFGMR010000091.1 GCA_016927425.1 Methanotrichaceae archaeon | reverse complement strand
GGCACAAAGACTATCAGTAGATAGTTTCTCTTTGTGCGTCCTTTGTGGCTTTGTTCCTTTGTGGTTAAGTTTATTGTATGAATAAATGTTACATGAGATCGCGAGCTATAGACGGTTTATAGAAACTCCAACCGATTTCAGAATCACGACCAGAAGTGCTTGCAGATAGATATGCCGATTGGACAAAGCCTCTGGGTGGGGGTAGCTTGGGCGATGGGGTTTCTTGGTCCAACAGCATAGCGAGATCTTCGAGCCCCAAGGGGTTATGCGCCGCCCCTTTCCGAAATCATTCAATCGAGATCGGCAAGCCATATTTTTTATAGGGGAAGGAAGAGAGCCTAATTGCTGCTGGAGTCGAGGTCGCAGAGCCATCGGCAGCGAATCATGGGGTCGAGGATCATGTCCTGGATAAACTGGATAATAACCTTCCTGGTGGTGCTGGTGGTATTGGCCATGGTCGTGGGGTTCTTCGGCGTATTCTTCTACGAGAAGGCGGCCTCAGGGTTTAAATCGATCCAATCCAAGATGGAGGAGGCAAAGAGCAGGCGAAAGGGGCATTAACGTCCGATGGAGACCCCAAATTGGATTCGCGGTTTCATCTGCATCAATAGCAATCTGCCTTGTATCGCTCCAGTGCTGCCCGCAGCTCATCGATCTTCACGGGCTTTCTCACGTAATCGTTCATCCTCGACTCCAGAAACCTCTCTCGATCGCCCTCGAGCGCATGAGCGGTCATGGCCACTATCCAGGGCTTGGATCCCCAGCGCTCGCGAATCTCCCTCGTGGCCTCGATCCCGTCCATCTCAGGCATCTGAATGTCCATCAGTATGATGTCGTACTCCTTCTCCTCCAGGGCCTCGATCACCTGGCGACCGTTTGCAACCTGATCCGGCCTGTGTCCCAGACGGGCAAGCATCGCCTGGGCAACCTTTCGGTTCACTGGGTTGTCCTCGGCAAGGAGGATCTTCAGATCGCGATCGACCGCCTGGATAGAGCCCTGCCCGGCGGGCTCGACCGAATCGGACCGCTCCTTTTGAGAGAACTGCCGAAGAAGGGCCCCCTGTAGCGCGGCGGATCCGATGGGCTTAGTCAGCACGGATACGAATAAGCTCTCATCGACCCCCTTTCGGGCGCTAATGGAGGCCATGAGGATGAGGGGGATCTCGAAGATCTGGCGGATCTCCCGGGCGAGCGCTTGGTCGTCCATCTCCTTCATGCCCATATCCAAAATGGCCAGATCAAATGGATCTTCCCTGCCAAGAACGTCCAGTGCCTCCTTGGCAGACGATGCCGTGGCCGGGACCGCGGACCAGGATCGAAGCATTCGAGCGATTATCTCCAGACTGGAGCCATTGTCATCCACGATGAGAATCCTTCTTCCCTTCAGCTCTGGAGGCGGAGAACGCCGGTCCATGATGCCCCTGGTCTTGATCGTGAAGTAGAAGCAGCTTCCAACGCCTGGACTGCTCTTGGCCCATATGGTTCCGCCCATTTTCTCCACCAGCCGCTTGCTTATTGCAAGCCCTAGGCCCGTTCCCCCGTATCGACGGGTGGATGTTGAGTCGACCTGGCTAAAAGACTTGAAGAGCTTCGGAAGATCCTCCGGGGAGATGCCTATCCCCGTGTCCCTCACAGCGACATGGATGGTGAAGATGCCATCGCCCTCGGAGAGGGCCGATACATCCACACGGACCTCGCCATTATCCGTGAACTTGACAGCGTTGCTGAGGAGGTTGACGAGGACCTGACGCAGCCTTGATGAATCCCCTTGAATCGAGATGGGCACATCGTCGTCGATCATATGGAGGAGCTCCAGCCCCTTCTCGGAGGCTGCGACAGCCACCTGACCCAACGCATCCCCCAACAGATCATGAAGTGAGAGGGGCTCCTCTGCTAGTTCCATCATTCCTCCCTCGATCTTGGAGAAGTCGAGGATCTCGTCTATGATCTTCAGCAACGCATCCCCGCTCTTCCTAATGGTCTCCACGTAGTCGAGCTGATCAGGGGAGAGATCGGTATCCGTTAGGAGATCTGCCATGCCTATGACAGCATTCATCGGTGTACGGATCTCATGGCTCATGTTCGCCATGAACTCGGACTTCGCCCTTGCGGCAGATTCTGCCTCGTCCCTCGCAAGGCGCATCTCCCCCTCCTTTGCCCTCTGCACAATCGCCCCCCCGAGGGAGGCCGAGACTGCCTGGAGGATGGAGACCTCCCCCGGGCCCCAAGACCTCGATGTGCGCAGGTCGACGAAGTCCAGCAATCCCCAGAGCATTCCTTCGATCATTATGGGTATTATCAGGATCGATGTGATCCCCATCGATTCGAAAACCGCCCTCTCTTGCGGCGAAAGGTCCGAGACCGGGCCTGCCACGATCCGCCCTGCGGCCAATTGATCGTACCACATAGAGAGGCTTTTTTCGAGGGAGAAGTTCTCAAATGACGGCTGACCCTCGCCCCAATGGCAACGAGAGATCATAATGTGCCCCCCTTCAGGGGAGACCTTCTCCTTATAGATGCCGATCCTGTCGACCTTGGTGGCAGCTCCAAGCAGCCTTAACGTGAGGTCCATCGCAACATTCAAGTCCTTTTGAACCAGCAATACGTTGGCCGCTGTCGCAACCCCGGAGAGAAGGGTCCCCCTCTTTTTCAGCTCTTCCTGGGCGAGCTTTCGATCCGTTATCTCCCTCAGGCTTACCAAATCGATCTGCTTGCCATTGAAGAAGGCAACTGTGCTGATCGCCTCAACCCACTTCTCCTTGCCCTTCATATCCCTTATTCTGTACTCAAAGAGGTGACCTCCACCCGTTTCCCTGACCTCGGCCATGTCACTGACAAAGGATTCTCGAGCCTCGCGATGGACGAGTTGGATGACGTTGGTGCCTACCAGATCCACAGGGAGGGGCATGCCAGAGAGGCTGGCCGCCGCCCTGTTTGCGAAGAGCACGGTGCCATCCCAGTCCAGTATAATCACAGCGTCCAGCATGTTGTCGACCAGGGAACGGAATCGCCCCTCGCTCTCCCTCCAAGCCTCCTCCGCCCTCCGAGATTCGGTCATATCCTCGATGATTGCGAGGATCTCGATCATCCTTCCTTCGCCATCCCTAACCGGCGTGAGATGAGTTCTCAGCTGCTTATAGAGACCTTGGACGTGACTATAGCTATGCTCGAAGGAGATCCCCTTCCCCTCCTGTATGCATCGATGGAACCTCTCCCCAAAGCCGCTCTCCACCAGGGGCGGATGGTAAAGGAGATTGATCTCCCTTGCAGCCTCTTGGGATGGCCAGCCCTGAATGGCCAACATGGACGAGTTTGCCTGAACCAACCACCCCTGAAGATCGATCGAGGCAATCCCCACAGGGGCGCTCTCAAATAGGCGGCGATATCGGCTCACGCTCTCGCCCAAGGCCTCCTCCGCCGTCTTCCTCTCTGCGACCTCGTTCTCGAGATCGATATTAATGGCCTTGAGCTGTACTGTCCGCTCGGCAACCCTGGCCTCCAGGCGATCGTTCAGGCGTTTGACCTCCTCCTCAGCCACCTTCCGAACCTGAATCTCACGAAGCGTCGAGGCGTAGAGGGAGATGTTCTCCTTCAAAGCTACAATCTGCCGAATAATCACCATTCCGATGATTGCTCCCACCCCTGCCGCCATCGTGGAGAAGCTCAATGGCTGAGGATGGTAAGAACTCCAGACAAGATAGAGATAGGTTGAACCAGCAAATAAGTAGGGGAGAAAGAGGGGCCAGCCGAACTGACCATATCTGGCATCCTCCAAATGACTGCGACCATCGTCGAGATCGCTCGGCATGGCTTGGGCAATCCCTGCCAGTCCCATCAAGGAGTAACTCACAACCCACCCCATATCGAGGAGGCCGCCGGGAACGTATGTCTCCTGGAGGGACTGGTACATGAATACCGTATCGACAAGTATGAGAGCGGCTGCCCCCCCTGCCAGGAGGAGGAGGGGTCTAAAACCTTCGCGGTTCAGCCTCCTGAAGAGGAGCTGGATCAGGGCGAAGAAGAGGAGAAGGTCAACCATCGGGTAGGCCACGGATAGGATCAGGGCCATGGCGTCGCCTTCTTCGGCCGATGCGATGGCGGGGGCGATCAGAATGGACCAGAAGAACATGGAGGCACCGATCATCACAATGGCCACATCGAGGCTCATCTTGAGCTTATCATTGCTGCGGAGATGATCGGCCGGTAATAAAAGAACGCCGATCATGAAGAGCGGGTAGTAAGCGAGGAATGGAACGTCGGCGGGTGATGGGAAGGGATCCTGATGGAGCACAACCTCCAAGATCGCCCATATGAGATCACCCAGGGTGAAGCAGAGCTGGGAAATGGCCAGGATCGTCCAGGCCTTTTGCACCCTTCGTTCATACCTTCTGGAGCGCTCTGCTGCATAGAAGAGGGAGATCGTTGCAAGCCCATTGATGACGACGGTCAATGAGTCGTTTACGACGGTGCGCATGGGTGGGTCATCACTTAGGAAGAAAATGATCGCTGCGAATCCGAGGAGGAGGAGGAGGGTTGCCACCGCCGCGGATTGGAATGAGACGAGCGTTCTATCCTTCAGATTGTCCACCACCAAGATCTGCCACTAGCAGCAGTCCCCATGGAATGGGATGTATCATGGGGTATGCACTTGTGATGACCTCAACTCGTATTAAAAGTCTTGTGAGTCGCATTCCGCATCAACATTACATCCTGCATTGCTTTTCGCATCCCGGTCCTAGCAAGCATAAAACCTTTCTCGTGACCTCGTCCAAGTTCGTGCTCCCTTTAGCCACTTCTCCTGAAGAGATCACATTCGCTCGAACAACTCCCTGTGAATAGTGAGAATATCCATCCCATAATAGAGCCTGATACTTGGGATCAAGCTGCGGATTGGAAGCGGATATATGTTCAACTCGATGATTGAAACACAATTTTCTGGGCATACCCATGCGGCGGCATATCGCATGGCCAAGATATTTCCGTGGAAAAAGCTGAAATGAGAAGAGATCGATGATGGAAAGGAATTAGAGCCCCCATAAATTGGGATTTTAGGCTGCAAGTAATTGTAATAGGACTTACGCAGTTGAAACTTCAGTTATTAAATAATATGGATACTTTAGATATAATCGAATCGCATCACGGAAAATTCTTCGTTT
>JAFGMR010000090.1 GCA_016927425.1 Methanotrichaceae archaeon | reverse complement strand
GGCGGTACAGCGGCGTGTCCTTCTTGTTCCCGTTCAGGTAGCGGCTGCCGTTCACCATCTCCGCCTCGCCCGCGAGAATCGGCGCCACAAGCTTCGGGATGTCCGATGGATCGTGCTGTGCGCCGAGAGGGGCACAGCTCGAGCTTACATCAGTAAGCGAGTGCTGCCCATCCGTGTCGATCGTCACAATCACGTCAGCCCCATCAACCGCCGCAAACCCCGTCCGCAGCGCCGCCTCCTTGCTCCCCCCCCGGCGCAGCACCTCCGCGTCCGCGAGGGCCGCAACCTCCGCTGTGCGGTCCGAGCTGCCGTCGTCAGGGCGCCAGCTGGCGTGGCTTTCGGGCCCGGAGGACGACGCTCCCCCGGAGCCGCTCGTTGTAGGCGGGGAGGATTGCGGTGATAAGGCTCATCTCAACCTCTCCTGTAATGCGAAACCATGATCCTGAATCTCTGATACGTGTTGGAATCCTGAAGACTACGAATCCTCCAAGGCCACGATCCAGCCAAAGGGTTTCAAAGCCTTCATTCAAATGACAGAAGACGACGCATGGAGCCCCTTCACGACCCCACCAGCTCCACGATCATCTCCCCAGCCCTTCCTTCCCCAAAGGGATTCCTCCACCCGTTCTCCGCATCCATCATCCCCCGCACCCCTTCTAGAATCCTCCCGCTCAGGGCCCCAACCAGCAGATTAGCCCCAACTTCGACGGTCTCCGGCCTCTCCGTGTTATCCCGCAGAGTCACGCATGGAACGCCGAGGATGCAGGCCTCCTCTTGCACCCCTCCGGAGTCGGTCAAGATCAGCCGGGATTCTGCCTCCAGCTGCAGAAACTCCAGGAAGCCCAGGGGTTCTATCGCCCGAATGCCGTCGAGATGCAATCCGAACTCCTGTACCATCTTCCGGGTCCGGGGGTGCATGGGAAATACCACCGGAGCTGAGAACTCGGATCCGACGAGCTCGAGGCCCCTGATGATCTCTCCAAGCCTGCTTCGATCATCCACGTTCTCCGCCCTGTGAGCGGTCACCAGGAAGTACCCCTTCGGATCGAGCCCGAGCTCTTTTAACATGTTTACCTTCCGGCTGGCAATCGCCCTGTTCTGGTAGACCGAGTCCACGATCGTATTGCCGACGACGTTGATCTTTGCCTCGGAAATTCCCTCTTTAAGCAGATTCTGCTTTGAGATCTCCGTAGGGGGAAAGAGATAATCCGAGACATGATCCGCTACGATTCGGTTGATCTCCTCAGGCATCCGGCGATCCAAGCTTCGAAGACCGGCCTCCACATGACCCACCTTTATATGCAGCTTGGAGGCCGCGAGGGCCCCTGCCATCACCGTGTTGGTGTCCCCCTGCACCAGGACTACATCCGGTCGCTCGGCCATCAGCACCTTCTCTGCCTCAACCAAGATCCTTCCCGTCTGGAGGCCGTGATTGCCTGAGCCCACGTCGAGGTTGTACTCCGGCAGTGGAAGCTCCAGCTGCTCGAAGAAGATCCTGTCCATCTCGTATGAGTAGTGCTGGCCTGTGTGGATGACGTCGTAGTCGAGATCCCTTCTCTTGCATTCGCGGATCACGGGGGCCATCTTGATGATCTCCGGCCGGGTTCCAAGGATTATGGCGATTGTCATGGGTGATTATGCCTTCTGATCGATGGTGTTACTTAAGAGCTGCCCTGGCCTTTCGCCCGCCCCAATAGATCCTCTCTTGAAGCCGGGATCTGCCTGATCTTCATATCGTTCCAGATCTTTCGCTGCCTATGCATCCAGAAGTCAAGCTCGTCCTCGTCCACAATGTATAGATCACAAGGCACCTCTCCAGAATCTCTCCCTTAATGTACCAGGGAGCATCTGAATAGATGATAATATCGTATCGCTGATCCTCTGACAAGCGAAGGATCTCTCTATATATATCGTGAAGATCTATACCCGCCTTTCGCATGAAAAAATCGCGAAGCATGCTGGTTTTTCATTCTTTGTGCATGAGCCCGCAGGGATCATGAACGTGTGGTATGACGTAGATGTCGATATCAGACTGGCCATCTGCATAACCTTTAACCCAGGTATCCATAAGGCCAGTATCCCCCTGGAGTATGACAGAAGGGGTTTTAGATGCCTCAGTAGCTCATCTCTTCGCCCATCCTCGAGCATAAGACCACCTCTGTGAATGAAGTTAAATGCTTCACAAGGCTTTGGATGGCATGGCAGGCTCTCTCATCGTCCAGATCCTAGTATTCATGCACAAGACGATTTCAAAGGCCACTCGCCTCTTTCATCCGTCTGCCCAGCTCACGATCCCCTTCTGAATCAGAAAGTCGATATTGCTGTAGTCGTCTTTGGCCGAGGAGTTCATGCATCGCCTCAACATTGCAGATATGTTGGATGCCGCCTCGGCTGCCTCCTGGAACTCCTTGTACATGGCCTTCCTCAACATCCGATCTCCTGACCAGTCATCATCTATATGGTATTCCATGAACTCCAATCGATCGAGGAGGACTTCAATCTTCTCCTGGATTCGTTTGAGCATATTTAATATCATGCAATATTAGGCGATTGTCACCCATCTCAATCCGAGCGCCGGAAGGATACACCCTGCTGGAGGCCATATTCCATTGTCTTCGTCGATTGCATCCGTCCATGAAGAATAGCTTCGAGCAATAGTATGACCAGCATGGCGAATGCGCTTCGCTTGTAGTGGCAGGCGCCTCTTATCACCCCATCAATTCAGCGGCCGACCTCTTGCTTTGTCCCTCCTGCCCAGGTTGACCTCTGGATATTCCCTCCCCCTCGGGCAGGCCTAAATAATTACCCTACGCTTCTAATATCTTTCAATTGAACCTCTCAGAAGGTGTAAAAAGATTTTGGGAACTGAGATACTGATCTCTATTCCATATCCCTTACTAGATCCAATCCGCGCAAGGAACCCTTATATGTAATACTCAACATAAGTGCACTTTCCAATTGGAGCCGGATATATGAGGACCAGAAGGAGCAGGGAGGTGATCATACTGGAGATCCTATGCATATGCCAAGATGGCCAAAATATCACCGGAATAGTCCACCGCGCCAATACCAACTACGCTACCATCAAAGCCTATCTGGATAGGCTGGTCGAGAAAGGCTTCGTGGCGATGGAAGACTCCTCAAGCACCGTATATATGACGACAGAGGAGGGCATAGCCTTGAGGGACCGCCTCCAGTCGATCATGGATGCCATTTAGGGCTTATGAGCATCAATTGGCGGGAAAAATAGACCGTTTGCGATTATCCCCCTCGCATGGGGCATGCCTTAGGCTGCGACCTTGGCCGGAACCGTGCAATCGAATATCTCCATCGTCCGGGTGCTCGAGTTCTTTCCCCACCCGCCCGAATAATTGCAGCAATCCAGCCAGTCCGGCCATTGCTCCTTATGTCCATCAGTCGTCGTGATCGTCATCTTCCTGCTTATGTTAAATGAGCCCCAGTAATCCTCCTCCATCTCCATCTGGGGATCCTTCCAGGGGTCGCTTCCGCCCTGCAAAATCCCCATCGTGATCCGGCCTTGCTCGACCTGCTGGTCCACCTTCATCTCGATCACGCTGGTCTCGGACCTCTCACCCTCTTCCGAGAAGATCGAGCTTTCCATCCCGAATAGCTCCAGGCCACCGGATAGGAGGCGAGCCTGGTCGAGCTCAAACCACGTTGCAGTACCCGTCCGAGTATTCTTGATCCAGGTCTGCCTATTGATTGTGGCTCCCTGGTCGGGGCTCTTCCAATCCTTCATCTCGATTGTTGCGCCCTGGCTGGAGCCATCCTGGTTCGCGACCGCGAATTCGCCTAGTCCCACGATGGCTACCATCCCCACCAGGATGAATAGCTTCAGTTTCATTCACAGTCTCCGGCCGAACATGGTTTCTTTTATGAGGCCGAGGATATATCAATCTGGTGGATCCGATCCCTCGATGTCATTGAAGATCTTATCAAGGATCGACGCTTATGGTTGCATGACATGAAGCTCAAGATCAGGGTCATTGGCCCCTTGGTTCACGACATAGGCTATCGAGCCTTTCTTCTGGAGATGGCCGAGGACCTGGATTTGATCGGCTTCTCTGCGAGAAACATGCTGGAGGACGACGAGCAGCTGGTCCTCGGTTTGGCAGAGGGCGATCTTGATACAATGGATCAATTTCGGCGGATTGTGGAGATAGAGCATCCTCCAAAGGCTGAGGTGCGCGAGATCATCATCGCGGAATACCGTGGCACCGTTGGAGGGATCGATGCCTTCGGCAGAAAGTTCAGCGCAAGGCAGCTAAGAAAGGGGATTAGCTCGATAATTCGAATTGAGACAATGCAGGGTCAGATGCTGCATAAGCAGGATCAGATGCTGTTAATGCAAGGCGAGATGCTGAAGAAGCAGTGCGAGATGCTCGAAAAACAAGATATGACTCGCGAATCGATCGAGAAGACGGGGCATGATATCGTCGACGAGCTGAAGGCCACAAAGCAATACCTGGCCGGCGAGATCCCGGAGACGAAGCAGTACCTCGCCGGGGTGGTTCGCGGGTCAGCACAATCCATCGTCTGCAAGATCCACAGGGCAAAGCAGGATCTGGCCGAGGAGATTCGCGAGTCCGCCCATTCCATCGTCGAAGATGTCAAGGAGACGAGAGACGTCATATCGGAGCAGAAGTTGAGCATGGAGGAGAGGCTGGACCGAGTTGGGGGCGATATCGACCAGATAAAGACCAAGATCGGCCTTTGATCTCCCCTCCATTCGTTGCAGCGCTTCGCATGCATTTAGAATACCCCGTGCTCGTCCCGGGGCGGACCTCCGCAACCTTTACCTACTCCTCCATCAATTTCGGCCCATCAGGTGATGCTGCTTGCAGTTGCTTCTGATTCACTCCGACTACATCGAGTTCGAGGCCCAGAGGCCTACGAAGATGGCCGAGGAGGTGGGCGAGGATGCCCGGTCCGGCCGTCTTGAGGAGGCCCTGACAGCCTTCATTGCCGTGGAGAAGTTCGACCAGGATGACCCTGAGGCGGTGGTGGCCAGGGCCGCAGAAGAGATCGCGGATGTTGCGCTGAAGGTTAAGGCCGATCGCATCATGCTCTATCCTTACGCCCATCTAAGCAGCGAGCTCTCCGATCCGGATACGGCCATAACCGTTCTCAAAGGACTGCAGGAGTCCCTTTCAACGGATTTCCAAGTGGTCAAGGCTCCATTTGGCTGGTACAAGGCATTCAAGCTTAGCTGCAAAGGCCATCCTCTCTCCGAGCTCTCGCGATCCATTCGCATGGGGGGGGGCGAGGTCGTCTCAAAGGCCCTCAAGTCCGAGGAGAAGGCGGTCTCCTACTGGCGCATATTGGCGCCCGGCGGCGAAAGAATGGTCCCCGTCGAGGAGTTCGATTTCGCTGATCACAAGAAGCTCGATAAGTTCGCCCGCTACGAGATCGAGAAGTCGCGAGCAGTCGACAAGGTCCCGCCTCACGTCGAGCTGATGCGTCGGCTCGAGCTCGTCGACTACGAGCCAGGCTCGGACTCGGGCAATATGCGGTTCTACCCGAAGGGCCGCCTGATCAAAGGCCTTCTCGAGTCTTATGTCCTCGACAGGGCCTCCGATCTCGGGGCGATGGAGGTTGAGACCCCTATCATGTACGATATGGACCACCCAACGCTCAAGAACTACCTGGACCGCTTCCCTGCAAGGCAGTACACCATCGATGCCGAGAAGAAGCATCTCTTCCTGCGCTTTGCCGCATGCTTCGGCCAGTTCCTCATGGCAAGCGAGATGGTTATGTCTTACAGAAACCTGCCTTTGAAGATATTCGAGATCACAAGGTACAGCTTCCGGCGAGAGCAGCGCGGCGAGCTCGTTGGGATAAGGCGGCTCCGGGCATTCACGATGCCGGATATGCATACCCTTTGCCTTGACATGAATTCCGCCGTCGAGGAGTTTCGGGAGCAGTACCAGGCAAGCATCTCTGTCCTGAAGGAGGCTGGCCTTGACCTCGATGACTACGAGGTTGCCATTCGGTTTACAAAGGACTTCTACGAGTCCAACAAGGAGTTCGTGGAGGGCCTTGTGGATATAGTCGAAAAGCCGGTCTTGATCGAGATGTGGGACGAGCGATTCTTCTACTTCGTCCTCAAGTTCGAGTTCAACTTCGTTGACGCCCTCGACAAGGCAAGCGCCCTCTCTACCGTCCAGATAGACGTGGAGAACGCTGAACGCTACGGCATCACCTACGTGGACGCATCCGGGGAGAAGCAGCTTCCAATCCTGCTTCACTGCTCTCCAAGCGGCGCAATCGAGCGGCTGATGTATGCCCTTCTGGAGAAGGGGGCAATGGATACAGCTTCTGGAAAGGTGCCCATGTTCCCAGTCTGGCTCTCGCCGACGCAGCTTCGGATCATCCCCATTGCTGAGCGCCACCAGCCCCGAGCAATGGAGCTTGTGCACCTCTTACCCTTCCGCGTCGACGTCGACGATCGCGACGAGACGGTTGGAAAGAAGATTCGCGACGCAGGCAGGGAGTGGATACCCTACGTCGCGGTCATCGGCGACGAGGAGCTGGAGTCAGGCGAGATGACGGTGACGATAAGGGCCGAGTCCCAGCCTTCAAAGCCCAAGAAGGTCCGCATGAGCGTGGAGGATCTAAGCTCTCGCATCGAGGGGGAGACGCGGGGAAAGCCCTGGAGGCGCCTTCCCTTGAACGAACGCCTAACGCTGCGCCCCCGTTTCGTCTAGGGGTTGCTGTAAGCCTCCCCCCCTCGCGATGGCGCCTCTTGACCATCAAGCTCGCCTACGAGGGCGTCATTCGTCGAGGCGAGGTAGCACCGCCATATCGGCTTCGACCATCCCAGTGGGTTGGGGACTCCCAGGAGGATAAGAAAATTGGGCGATGGGAGCTCCTCATCCCACCAGGGGTCGGTTTGTCCTCAAGGCCTCCTCTGCGGAGGCGAGGGCTGCGCCTAATTCGCCAGAGTCCCGGTAGATCTCAGCCATCACCTCTGCGAGGCTTCCCTTCTCCACCCTCTCTTTTATCAAGGGCAGGTAGCGGCGCTCGTCCGGTCCGGCAACCTTGTAAGCTTCATTGTAGAGGGCCAAAAGCTCGGGCTTGAGGTCGGAGGTGCCCGATCTTATGGCCTTCTCCAGCGCATCCCTCAAAGCATCCTCTTCCTCCTCCAGTTTGAGGTCGGACCGCAGGAGGCAGAGCAGAAAGGCCGTCTGAGCCATGTCTGAGCGTATCGACTCCTGCTCGTCTATCGCTTTTACCTCCAGACAGCTTCTGGAGAAACGCACGATCACGCCGCGGGAGTTGACCCACTCTCGGCAGAGGATCCCTCCGTCGAGCTCCTTTAGGTCCTTGTAGATCCTTCGATTGATCTCCACGTAATCCCTCGTTCGATCGAGCCTCTCCGGCAGGATGTCATTGCATATCAGCGGGATCCTCCTCTGGTTCTCCCTGTAGAATCTGAGCCGATTGTCCATGTACCCGTTCATCCCTCCCTCGACGAATGGGGATGCGGCAGATACCGCGACGAGGTAGGGGGTGAGGGATCGAACCCTGTTGAACTTGCGAACGAGGTCCTCCTCGCCCCGATAGGGGAAGTTTATCTGTATGGCCTGGATGTTCAGCCAGCCGTGCTGCCAGATGTTGAATATGCGGTCGTAGACCTTGTAGTACTCCCCTTCTTGATGGTCCCAGGGTGCGGTCTCGTGAAGCGTTAGCAGTGGGTGCATGCCCAATCCAAGGAACTTGCAGTCCGAAAATTCCCTATATAACCGCTCCACTCCCAAAAAAAGCGATCGCTCGAGGGAGGCCAGGCTCTCGGCAGGCTTTCTTGGGATCAGCTCTATCGCGTGCTTCTGGAGCTCCTTTGAGAGGAATAGGTCTCCGAAGGGAACCTCAGATACCATCTCCCCTGCAACTCTCTCTATCAGCCTGTCTGCGATTGGCAGGGGATGGAACGAGGAGTCGTTGATTGAGAGTTCGTGCTCAGTTCCGACGGTCATTGCGCTCCTTCAGCCGGACCTCGCCAACCTTCACGGTCTCCGGCTCCTCTATCTTCAAGATCACGGAGAGTTCATTTTCTGGAAGATCCCTCACAAGACGGAGGATCTCCTCCACCGCGCGGCAGTACTGTTCCCTGTAGGCCTCCTCGTCCTCGAGAAGGGTTCCAGCCATGGGGCAGATAGACTCCTTCTTCAGGTATATCTCCAGGAGATCTCCTGAGATATCGAATGTGAATGGGCCTGCAATGCAAGTCTCGGGCTTTGCCTCATGCACACTGCATATGCCATTCTCGAAGAGGACGCAGAACCCGTCCTCCTTCGTCTTCAACCGATGATACCCAATGTGCTCGATATCATCGGGGCTTGCCCCGCATTCGAGCAAGGCATCTATCCTATGCTGCGTGAGGGGCGGGTGTGCATCCTTGCAGCATCCGCCTCCAAGCCCGCAGCTCATGCATATCCGGCTGAACTTATCATAACTGTTAGTTGAACTAATGACTATCACCTCAAATGAGGGGCCGGCGTTGGGCCGGCTCCCTAAAAGCTGACAGACTATCGCTTCAGGTCCATCTTGTAAAATGGCAGGCTATTTCCCGTAAGCATTCCATCGAGAAAAGGTGCCTGGTAGCGGGCGCTCACTCTCACATCAAAGGGATCGTATACAACCCCGGGGATGAAATCCCTCTCCTCTCCGCCCAGCAGATAGGTGACTATCTCCCGATAGACGTCGGGATATTGATCGTCCTCTCCCCCGTCAAGGGAGGGGTTATCGTTGACCTCGATCACCCAGAGGCGGCCCTGGCTCTCCTTGATATCCACGCCGTAGAGGCCGCGGCCTATGGCCTCAGCTGCCCGTATGCCTAGATCAGTGATCGCTTCTGGAACGTCTTCCTGGGCCACGCTCTCCACGCCGCAATAGACCAGGTGCCCGTCCACGTTCGCCTGGATCTTGAACGTCTTTGGCGGGATGACGTAGCGGCAGGCGTAAAGGAACTCCCCATCGAGCACTCCCACTCTCCAGTCATATCTCGACTCGATATACTCCTGGGCCACTATCCAGTCCGACAGCTTGAGGAACCTTCGGGCAACCTTCAGGAACTCCTGCACCGACGAGGCCTTCTCGACGCGGGCTGAGAAGGATGTCGAGGGCTCCTTGAGCACCAGGGGGGATCCCAGATCTTCGAGCAAACTTTGCACATACTCGGGCGCAATATCCCTCTTACTTGGAAAGACCGTCCGCGGCATTGGAATGCCCCTCTTCATGAGGTGCATGTACATATTCACCTTGTCTGCGCAGATCTGGATCGAGCGGGGGTCGTCTATCACAGGTATTCCATACATGCTCGCGATCTTCGAAGCGACATAAGTGGCATTCATGGGGTCGGTGTTCGCCCTGATGAAGAGGGCATCGAGCTTAGGGATCTTCTTGATGTCCACTGGGAAGATGAACTCCGCAGTGTGGCCCATGCTCTCGGCAACGTCCCTGCACCTGATGAGTGCTGTGAGCTGCTCAGAGCTGCTCAATGTCTGCCTGTTTACGAAGATGCCAAGCCGGCTCATTGGCCCACCCCCATCTCCAGGAGGCTCTGCAACATCGCCATCTCCTCCTCCGTCAACTGGGAGTACTTCACAGGAGCCAGGGCAGAGAGTCGATACCCTTCCTCCCTTAAGAGCACCATCTCCACGAGGGGTATGCGGAATACCTCGTAGACCCTCTCTGCGAGGGAGGCTGCCTCTTGGCAGCAGTCGATGGTCTTTCCGAATATGGAGGTGCAGCAGGCAACCGAGGCCTCCTCCCCCATCCTCTGGTAGCAGAAGGGATACTTGCCGTGGTTGGTCACGTGCTTTATCACCTTCTTGGCTCCGCCGGGGTCTCGGACCACGAAGTGATCCGATGGGGTCGAGAAGTAGTTCAACCCGTAGATCACCGCAGGAAGGTCCACATGGGAGTACGATATGTTCCAGTCGCACGCGGGGATCTCGTTCATCCTTGCCTTCTCCATGCAGATGGGCACGATATAGGCATCGAGGACGTCGCTGCTGCTCGGAACTGTCGCGATCCCCTCATGTTCGTTCCTCACTATGGTGTAGTAAGGCTCGGTCTTGTAAAAATAACTCTCATTAATAATATATACACTGTCATGATTATTCAGCGTATACATTATATCCTTTTTGGGAATATGGTCTCTCTTACGTTTGTTCATTCAAATCATCACCGACGGCCCTACCGTCCAAAACAGGCCTCCCTCAACCTCAGGGTAATGGGGGCGGTGGCAGAACGGGACTCTCCTCTAGGATGCTCCTTCCAATGATGCCTCATCAGGCTTTGGTCAAATCCCATGAGCGAATCCTCGGCATAAGATGCCGAATCTCCAAACTAAAAGTTGGGGTGTTGTTGTATTTAGATCTTGCCGTCGCCTCATCCCGGATTGATGCCTCTTAATCGATTGGTCAGGCGGGACCTGGCAATCTCACCCCTGTCTCTTTGCAATCTCATCGCGCGGTCCCTTGGAGCAAATCCTCGGACAGGCCCCGGGCAATGATCGCCACGAGCCCGCCATGAAGCCAGAACGCAAGCATTGTGCCGGATTGCTCTCGTCGAATGCCTCAATGGATGCGTCTTATGCGTGATGGGGGCGCCGCCCTTCCAGCTTGTCGATTCGCGATAGGGCCCTTCGCCCTTGGCCTCTCATCTCCCCTTCAGCCCAGCCGCCGAAGCAGCTCCTCTCGATCGGTGGTTGGTGGCTGGCAGGTTCGATTTGAGCAGATATGGGCGGTCGCTTCTCCTGGGATGTGGTGGATATCCTCCGCGATCTCGGTTGCCCCTTCGTCGGCGAGCGAAATAACGCTTCTTGGGAGATACCGGCTTCGCAAGATCCCGGCCATATGAATGGCCTCTTTGCGCGGGCCGGCAATGACGATCTCCTCGTTAGGTCCCATGGCAAAGTCCAGGGCGATCATCGCTTGGGCAGATGCCGCTAGGTTTGCCTTTCCGAGCGAGGTCTGCAATGCCTCTCTTCCGAGCGCCTCCAGATCGAGGCGGCCCGTCAGCTTGGAAAGGCGAAGCAGGTTCCATGCGGCAACAGCGTTTCCGGAAGGGTTGGAACCGTCGGAGAGGACCTTCTCTCTGATTATCAGGGATTTGTCGCCCTCGGCTGTGAAGAAAAACCCTCCTCGCCTCCCGTCCCAGAAGAGGTCGACCATTGCAGAGGAGAGGTCCAGGGCCATCTCCAGGTGTCCTCCCTTGAACGTTGCAAGATAGAGCTCGATTAGCCCCCATATGAGGAACGCGTAGTCGTCCAGCTTTCCTTCGATCCCTGAAACGCCCAAGCGGTAGCGGTGCAGGAGGGCTCCGTTTTTGTACATCTCCCTCATCAGAAATTCGGCTGCCCTCTCGGCCATCTCTTCATAGCCCCTATCGTTCAGCGTCCAGGCCGCCCTCGCAAGGGCTGCGATCATCAGGCCGTTTCCGTCGGTCAGGATCTTATCGTCCTTGGGGGGGTGGACTCTAGCATCCCTTGCTCTGAGGAGGGTCCTTCGACAATACTCCGGATCGAAGTCCTCCGGGACCTCTTTTGGATCTAAGGCAACTCTTGGAACGTTCCTTCCTCGTTTAATCCTGCCCTCGGAGCCGACGTTTCCATCGCAAGAGATTCCATAAAGACTCATCATGGGCTTGGCCTGCGGTCCAAGGGCTTCCTCGAACTCCTCGGGTGACCAGATATAGAAGGCCCCTTCCTCCCCATCGCTGTCCGCATCCTCTGCTGAGTAGAATCCTCCTTCTGGAGAGGTCATCTCCCTTTTTACATACTCCAGTATCTCCCGGGCGGTCCGGGCATACGCATCGAGTCCCGTTGCCTGGTAGGCCTCCAGGTAGGCGATCTCAAGCAAGGCCTGGTCGCAGAGCATCTTCTCGAAGTGAGGAAGCGACCACTCCGCGTCGGTGGAGTAGCGGTGGAATCCGAATCCAACCTGGTCAAAGATGCCGCCCCTGCGCATGGCATCGAGGGCTGTCTCGGCCATATCGAGCGCTGTTGCATCTTTATATCGCTTCCAGTAGCGAAGCAAGAATAGGATGTTATTGGGATTTGGAAACTTGGGCGCCTTTCCAAATCCGCCGTGTATCCAATCGAAGCTGCGAGCTATGCCTCCAAATGCCTGGTGCATCATCTCCAGATCCATCTCCCCTCGGTCGGCAGGACCTTCGGTCATGCGGGCCATCAACGCCTCTGCATATGCATAGAGGTCGCCTCTCCTCCCCTTCCACATCTCGGTTATCTGTGGAAGGAGTCCCAGCAGGCTGCCGCGGCCGGGCGGCCCCGGGATGTATGTTGTGGCAAGAAAGGGCCTTCCTTCAGGCGTCATAAAGATTGAGAGAGGCCAGCCTCCTTGGCCTGTCATCTCCTGGCAGGCCGACATGTAGATCCCGTCGATGTCCGGCCGCTCCTCGCGATCCACCTTTATGGAGACGAACTCCCCGTTGAGCAGTCTGGCTACATCCGGATTCTGGAACGACTCACGGGCCATTACGTGGCACCAGTGGCATGCTGAGTAGCCAATGGAGAGGAAGATCGGCTTATCCTCCCGCCTGGCCTTCTCGAAGGCCTCCTCTCCCCAGGGGTGCCAGTCGACGGGATCATTGGCATGCTGAAGCAGATAGGGGCTCAGCTCCCCTGCGAGATCGTTCATCGACCCTCCGGGGATAAAAAAAGTTTATGGCGGCCTATTCTTCCAGGCCGAACTTATCCGTATCCACCCATTCCATGCTCATCAGGGACCAGAAGTCGAGCGCAAGCCCCTGAAGGACGTACTCATAGGGCAGCCAGCCATAGCCCTTGTCGCCCCAATCCGTGCCCCAGGAGTTCCTGATGAGAAGGGCGCCTGTCGTCGTCTTGTCGCACTTCTTGTTCTTGATCTTCTTCTTGTCGTCGTATCCTGCGGCAACTATCGCATGGCCCCACTCGGCACTCTCGCGTGGGCAGGGGAAGGGGATGCCGCCTGGGATGTCTGCGCTATCGAAGGATGGGAATCCGAAGAAGCCGAACATCGAGGGTATGCCGCAGGCCAGGTAGGCCTTGATCCTGGTTAGCACCTTATCCTTCGGGATGTTCGATCCCAGGGGATCGTGGCAGAAGTATCTCAATGCCTCGTAGTTGTCGGCGACTGCGTAGACGAAGTTGCTGGGCTCGAGTTCGAAGTCCTCCACCTTGTAGGGCCAGTACCTCTCAGGAGGGACTCCGCATAGGACCAGGGCGCCCATGGTATTCCTCAGCCATGCCCCGGTGTCGCCGGTAACTCCCATCAGGTTCCGCGTGGTCTTGTAAATGAACAGACGGGATCCGTCTATATGTTTTCCAAATCCGCGACGCTGGAAATACTCCACAACCCCCACCGCAGCGTGTGCGGTGCACGAACCCAGGTTCTTCTGGTCCTCGACAGGAGAGAACCAAGGCCTCAGGTCGACGCTGGCAGGAATGGCCTTTCCTGGTTTCTCCTTGGGCAGTCCAAGCTTCGCGCTCATCGCGACGATCTGGGGATCCTGGTCCGACATGTCCCTCAGATCCGGCATGGGTGGAAGCCATCCGGTTCCGAAGATCTCTCCTGTAGTCGGGGAGACCGCATTCTTAAATATTCCATACATTATAATCAGTCCATCTAAGAAATTTAAATTAAATCCGTTATATCTCCATTGCGTTGCAAGGGACCCCAGAGTCCCATATCTGGGTCAAATGCCGGTTATTCTTGTCTGTCCTCCAACACCCCCGCGATATTTCTCCAATGTATTACCTCAAATCTACTACTTATAGATATCTGCGATTGACCGTTATGGATCGGCGATTGAGGTGAAGGCCGATAATAATCGCGAAGATCACATCTCGGAGAAATGAATGGGGGGGGTTCCCCTCCTGCTGGAGAGTTGCCTATCGCTTCACCGGGCCCAATGGGGCAACGACTTTGCCGTAGACCTCGTTGAGCACTTGGGCGAGTCCGGCATAAATCGCGGATGCTCCGCAGATTATCCCCTCGTAGCCAGCCAGCGTGCCGATAAAGGCGTTGCCTGTCGCGTCTCGGATGGCAAGCAGGAAGAAGAGGACCGTCAGGCTCAGGAAGACGAACTGCAGGGCCCGGTTGAGCCTCAACGTCCCAATGAAGAGAACACCCGTGAATATTCCCCACATTATGAAGTAAGCGACGAGGGCCGTCTTGGATGTTGCCGTCCCAAGCCCTAGGCCCGGCATCAATATGAGGGCCACCAATGAGAGCCAAAAGAGCCCATAGGACGTGAAGGCTGTTGTGCCGAAGGTGTTGTTCTTCTTCCACTCCATAATGCCTGCTATGATCTGAGCAATCCCTCCGTAGAAGATCCCCATTGCCAATATCATCCCTCCAAGCTCGAAGTACCCGGCGTTATGAAGGTTCAGGAGAACGGTAGTCATTCCAAAGCCCATCAGTCCCAGCGGGGCTGGGTTGGCCGTTGTGTCCTTGATCTTGAACGCCGATTCTGTTGCAGTCTTGAGATCTTTCAAGGCATTTCCCTCCTTAACTAAATGATATGGTAAATTATTCGTATTAATCGCTTCCCCTACGAAATGTTATCGATAATAATGTAAATCAATTACAATGAAATGAATCATCGAAAGGAATTTCGATCAATTAGCTGTCTGGAAAAGAGCGTTGGGCCGTTCAAAGGGGCGCGGGAGCTGCCGCACATGGAAACCGTCCGCGCACCGGAGGGCGACGGAATCGTCCACTATTCGCCCAAATCTCCAGGAGCCCTTGGACTGGCTCGCGCTTCTGGTGTGAGCAAGCCCGTCGGCTGAGGCTGGAATCGCGACCTTCTCGCGGAGTCCTTGGACTTTGTCGTGCCTCTGCGCGGGCGGGCTTTCCTCGCTACCATCCCGTGAAGTTTATCATTCACCCTCGATGAAGCGATATCATGCGGGAGGCCTAAAAGGTTGTGCGGCATCAATGGCTTCACCTGGAAGGACGAATCGCTGATCGCACGTATGAACCGGGATCTGAGCCATCGCGGTCCGGATGACGGGGGGTCGTACTCAGACGGTAGGGTATCCTTGGGCCATCGACGGCTCTCAATCATCGACCTATCCCCGCTAGGCAAGCAGCCGATGTCCAATGAGGACGGAAATATCTGGATCGTCTTCAACGGGGAGATCTATAACTTCTCCTCCATCAGGGGGGAGCTGGAGGGATTAGGTCATCGTTTCAGATCGAGGACCGATACGGAGGTTATAATCCACTCATATGAGGAGTGGGGGAGCGCATGCTGCCAACGGTTCAACGGCATGTGGGCGTTTGCGATCTTTGATAAGAGGAAGGGAGAGCTCTTCCTGAGCAGGGATCGCTTTGGGATCAAGCCCCTATACTACCATCTGGATGGCGACGGCCTGATCTTCTCTTCCGAGATCAGATGCATTCTGGAGCATCCCATGCCTAGGCTGCCCAACGACCGGATGGTCTACGAGTATCTTGCCTATGGATTTCACGATCACTGCAGGGAGACCTTCTTCTCCGACATATATCGGCTGATGCCTGGAGAGTGCCTGATATATCGCCTATCCGGCGGGCAGGTTGAGAGGTTCAAGTGGTACGATCTGACTAATGGCATCGAGAGCTCCTCCCTCTCCTTGGAGGATGCCGAGGTGTGCATTAGGGAATTATTCCAGGATAGCGTTCGATTGAGGCTGATTGCTGACGTCCCGGTAGGCTCTTGTCTGAGCGGGGGCATCGACTCTTCTTCAATCGTCTACATGATGCGGCGGCTTCTTAAGGAAAACCGCATAAAGGCTTTCTCAATGGTTTTTCCAGATGCAGATGTGGACGAGTCCTCCTATATCGATGAGGTGGTTGGGGATACGGACGTCGAGACATATCGGATGACCCCGACGCCCGAGGATCTGATGAGGGATCTCTCCGACCTCGTCCGCACCCAGGAAGAGCCCTTTGCCACATTATCCATATACGGCCAGTATAGGGTGATGCAGCTTGCCCATCAAAGTGGCATGAAGGTGCTCTTGGACGGGCAGGGGGCAGATGAGATATTGGCTGGCTATTTTATCTATTTTAAATATTATATATTTGAATCGCTAAAAAAAGGGCGATTGAAGGAGGCAGAAGCGGCCGCCGCGCTCTTGAGCCGTCGCTTCGATGACCTTGTGATCTTTCCCCTTGCGGTCCTTGGCGGCAGATTCGAGATCGTCCAGGGGATCATGGAGAGGATATGGCAACGGAAGCAGGGCTATCTGCAGCGCTTCTACAGCGGGCCGGTCTCCAACCCATTCGTGGAGAGGGGCTTTGATCTAAACTCCGCGCTCCTCAATAACCTGGTCAAATACAGCATCCCTCAGCTCCTCCGATACGAGGACAAGAACTCCATGCGCTGGTCGATCGAGTCTCGCGTTCCATTCCTGGACTATCGGCTCGTGGAGCTTGCGCTCTCCCTTCCCTCCAACTACAAGATCAGGGATGGAACGACCAAGTACGTATTTCGCAGGGCAATGAAGGACCTGGTCTCCTCGCGCATACTCGGACGCAAGGACAAGATCGGCTTTGCCACCCCGGACAAGGACTGGCTCGCAAATCCGGCTTTGGCCAGCATGATGGGGGAGGTTGTGGAGTCAGAGGAGTTCCGTTCCCGAAAGTACTGGAAGCCCCCAGTGGTTTCATCGATGGTGGACGAGCACAGGAAGGGCATTCGCAACTGGAGCGAGGAGCTCTGGCGGGTATTGAACCTGGAGATGTGGCTTAGGGAGTTCGTGGATGAGCAGATGCAGCGACCGACTGAATGAAAAAGGGTACTTCAAACATATATTCATGCAACGCCATCGGGTCAGCCTCGATAAGGCCCAAGTGCTTGAAGCCCCCGATTCTCTTGGCCTCCCAAGCGTCTCTAACGATGCAATGTGCAAACCTAAAGTCGATTGGGCCATTGGGGCTGGCCACCATTCGGTGAAAGTGCTATTCTTGGCAAGCTGGTATCCCAATCCAGACAATCCTGTAGAGGGATTGTTCATAAGGAGGCATGCACTTGCGGTATCGCGGTACTGTGATGTCTCAGTATTATATATTGACACAAGAGGAGCCGAAGATAAAGTGATAGTATCGGAGGATGAGGGCCTCCTTGAGATCGGTATCTTTAAGAAGATTGGATCTGGTATGCGGCATAAAACGTGTGATCTAATTCTTGCCTATCTACAGGGCATAAGGGACGGACTAGAGATCGTCGAAGCCCGTCGAGGTAGGCCGGATATTCTTCACGTTAATGTGATCTATCCGGCAGGGCTGATAGCCCTTCTACTCTCATTCCTGAAGGGCTATCCATATATCATCACTGAACACTCTACCGGCTATCTGATTGAGGATGGAAGCTTCGGCAGAAGATCCATATTGATGAAGGCTGCGATAAGATGGGCGGGCAATAGGGCCAAACGGATCACTACCGTTAGCCGAAAGTTAAGGGATGCTATGGTCGACGCAGGGATAAAAAATCGCTATTCGATCGTTCCCAATGTAATATATATCGCATCGCCCATCTCAATTCGTCGTAGCAGCATTGACGAAGGGGGAGATATAAGGAAGAGGATTATTCATATCTCTCTTCTGGACGATCGGCAGAAGAACGTCTCTGGAATACTGAAAGCCCTTAAGGTTCTGGCCGATAGAAGGGACGACTTTAGGCTGGACATCGTAGGTGAAGGACCGGATCGATGGAATCTTGAGGCCCTTGCCGCAAATCTGAGCCTTCTCAACGACAAGGTTTTCTTCCACGGAAGGGCAAGCGATGAGGAGATTGCCCTTTTCTTCTCCAGATGCCACTTTTTCATTATGAATAGCAACTTTGAGACGTTTTCTGTGGTGACTGCCGAGGCTTTGGCAGAAGGAAAGCCCGTCATAGTGACCAAATGCGGCGGGCCGGAGGAGTTTGTCGATGAATCATGCGGGATTTTGTTGGATCCAGGGGACTATGAAGGCTTGGTGGGGGCTATCGATTTTATGCTCGATAATTTCCAGGCTTACGATCCTGAGACGATCAAAAAGCGAGCCCGGGATCGGTTCGATGAGAAGAAGATAGGAATGATCTTCTCAGGCATTTATGAGGAGATAATCGGATGAAATCTCCGAAAATTGGTAATCAATCCATCCAGGCCATGGCTTTAGAGGACATCTTGCGAATTCCAGCCCTTGAAAGGATGCTTCAAGGAGACGTAGGCGTATTCAGTGTTAGGTATCTATTTATTAATAATTATTCAAATTTACTTGTAAGCCGGGCATCAAATCCAGCAAATATTGGTATTTCATCACAAGAAAGCATCGATATACATTGCCTCATGAGACTAATGCGCGATATATTCGTTAGATCTTCAATTCATCCCGCTGAGCTGCTATTTATATCCAGGGATCGAAAGGTTGAGGTTCGCTCGCCGGATGGCTTAATCGCTGGGGATTACATGTTTTACAGCATCGAGGACCACTTGAAAAGGCATAATCCTGACATCAATTATCATATGTTCTTCCTCGATGACGGCTACGAGAAGTTCAAGCATGCCTCTCCTTTTGATCTAATTCGCAGCCTAAGTTTCAGCCTCTGCAGGTCGGTACAATGGAGGATGCATCGCAATCGCATCTTGGAGCAGCTTCCCTGTGATGAGTGGGAAAATCTGTCGCAATGTATTTCATCCTTTTATAATCCCAGGCAGTTACTCAATAATGCTCTCTTGGGATATAGCATTAGGAATCTGCTTGAGCATATCCGCCCCACTGTAATTATCTCGAACGACGACTGCATCTACACCAAGCTTGTGGACTCGCATGCTTGGTCCATAGTGCTTCAATCAGCTAATGTATTGGATTCTGTGGATGAATGTCGCTCAATCATATTTCAGGATTCCTCGTTAATGCCCCAATATTTCTTAGCATCGGGGAAGATGTATGCAGAGATTAAAGAGAAGCATAACATGGCCAAGCGGATTAAAGTCGTTGGACTTCCCAGATATGATCTATTATATAAATCTAAATATCTATACTCAAAGACAAGTTTCCTTAATGAGCATGGCATCGATCCAGGCAATAAAATTGTCTTATGGGCCACTCAGACCCATGGGCTGAGCAAGGAGGAGAACTTGATGAACTTGGAGGCGGTCTTCGGGGCCATTGAGGGCTTGAACGGAGCCACTCTGATCATCAAGCAGCATCCGGCCGAGGGCGAGGAGCATACGGTGATGATCCATCATCACCTAGATATGCATCCCATAAGCGCGTTGATCGTTCCCAAAGACTTCGATATTATTGAGCTCGTGACCGTCTGCGACCTTATGATCACCAGGCACTCGACGACTGCCATGGAAGCGGTGGCTTTGAATAAACCTATAATCATCCTCAACCTGAGCGGGAATCCGGATCCTGTTGACTACGTGGAGGCTGGAGTTGCCCTTGGTGTCTATAGCGAGGAAAGGCTTCGCCCGGCAATTCAGCGATTGCTGGAGGATGACAGCGTTCTTGCAACGCATAGGCAGGCATATGTGGAAAAGCACCTTCACAGGATCGATGGAGGTGCCACGCAACGAGTGGTGAACATAATCCAAGGATGCCTGCATTCGAAGTCTGCCACATCGGATGATGCTCCGGATGCCTCTGAGTGGTGAACATAATCCAAAGATGCCTGCATTCGAAGAGGGATCATGAAAAATGATATTTTAGCTGTAATTCCCGCCAGAGGTGGGAGCAAGGGCCTTCCTGGAAAGAATATCGCCCTTCTCAAAGGCCGCCCTCTCATAGCGTATACCATAGAGGCAGCATTTGCGTCTCGATATGTGAGCAGGATTGTCGTATCCACCGACGATGTCAAGATTGGGGAGGCTTCCCGTGACCATGGCGCCGAAGTTTTAATGCGTCCTAGCCATCTAGCTGGAGATGAGACCCCAACTGTCTCGGTCTTGATGCATGTCCTGGACCAGATGGGTGCAGATTCCTATCTCCCAGATATCGTCGTACTGCTGCAGCCGACATCGCCTTTGAGGTCTGCCTGCGATATAGATGAAGCCTTGGCCACCTTCCTGCATTGCAACTCAGACTCCCTGGTTAGCGTAAGCGAGATGGATCATAGTCCCTATTGGAGCCTTAAGATCGAGGGCGGCCTCCTGCAGCCCATCTTCGGGCAAGCCTGCTTGAATTTGAGACGTCAGGAGCTTCCAAAGACATACCTTCCAAATGGAGCAATCTTCATCTCCCGACCCGAGGTCATTCGAAGGGATGGAGGATTCTATTCATTACGCACCGCGCCCTATATCATGCCAAGGGAGAGAAGCGTAGATATAGATTGCGAATTTGATCTGCTCTTGGTCGAGCTGCTTATGCGATCCTGTGAGGCTCGAGGAGATACAGATAGGCCATGATATTATACAAGGCGGTGCTCGTGGTATGGCACTATTGATGATCGGAGATCGGATGGTGGGGCCAGGTGAGCCATGCTTCATCGTTGCCGAGGCAGGGGTAAATCATAACGGGCAGATGAATTTAGCCAAGCGGCTGATCGACGTGGCCAAATCTGCCGGTGCGGACGCAGTAAAATTTCAAACATTTCGGGCCGAGGATGTGGCAACTACAAAGGCAGAGAAGGCCGATTATCAGAAGGAGACATCGCCTCTGGAAGAATCTCAATACCATATGTTGAAGCGGCTCGAGCTCTCCGAGGTGGAGTTCACCGATCTTGCAACCTATGCTCATTCCAGGGGCATCCTGTTCCTTTCCACACCATTCAGCATTAAAGGCGTAGATCTCCTCAATCGAATTGGCGTTCCTTGTTTCAAGGTGGCCTCTGGAGAGATCACTAACCTGCCTTTGTTGAAGCACATTGGGCAAACGGGAAAGCCTGTCATACTCTCAACGGGGATGTCCACAATAGAGGAGATAAGGGATGCATTGGCAGCATTGAAGCAGGGCGAGAGATGTGAGGTCGCCCTCCTCCATTGCGTCACTGGTTATCCACCTAGAATGGAGGATGTCAACCTCAAGGCCATGCTATTCTTGGAGAAGACTTTTCATCTTCCCGTCGGATTTTCCGATCACACAATGGGCATTAATGCCTCTGTGGCCGCGGTTGCTCTAGGTGCATGCGTGATAGAGAAGCATTTTACAATAGATAGAAACCTATCTGGACCGGACCATCGGGCGTCCCTAGAGCCTGATGAATTGGCTGCACTTGTAAAATCGGTTAGAGAAGTTGAGGTCGCGCTTGGGCGTGAGGTGAAAGAGCCAAGCTTGGAGGAGTCCTCCATTCGAGGACTAGTGCGCAGAAGCGTTGTAGCTCGGCAGATTATTCCACAGGGCACGAAGATAACTGAGGATATGCTGGATTGCAAGAGGCCTGGCTGCGGGATTCCGCCCGCAGATCTATCGACGTTGGTGGGTCGCAAGGCCCGCAGGAAGATCCAGAAGGACGAATTGTTGAGTTGGGAGATGGTGGATTAGGCTGAAAAGGGGCTTTCGCGTGAGGAGGATCGTATACATTAGTGGGACCAGGGCAGATTACGGGCTCATGCGAACGGTCCTGCAAGCCATATCCGAAGACCCTGAGCTTGAACTGGAGATAGTAGCCACTGGCATGCATCTGATGGACGAATTCGGCCGGACAGTTGATCATATAGCCGCAGATGGGTTTAGGCCGCGCATACTGGAAGCCATATTCGATGGCGATGACAAGGCGTCGATGGCCAAGTTTATAGGAGAAGTGATCCAGCGTCTTCCGGAAATGCTGCAACAGCTCCAGGCCGACATGCTGCTCCTCCTCGGCGATCGAGGGGAGATGCTCGCCGGGGCTGTGGTGGGGGCCTATCTCTCTTTGCCGGTTGCCCATCTTCATGGTGGGGAGACGACATCCACAGTCGACGATCTCGCTAGGAACGCCATAACCAAACTGGCTCACATTCATATGCCGGCCACCTATAAAAGTGCAGAGAGGATTGCCCGGATGGGGGAGGACCCCTCTCGGATCTTCGTAGTGGGAGCTCCCGGGCTCGACAGCCTGCTTCTAGAGGAGATATCGGCGCTGGAGGAACTGGGTGCGAGATATGGCCTGGACCTGGACCGACCTTTGATAATATTAATTCAGCATCCGGTAACGCTGGAGGCTGAGGAGGCTGGAGCCCAGATGGAGGAGACTCTGGCCGCAGTCTCCTGCCTTAGCTGCCAAACGATGGTGGTTTATCCTAATGCAGACGCAGGCAGTGGCAAAATGATAGAGGCGATAAGGAGATACAGTAGCCTGCCTTTTATCAAGGCCTATAAGAGCTTGCCCAGGAGGGATTTCCTGGGCTTGATGAGGATGGCAGATGCTATCGTTGGCAACTCCAGCAGCGGTATCATCGAGGCTCCATCCTTTGGCCTTCCCGCGATAAACATAGGTGATCGGCAGGAAGGGCGCGAGAGAGGCATAAACGTCATAGATGTAAGCCATGATAGAGGGGCGATCAGGGCGGCTGTAGGGCGAGCCCTATTCGATGAGGCGTTCAGGGAAAAGGTCCGTCTGGGGAAAAACCCTTACGGCGATGGCAGGACAGCCCATCGTGTGGTGAAAATCCTTAAAAAAATCGAGATAGATCATGATCTTCTACAAAAGCGTCCGAGGCGGGAATGACATAGATGGCCGATAGGTTCAAAGCTTGGAAATATCCCTGCATTGAGGATGGAAAGCCTACGGAGTATGGTTGGGTGGTCAAGAATGTAAAAGGCTTGGATCTGGGGTTCGGTACCGATATTGGTGCCTTCACATATATCAACGCCCTCAACGGGGTTATTATTGAGGAGAATGTGCAGATCGGCTCGCACTGCTCAATATATTCCATATCCACTATCGATGACAAACAGGGCCAGGTCATGCTCAAGAGTGGATGTCGCATAGGTAGTCACAGCATAATCATGCCTGGGGTGACTGTTGGCAGGAATGCCCTTGTGGGCGCCTTCAGCCTTGTCAATAAGGATGTTCCCGATGGCTATTTAGCCTTGGGCATACCGCTCAAGATCGTCAAGCCTCTGGCTGGACCGGATTCAACTGGGAAGGAGAAATTATGAGCTGGCGAGTGCCTCTATTCAAGATCTACTGGGACGAAGATGACATTCAAGGGATGTCAAAAGCCATTAGCTCTGGGATGAACTGGGCAGTGGGACCGGAAGTAGATGCACTGGAAGGTGAGATCAGCCGATTTATCGGCTCCCCATATTGTCTAACCTTCAACTCCGGGACCTCAGCCTTGCATTCAGCCCTTCTAGCTCACGGCATAGGCGCTGGGGATGAGGTCATAGTCCCCTCATTTACCTTTATATCAACGGCCAATGCTCCGATCTTCGTCGGTGCAAGGCCTGTCTTTGGAGATATCGAGGAGCAGACTTTCGGCCTGGATCCTGAGGATGTGGCGGAGCGCATAAATTCTCGGACGAAGGCGATAATACCAATTCACTACGGAGGCTGTCCTTGCAGGATAAGGGAGCTCAAGGAGTTAGCGGAGGACCACCATCTGATTCTAATCGAGGACGCCGCGGAGTCGTTTGGAGCGGATATAGACGGGCGGAAGGTCGGCACCTTTGGGGACTCGGCGATGCTGAGCTTCTGCCAAAACAAGGTCATAACTACCGGGGAGGGAGGGGCCGTCGTCACCTATTCCGAGGAGCTCTATGGGCGCATGAGGATGCTGCGCTCACACGGCAGGCTTGAGACAAGCGACTATTTTTCCTCCGGGGAGATCCTCGATTATGTGGCTCTAGGCTTCAACTTCAGAATGTCCAATCTCATAGCTACGCTTGGCAGATCCCAGTTGAAGAAGGCGGAGACGATCATAGCCATGCGCCGGAAAAATGCAGCCTATCTCAACAAGATGATCGGGGCCTTCAAGGAGATCGATCTGCCTATTCCTCCTGCAGGTTACAATCATGTCTACCAGATGTATACCATCTCAATCGATAATAGGGATCAGCTCATGGATCATATTGCTCGCATGGGGGTTATGACCAAGATATATTTCAGCCCGGTTCACATGACAACATTCTATAGAGATGAACTGAAGTATCGTTGCCATCTTCCGGTAACGGAGAGGGTTTCAAATCGAGTTTTAACGCTGCCGATGTACCCTCATCTCTCTCAGGAGGAGCTGAACCTGATCGTCCGGGGCATCGAGGAATTTTTGGAGGTGAGCTCTCGTGGATAGGGAGTCGTATTACCGGGGAAAGACCGTCTTGGTTACTGGGGGGGTCGGATCGATTGGCAGCCAATTGGTTAGGGGGCTCATCCAATATCACCCTCAATCTGTGCGAATTCTGGATAACAACGAGACCGGGCTATTCGATCTAGAACAGGAGCTGAAATCGGATCTCATTCGTCCTCTTGTAGGAGATGTCCGCGATCTGGACCGGCTCAGGCGTGCATTCGAGGGAGTCGATCTGGTATTTCATGCTGCAGCGCTCAAGCATGTGCCCATCTGCGAGTTCAATCCGTTTGACGCGGTCAAGACGAACGTCTTGGGAACTCAAAATGTCTTGGATGCGGCATTGGACGAAGAGGTGGAGAAGGTCATTATGATCAGCACGGATAAGGCTGTAAACCCCACAAACGTCATGGGGGCTACAAAGCTTCTGGCCGAGCGATTGACCATCTCTGCCAACTCCTATCGAGGATCCAGGCGTACTGTCTTGTCTTGCGTCAGGTTTGGAAACGTTCTCGGCTCAAGAGGCTCGGTCGTTCCCCTTTTTAAGAAGCAGATCGAGAGGGGAGATCCCCTCACAATCACCGATGTCGAGATGACACGGTTCATAATGGATATCCCAAAGGCCGTCGAATTGATACTGAAGGCCGCAGAGATTGCCACCGGGGGGGAGATATTTATCCTCAAGATGCCGGTTATGAAGATCAGCGACCTGACTCAGGTGATGATAGAGGAACTAAGCCCAGAGGGGATGAAGATAGAATCCAAGAACATTGGCAGGCGGCCCGGAGAGAAGATGTACGAGGAGCTCATGACCGAGTTAGAGGCCACTAACGCCTATGAGAGCGAGGATATGATCGTGGTATTGCCTCATCAAAGGGGCTATCTAGATCATCAATCGCAGGAGCCGTCAATGCCGGCCAATTTCCGCAAGACCGAAATGGAATCCTACTCATCCCAGGATGCTGCTCTTCTCAGCCGCGAGGAGATAAAAGTTATGCTACATCGACTGAATCTGCCATGATGATCTTCTCCCTTTGGGCATTGCCTTCTATGGTCTCAGTATCCCGATAAGAGATGCCAGATCGTTCTTGCAAATGCCCTTCAAGAGCAGCATCGCGGCCAGATATGTCCCCGCGCCGATGATCACGGCAGAGGCGAGGGCGAAAGCCCCTTCCGGCTTGAGCAGCAGGATCAATAGGCCCATCAGGGCTGAGGAGGCCAGGCACTTTGCGAGAAACGTTGCCTCCACCTCGAGCTTGATGTATCTGTTGGAGTAGTGGGCGGTCAAGGCAAAGGCCCCGATGTAGGCCATTGTCGTGGAGAATGCCGCCCCTATGATCCCCATACTGGGTATGAGGAGGAGGTTCAGTCCGACGTTTGCCGCAGCGGCCACCGTCCAGATCGCCCCGATGACGCCGGTCCTCTTCTCGAGCACGAGGACCTGACCTGCAATGGCATAGCAGCCAAAGAAGATGGCGCTTATGGCCACAAATGGGGTGATCAGGTATCCCCGGGAGGCGATCTCCGGGGTCGTCAGGAGATCGAGGATGGGCCAAGAGAGCAAGGATACTCCGGCGGCCGCGGGAATGGCGAGTCCCAGCAGGCAGCGCAAGGAGTCCTTGATGATGGAGGTTACGCCCTCATAGCTGGATTGGTCGTACTGCTGGTAGAGGACCATGGGCAACATGAAGAAGAGGGGCGACATGAGCGCGAATATCAGGTTTCCAAGGACGTATCCGGGTGAGTAATATCCTACGAAGGCGCTGCCTAGAAGTATTCCGATGATGTATCGATCGCTCGACTCGACCATCCAGCTCGAGAGGGTGCTTGGAACGGTTGGAAGGCCGAAGGCCAGATGCTCCCTGGTATGGGTGAAATTAGGCAAATGGATGCCTATCTCGCGGACTACCTGGACGATTAATGCTGCCGAGACCGAGGTCGATGAGGCTAACAGGCCCAACACCGCTCCTTCGAGGCCGTAACCTGCCAGGACAAAGCAGGAGACGAGCAGCATGTTCAATATCGTCCTTAGGGATACGAAGACGGAGTACATCTTGATCTTTTGAAATGTCCTCAGATAGTTTACAAGTAATCCATAGAGGCATTCAAGGAATAGAAGTGGGGAGAGCAGCTTGATGATATCGGATCTGCCATCGAACAGGATCTCTGCCACAGGCTTTGCGAGCAGATAGAGTATCAGGGCAAAGATCCCGCCCATGAAGAGGATTATCGCAAAAATTGAGTAGAACCCCTCTTTGATCTCCCCTTTATCAGTAGTCGCGGCAAGGAAGCGAACCATCGAGTTAGGAAGCCCCAGGTTGATGATCCCTGGAACCAATGCGAGCGTGACGTTGATCTGCACCCATAGCCCATAATCCTCGATGGGCAATCCTTTGGTGAGTATGGGCAAAAAGACCATGCCGCTCAAGCTCACCAAGAGGTTGGTTACTCCCACCAGGCCCACGCGCTGGGCGAAGATCCTGTATCCGCTCATCTATTTCTATCCCGAGAATCCCCTTTGTCCACGGCACCCTCTCTCGTATTGGGCATTGACCGCATTTGCCCTTCGCATCTGACAGATATCCCTTGAAGCTAAGCCTTGGGGCTGAAGCCTCCTGATATCCTATAAGCGTTCACTCTCGCATCTGGCAGATATCCTTGGAAGTGAACTCCCCTCCCACCCTCCTCATCTCACAGACGAGCTTCCCGTCAACGATCCTGAGGATGCGGTCGGTCTTCTCGGCCATGTCCATATCGTGGGTGACGAGGATGAACGTTTGATCCATGGACCTGTTGAGCTCCCTGAGGGTCTCATAGATCATCTCAGAGCTCTTGGTGTCGAGGTTCCCGGTGAGCTCGTCGCCGATGACGATTGCCGGGTGGTTGGCTAGAGCCCTCGCGATTGCTACCCTCTGGTTCTGGCCGCCTGAGAGCTCGGTTGGTCGATGGTCCATGCGGTCGCCGAGCCCCACCTCCTCCAGGAGCTGGCGTGCTCTCTCCCTTGCGGCCTTGTCCCTCTTGCCAGCTATGAGAAGCGGCATCATGACGTTCTCGAGAGCGCTGAACTCCGGCAGCAGATGGTGGTACTGGAATACGAATCCGAGCTCCTTGTTCCGAAGCCTTGCCCTCTCGGAGTGGCTTGCCGTTGTGACATCCACGCCCCTAAGGATGATGGACCCCGAGGTCGGGCTGTCGAGGAGGCCTAGCATGTTCAAGAGGGTGCTCTTGCCGCTTCCAGAGGGGCCGACAATCGAGAGGAACTCCCCTTCATCTATTGTGAAGGTTACACCGTTGAGGGCGATTACCTCCACGCCGTCACCGTAGACCTTTCTGAGGTCTCTAAGCTCAATCAACTTACTCACTATCAATCGCCTCCACTGGGTCCAGACGGGCAGCCTTATAGGCGGGGTAGATCCCTGCCAGGAAGTTAACGGCCACCGGAAAGATCATGGCATAGGCAAGAAGCTCGGGGGTCAGCGTGACCACGAGCTGGTTTTCTGCCATGCCTGGGGCTGGGATTGCCACGGGATACATCAGAAGGAGCTTGGAGACCGAGAAGGCAAGCCCTATGCCGAGGATGGCAGCCAGGGGGGCTTGGAGCATGCTCTCGATCACGAATATCTTCATAATGGATCGGCGGCTCGCCCCCATGGCGGCAAGTATCCCTATCTCCTTCGTCCTTCGCGTCACTATCATGATCATGGTGTTCGCAACACCTAGCCCCGCTATTGCCAGTATCAGTATGAAGAACACCGTGTTTGTGAGGTCTCGAGATTCCATCATATTCAAGAGATCCTGGTTTTGGTCCTGCCAGCTACGCGCATCGTATGCAGTCGCGCTCCGCAGGGCAGCCGCCACATCGGAGGCTGCATTGTAGTCCCCCAGCTTCACCCCAACCTGGGATACGATATCGCCTTCCCTGAGGAACTCCTGTGCAGTCTCAAGAGGCATATAGACGAGGGTGCTGTCGGAGCCCGTTCCCATCTCAACGAGGCCTATCACCTCGAGGTCCATGCTCTCGTTCCTGCGGCTCAATCTGATCTTCTCCCCGAAGTTGAGCTCCAGATCCTCGGCAAGCTTGGTCCCCACAACTACTGCGTGCTTCTTGAATAGGAGGTCATAGAAATCCCCTCTGACCATCTTCTCGCGCACGCCCATCATGCCCTCTTCATCCTCGGGATATACGCCTAGGATCTGCACGCCTTTGACGTTGTCCTTGTACTTCGCTGCAGCCTGTACCTGAAGCCTCGGGGATACCGATATGACGCCGGGATAGCTCCATATCAGAAGGTCCAACGTGCGATGGAGGTGGATGAACTTCTCCTCCTCCTTGGGGTTGACGATGAGGTGGGGATTTTCCTCCACCATGCGGGAGAGCATGATCTCATTGTTGCTCTCCATTATTCCCATCGTAACCACGATGAAGCCCACCGCGAGGGCGACGGAGGCCACGGTGAATAGCACTCCCCTGGGATTGGACATGAGATGCCTCTTTGCCAAGATCCACTCGAACATAGGGCTCATCCCCTCAGCGCTTCGACAGGGTCGAGCCGTGAAGCCTTTCTGGCGGCAAAGAGGCCTGCGACGATTGCGAGAAGAATGGCTGCCAGGTTGAAAGTTATTATGTCCATGGGATTGATGATGAAATAGAGGGTGATGGACTGGCCGGGCGGTCCCATCTCGATTCCTCCGAGGTATAGGGAGACTGCCGCTCCCAGGATGGAGCCTCCGACGCCACCGGCAAGTCCGAGGATCCCGCTCTCAAGGATGAAGATTCTCCATATCGATGCAGGCCTTGCCCCCATCGCCATGAGCATGCCGATCTGTCTCGTCTTCTCGAGTACTAGCATGTTCATCACATTTGCGATGCCGAAAGCTGCAATCACCAGCAGCAACAGGAGGTTGATCTTGTTCTGGGCTTTCTGGAATGCCAGCACCTCGAGGATGTTTGGGTATAGCTCCTGCCAGCTCTTGGCGTTGTATCCCATGGCCTCGATCTCCTCTGCAGCCCGCGGGGCCTCATATATATCCACCATCTTTATGCCCACGCTGCTCACAACGTCCCCCTCGTCGACGAACCTCTGCGCAGTCTCCAGGGAGACGAAGGCCATTCCCTCGTCCACCTGAGCATATCCGGTGTGGTATATACCGCTCAAGACCAGGTTGAGCGTCCTGGAATCGGGGTAGCTCGCTTCAAGCGTATCCCCCATCTTCACATCAAGCTTATCGGCGAGCGCTTTTCCCATTACAACGCGCCTTCCCCCCAGGACGGAGTTGAATTCGCCCTGGATGAAATTCTCCCCAAGTCCAGATATCTCGTCAGCCTCCCATGGTATAACTCCCGAGAGGGCGACGTTCTCCACGTTATCATCATGCGCCAATATGGCGCCCGCGGTCAGGCTCGGGGAGACCGCGACGAGGCCCGGTAGCTCCCATGCCCTCTCGACAAGCGTTCGGTAGAGGTGGAGGTACATATCACCATCCTTCGGGGAGACGGTTATATGGGCGATGTTCTTGACGACGATCTCTATGAGGAAGGATTCGAAGCCGTTTTGAAGGGCGACGAAGATGCAAGAGATTGCGACAGCAAGGCCCACAGCTCCCATGGCGAGGGCGGTCTGACGCTTCCTCGCCGTGATGTACTTGAGTGCGATGAAGAGCTCGAATGGGAGCATCCCTTCGGCGTATATGGGTTAAGCTTAAATGTTTGTCCCCTAACGAGAGGTGAGGTTTCATGAGGCTCTCGATCCCCCTATTGGTACTTATTGCCGTGCTTGCGTGGCCTGCCCAATGCCAGGAGATAACCGATCGCCCGGAGATAACCGACCTATTCTCAAACATCAACTCCGCCGACGTTACGATCTCCGGTGACGTTGGCGGATCCTTGCTCAGGGTCGACCTGATCCAGTCAGGAGAGCGGCTGCAGAGCAGGAGCCTGTCCATCGACGGTCCGGGGACATGGATCGTGAGATGGGATGAGCGATCATTCGAGGAGGGCGCCTTCGAGGCGTGTGCTGAGCTCTTAGACGGGGATATTACGGAGTCCCGGCGCTGCTACAGCTTCTATTATGGGGGACGCGTGCCTGTACGCTTCGATGTTAGGGACTTTTTGGCAGACTCGCGCGGAATCCATCTCTCCCTCTTCTCCGACGATCCAACAATCGTCGATATAGATTACATGCTCATATCTGGCAATAAGGTCCTCTACGTCTCCCGTGAGAGGGGCGTCTCCATCGGTGGAGGACGCTATTCGGCTCTGCAGCTTGACTGGGAGTGGAAGCAGCTCCTGGATAGTGGTGAGGATTATTTTGGGCGGGTCAAGATAAGCGAGCTGAACCACGATCAAACAAGGGCATTCATGATGGGGTTCCGGGCTATGGAGGACGCGTCCATCACGGAGACCTACGAGGACGAGATGGGGGCAAGCGCAACGGTCATGGGCAACTCCCGCGTCCCATTTCGAGGCAGCCTCAGGTTCATCCTCTACAGTGACGAGGGCGCAATCGAGAACATAGAGAAGCTTACGCCCGTCCTCCTGGTAGGGGACGACGAGACGGTCGAGGTCTCCTGGAATGAGACGCTCGATCCCGGGATATATCGGCTCAAGGTGCTGTTACTAGGAAACGATGGCGATGTCCTCGACATGAGGGAGAGCGTCATCGAGGCAGAGGTCCTGGCAAGCCCCGTCAATCTCACACTTTCGGAACCGGAGAAGAGCCCCGGCTTCACGACCATCGCCGCGCTCACAATGCTGGGATCAGCTCTGTTCCTCGCAGTTCGGCGGCGGAGGTAACTCTCCTTCAGCTAAGTTATATATGCCCGGAGCATCATACAATCGGAGGGAGGGATCACATGAGAATGGATATCCGTTATCTGGCCTGTCTTCTGGCCTTATTGCTGGCAGCATATCTGCTGCCTTGCGCCTCTGCCCAAACAAGCCTTGGAGCGATCGTGAAGCCCACATACGACCTCGAGCAGGGTTTCCGTTTCAAGGCGCTTTACGAGATGGGCAGTGCCGGCCCGGCTGTGTACGATGTTGGCTTGTACAGCCGGATCAAGCCCACATACGACCTCGAGCAGGGTTTCCGTTTCAAGGCGCTTTACGAGATGGGCAGTGCCGCCTCATCGGTCTACGATGTAGGCCAGTACAGCAGGATCAAGCCCACGTACGACCTCGAGCAAGGCTATCGGTTCAGGGATCTATATAATGTAGGAGCCTATCAGGCAGGCCCACCGTTCGACACCGTTGCCACGTCCGCTGTCTGAAGAGCGGTCATGAGGATATATTCTGAGGCTGATCTCTTCCAGCCTCAGAGTGCTTTTGTCTCTCCTCAAAGGTGCTTCTGTATGCCTTTCATCAGCGCAGGTTTAGGGTATGCTCCCACCAGGCGGTCAACCGGCCTTCCCCCTTTGAATATCAGGAGCGTGGGAATTGCCGAGACGTTGTATCTGGTTGCAGTCTGCATGTTCTGATCCACGTTCAGCTTTGCGAAGACCGCCTTTCCCTTCAGCTCGCGGGCCAGCTCCTCGATGACCGGAGCTATTGATCTGCATGGACCGCACCATTCAGCCCAGCAATCCACCACCAGCAAGGGGTACTGGGCGACAGCCGCAGCGATTGTGCCATCGGTCAAGACGACAGGCTTCTCTGGATACTCCACCTCGGGGCCAGAATTCTCCTCCGATAGATCCCTCATCATCTTCTCCATCTTCTTCCTCCTAATATCCTCCAGCTCGTCCATAATCAAACCTCCAGTCGATCCCTTGCATCGAGGATGAGCGATCTGAAGTGGCCTAGGTCCACCTCAACAACCTCGAAGCAGAGCAATGTGTAATCGAAGAACTCCAATAGATCGCTCTTGCGATCCTCGGCATCGCCCAGTGTATCGAGATAGATCGCTCCTTTGAAAGGCCCAAGCTCCATCCTTGCCTCCTCCATTCCCCATCCCAGCCGCCGAAACATGTCCCGCCAGCACTTCAGCCAGCCGGGGGATAGGTAGAAGTAGAGGCCCAATTCAGCCCTCCTCTCCATCTCCTCCCTTCCGATCAGGGCATCTATGCAGTTCTGGCAGGACAAGGCCACTGCTCCGTAGGGGGCGAGGATCTCATCCATCCGCGGATGGCATGCGCCAAACGCTACGACGCATCTCTCCTGGCACTCATCGAGGGCCTCTCTCAATGCCTCTTCTAATTGATCGAAGTCGACATGTAATCCGGGATCTATGTAGCGGATGCTGTTGGGGGATGGTATGCTAGGGATCAGCCTCTCTATCTCCTCTTCGAAGACTCCGCAGGCGATTGCCGAGTACATCCGATTCACAGATCCCTCTCCCATATTATATCTCCATCGTCCCATTCAGATGAACTTCACGGCAATCCCCTTGCCCTTGGCAAGGGAATATACCCTCTCGGCAGCGGCGACATCTTGGATCGCAAGGCCGGTTGAGTCGAAGATCGTTATCTCCTCATCGTCCACACGTCCGGGGACCTTTCCGGCGACGATATCTCCTATCTGGGCGTAGATATCCTTGGCTGTCATCTCCCCTAAGCTGAGGGACACGTTCACCTCGCCTGAATGGGTGGCCTGGGCTAAGTCATCGACGACGACCTTGGAGCGGCGCAATATCGCGGGCTCGAGCTCTTGCTTTCCTTTGGCATCCGCCCCTATCGCGTTGATATGGGTGCCCGGAAGGATCCAGTCGTCCTTGACGATCGGCTTTCGCGACGGGGTGGTGGTGACAAGGATATCGCACTCCGAGACCTCTCGAGGATCCGTTGTGAGGTTGTAGTTGCAGTCGAGGAAGGCGCGGCAGTCCTTCTCCAGGGCAAGGCATCTCTCCATGCTCATGTCTGCGACGAAGACCTCCCGGATCGAGAAGAGGTGGGAGAGGGCAAGAAGCTGTGTCCTTGCCTGAGCGCCCGCTCCAATGAGGCCCACCGTCTCCGAGCCCGGCCGGGCGAGGTGCTTGGCCGCAATTCCACCGGCCGCCCCCGTCCTCATGCCGGTCAGGTGGGTTGCTCCCATGACGGCCTTGGGCGCGCCGGTCTCGGTAGAGTTCAAAACCATGAGCGCCATCACCGTTGGAAGTCCCTTCATCGCGTTTCCAGTGTGAACGTTGACAATCTTGACCCCGGCTACGTCGGCTCTCTCAAGGTAGGCAGGCATCGTTCTCAGGTCGCCATTGTGGGATGCGAAGTAAAGGTAGGACTTCGGCGGCATCTGCGTTCGTCCAAGCCCGTGCTCGAAAAAAGCATCTTCAACAGCTTCCAAGGCCACCTCCATCGTTAGGAGGGACCTGACATCCTCCTCGGATAACCAGATCACGTCCAATTACAACACCCTTCTCTCAATGCGGCCTCATGGAAGTAAAGCCTTTGGCAGGCAAAAGCCTGTTTCATTGCGAGGATCCTCTTCGATACAGCGGTGCCGGGCAGGATAATATTACGAGTATCCCAAGGCGTAATGCAAATGGTCTCCTCGTGAATTTATGTGGGTGAACATCTCTCTCTCTCTCTCTCTCTAATTCAACCGCTAATGAACGCGAATGAACACTAATATTTTCTTTAAATACCATGCATTTGGGGTACATATTAGCTGATATTTAACGTTTTAATCGACGTTCTGGAGAGTTTAAGTTGATAGTATGTCCAAGTTGAACGATGATGCCCTTTCCACCCCGAGTTCCCCATTGATTAGGCACAAGTGGGGGCAAATGGGGCGATTGATGCTGGTTATCGCTAATAGCTCCTGCGTCTTATTAGACACAACAGATCGCTATGCTCCGGTCTTATGTGCCTAAATGAGTGGGAGGTCAGGTTCCATACAATTCCGCGAAGGTCCGGTAAAAGGCTATTTCAATGCGAGGATCCCATCCTGCAAAGGATGGAGCGCTACGACGTGGCTGTGGTGGGGGCGGGGCCCGCAGGATCCATGGCCGCCAGATGCTCGGCCATGGCAGGTGCCCGCACATTGATCATCGAGGAGCATAAGGCCGTGGGCTCTCCGGTCCAATGCGCTGGACTTCTGGGACTGAAAGCCTTGGAGGAGGCCTGTCTCGGGGAGTCATCCTTTCGCCTTTTGCCCTTTTTTGGCGCAAAGATCCATTCTCCAGGGGGGGCTTCCATATCTTTCAGAGCCTCAACCCCTCGCGCCTGGGCAGTGGACCGCCGTCTCTTCGATCGTTCGATGGCGCTTTCAGCGCTTGCGGCAGGGGCAGATCTTGAATTGGGTGCCCATGTGAGAAAGGTCGCGTTCGCGCCTGATATGGCCTCTTTAGAGCTTGCAGGCGGCGAGGAGATATCCGCCCGGGTAGTGATATCGGCCGAGGGGGTAGGCGGCCGCCTCGCAAGGGCGGCGGGGATTCCACCTCCCGAGAAGATCCTCTCCGGGGCCCAGGTGGAGGTGCCGTTCGAGGCAGAGGATCTCGATTCTGTGGAGCTCTATCTGGATGCAGCTCCTGGTTTCTTCGCCTGGGTCATCCCTGCGGGCGAAAATTACGCCCGGATAGGCCTCTGCTGCCGGAAGAGTGCCTGCGAATACCTCCGGGCCTTTCTTCGTTCCGATGAGATCAGGCCCCGGCTTCGTGGATCTCCCTTGGGGATCATGGCAGGCGGCCTGCCCCTTGGTCCATCTCATTCCACGGCTGTTTCGGGCCTGCTGGCGGTCGGAGACTCCGCAGGCCAGGTCAAGCCGACGAGCGGTGGCGGGATCTATCCGGGCCTCGTCTGCGCGAAGATCGCGGGAAAGGTAGCTGCAGAAGCCGCAATCGAGGGCGATCCCTCATTGAAGAGGCTCTCATCCTACGATCGAGAGTGGCGGCGCGCGATCGGTCGGGAGCTCTTCGTGGGGATGAGGCTGAACAGAATGGTCGAGGCTCTTTGCCCTGAGGAGCTCGATTACCTCGTCGAATACATCTCCAAGAGAGAAGATCTGCTCCGCATGATCGAGGAGGTTGGCGATATCGACCGGCCAAGCCAACTTCTTGCTCGAATGCTCCCAGCATTTGGATTTGACGGACTTAAGATGGCGGGGATCTTTCGAAAGGCGTTATGGGGATGAGGATCGAAAAGATTGGCTGGTCATTATTCGTGTTCATTAGTGTTCATTCGTGGTTAATCTCAGGATAGAATCCATGCGCAAGGCAAAGAAGGAGGCGAGAATCACATCTGGATCTCGCCTGTGCGCACCTTGCCCGTCATCTCGACTGGGCTTACGAATATCCTTCCATCCCCGTGCTTTCCGGTTCTCGCAGCCTCGAATATGGCCTGCAGGACGGCGTCTACGACGCTGTCTTGGACGACGATCTCTATCTTGATCTTGGGGAGGAGGTCGACCTCCATCGTCCCTCCTCGATACTGGAGCTTGATCCCCTTCTGCTCGCCCCTTCCTGAGACATCGATAACGGTCATGGCATTGCAGCCCTTCTCCTCGAGCGCCCTCTTCACCTGCTCGAACCTCTCCGGCCGGATTACGGCCTCGATCTTCTTCATATCTATCACCTCTTAGGCGTAGGCCCTCTCGCCGAGCTGGGCGATGTCGAGACCCACGTACTCCTCTTCCTCGGAGACCCTAAGCCCCATCGCCGAGTCCACTATCTTTGCTAGCACGATTGTCATTACAAAGGCATAGGCCACCGATGCAGCAGCCGCCAATATCTGTGCTATGAACTGGTTATAGTTCCCATAGAGCAGGCCTGTGTAGTCGTTGATGAGGGGGCTTGCGAAAATTCCTGTCGCAAGAGCGCCCCAGAGGCCGCCCATGCCATGGACCGCCCAGGCATCGAGGCTCTCGTCCCATCCCCTCCCCAGCCGAAAGAGGAGCGCGCCGTAGCAGATCACGCCGGCAAGGCCCCCGATGACGATGGCCGAAGGCGCATCCACGTATCCTGCAGCCGGGGTTATGGCAACGAGGCCTGCTATTGCGCCGCTTGCCATCCCAAGCGACGAGGGCTTGCCCTTGATCCAGCTGGCAATTAGCCAGGCAAGCGCTCCAGCTGCAGCGGACGTGTTCGTGACGACGAGCGCGTTTGCGGCAAGGCCATCTGCGGCAAGGGCTGAGCCTGCGTTGAATCCAAACCAGCCGAACCAGAGAAGGCCTGTTCCTATCAAAGCCATTGGAACGTTATGGGGCTCTATTGTGTTCTCACCAAATCCTATCCTCTTGCCTATCACGAGCGCCAGGGCGAGAGCCGAGAAGCCCGAGCTTATATGTACTACCGTGCCCCCCGCGAAGTCGAGGGCTCCAAGCCTGGCAATCCATCCCCCGCCCCAGACCCAGTGGGCCAGGGGATCGTAGACGAGCGTCGTCCAGAGGAGTCCGAAGACGATGAAGGAGGAGAGCTTGATCCTCTCCGCCATGGCCGATGTCAGTATGGCGAGCGTCACCGCGGCAAATACCAGCTGGAACGCCATGTAGAGCAGATGCGGTATGTTCCCCGCAAAAGGTGCGCCATCCATTCCAACGCCTCGAAGCCCGAGGTAGTCCAGGCCGCCCACGAGGCCTCCAATGTCCGTCCCAAACGAGAGGCTGTAGCCGAAGAGTACCCACTGGATGCTCGCCACGGCAAAGGCGATGAAGGAGAGGGAGATCATGGATACGACCGTCTTGCTCCTCACAAGGCCTCCATAGAAGAGGCCCACTCCAGGGGTCATCAGCATCACGAGGGCCGTACAGGCCAATATCCATGCGGTGTCTCCGCTATCCAGTGTCATGATCATCACCAACCGATTGGACGAATCCTCTCTTGATCGGTCGTCCAAATCATTAGCCGGCCTTCACGCCGGGAATATATAGACGTATTTGATAAATAATATGAAAAATTAAGCGGCGTTCGGAAGGCTTGCGTTACTTCGCAGGAGCGGAGAGGACGGAGCGAGAAGGCTCCGTCCTTTAGGGCGGGGGAGTATTCACCGGGCGGAAGTCGCAGCCCCTGTTGCCGTTGAGAGGTCCTCAAGGAACAGGTCCAGATTTGGACGGGTGATGTGAGGCATGATTATTATGCGCAAGGCCTGTGGCTCCCTGGAGACGGATACATGCCAGCCTCGCGCCATCAGCCTAGATCTGACACCCGGCAAATCGTCGACATTCAAGCAGACGACGTTCATTACCGGCTCGATCACGGGCTCGATCCCCATCTTCCTCGCCTGGGTTACGAGATGTCTCGTAAGATCCATGCACCGGTTGACGATATCGACGAAGCCTGAGCGGCCGAGCCTCATCATCACCGCATATGTAGCAGCAGCGGAAGCCCCGCTTCTCGTGCCGGTCAGGGAGGCTTGCTTTGCGACGGTGAGGTAATGGGTGTCGGTTGCGAGCAAGTTGAGGAACTCAGCCTCTCGAAATAGGAGGCCGCCTGCTGGAATCGTGCTCATGCCCATCTTATGGGGATCGATGGTGATCGATTTGACGCCCTCGACCTCGAAGTTCCAGCGGTTGCGACTACCCAGAAAAGGCAGCACGAAGCCCCCGAATGCGGCGTCGACATGAAGGTAGATCCCTCTATCAAGCGCCATCTCGGAGAGCTCTAGGATTGGGTCCACCTGCCCGAACTCGGTCGTCCCGGCTATCCCTACGAGGGCGACCGTCTCCCGGTCGACCAGATCCTCCACGTGATCCAAATCCACCTTCAGATCAGCGTCCATCCTCGCCTTCCTGACCTCGAGGTTGAGCAGGTCGCCGATCTTATCGAAGGAGAAGTGGGCCGACTGGGGGACGACGATGTTTCCCCCTTTCGGGGATTTCCGGCGAAAGGCGTTCCTGGCCGCGTGGATTGCCTGGATGTTGGACTCGGTCCCGCCTGTGGATACGTAGCCCACAGCATTGGGAGATCCCAGCATCTCCCCCATCATCTCGATTACAAGCCTCTCGATCTCGGATGCACCGGGAAAGAGGCCTGGGTCGCCCAGGTTGGTCTCCATGAAGAGGTCGTGGGCCTCCACGGCGATTGGATGCGGCACTGTGCACATGGTTGACAGGAACCGGTCGTAGCGGTAGTCCTTTTCGCGCATCCCGGCCAGTATCCGCCTGACCTCCTCGGTGGATATGCCTTCCTCCTTCAATCTTTTCTCTCCCTTAGGGCCTTGAGCATCATTATTAGCTCTGCCCTGGCCACGGTCTCCCTGACCGTAGCTACGGCGTCTATATTCGATGAGATGCTGGTGATGCCGATCTCAACGAGCCTCTTTGCCATCTCCGGGTAGGATCCAGCCTGGCCGCAGATGGATGTCTTGACGCCTGCCTTGTTGCACCTCTCGACGACGTACTCGATCAGCTTGATCACAGCTGGATGGAACTCGTTGTAGAGATTTGCAACGTTCTCGTTGTTCCTGTCGACGGCGAGCGTGTACTGCGTAAGATCGTTTGTGCCAAAGGAGATGAAGTCGAGCCCCTCCTCTATGAACTCCTCTATCGTAAGGGCGGCTGCCGGCGTCTCGACCATGATTCCGACGTCGATTTTATCGAGGTCGAGCCCTTCCTCGCGCATGATCTGCTTTGCGCGACGAAGCTCGCTTGCCTCCTGGACCATCGGTAGCATTATGCCGACGTTGTCGTCTCCCTGTTCGTGAAGCTTCTTGAAGGCTGCCATCTCGAGGCGGAAATGGTCTGTGTCGGTGAGGTCTCTCCTTATGCCGCGCCAACCGAGCATCGGGTTATGCTCCTCCGGCTCGTTCTCTCCTCCTTCCATCGCCCTGAACTCGTCGGTGGGAGCATCGAGCGTGCGGACCCAGACCGGCTTAGGGTAGAATGCATCGGCTACCAACTTTATGCCCTTGACGAGCTCGTCGACGTACTCATCGCTTCGTCCGTGCTTGATGAAGTACCTCGGGGTCTTTCCAAGCCCCAGTATGACGTGCTCGACCCGAAGGAGGCCCACGCCGTCGGCCAGGGTTGCTGCGGCCTGTTCTGCGGCCTCCGGCATGGATACGTTGACCTTGATCTCGGTTGCTGTAACGGGCTTGTATGATACCGTCGCAGCCGGAGCCGCTGCAGGCTTCTCGGCCTTGGCAACGGCTCCCTCGTATACCCTGCCCTTCCTGCCGTTGACGGTCACGATCATGCCGTCGTTCAGGATCTTCGTTCCCGTCTTCGTTCCAACGACGGCGGGACATCCAAGCTCTCTGCTCACAATGGCCGCGTGGCAGGTCATGCCGCCCTCGTCGGTGATGATTGCCGCGGCCCGCTTCATGGCAGGGACCATATCCGGCATGGTCATCTCGGTGACCATTATATCGCCCTGCAAGACCTTGTCCAGGTCGCCTGAGCCGGTCACGATCTTGACCGTCCCAGAGACCAATCCTGGAGATGCCCCAAGTCCTCTTACGAGCACCTTCTGCTCTTGCTCTGCTGGCTTGGGCTCGGTTGAGGCAGCCTTCGCATGGATGGTGGTAATCGGCCTCGACTGCAAAATGAAGATCTTTCCCTCCTCCACTCCGAACTCGATATCCTGAGGAATTCCGTAGTGCCGCTCCAAGACCTCGGCGTGCTTGACGAGATCCATGATCTCTCCGTCGGAAAGAACGACCGCCTCCTTCTTCTCCGTCGGCACTGGAAGCGTCACCGTCTCGCCGGTCTTGTGGTCCCGCACGGTCATGATCTCCTTCTTCGCGATCGTTCTCCCGATGATCTTCTTGCTCAATCGATCCACCACATAGTTATCAGGAGAGACGCTTCCGCTCACAACGGTCTCCCCGAGCCCCCAAGCGCTCTCGATGATCACGCGGGGATCTCCGCTTACGGGGTCGGAGCTGAACATGACACCAGACTTCTCCGAGTCTATCATCTTCTGGACGATTGCGGATAGGTAGACCTTCTCGTGGTCAAAGCCCTGCTCTACCCTGTAGAAGATCGCCCTCGCCCCATAGAGGGAGGCCCAGCACTTCTTGACGGCCTCGTATACATGATCCGCGCCCCTCACGTTGAGAAAGGTCTCCTGTTGTCCCGCGAAGCTGGCATCCGGTAAGTCCTCGGCGGTGGCGCTCGACCTCACTGCCACGAAGACCTCCTCTCCCTCCCTCTCGCAGAGTTCCTGGTATCTCTCCTTTATGGCCTTCTCGATAGCCTCGGGGACATCGGCCTTCAGGATCAGCTCTTTGGCCCGAGCCGATGCCCTCTCGAGCTCCTCGTTATTGTTCACGTTCACCTTCAGCACATCGAAGAGCTCCTTTTCGATCCCCGACCTATCCAGAAAGTCATGGTATCCTTGGGCGGTCACCGCGAAGCCTCCGGGGACGGGAACGCCTATGTTGATCATCTCACCAAGGCTTGCTCCCTTGCCGCCGACCACGGGAACGTCCTCCTTGCCCACCTCTTCAAGCCAAACAACAGTAGACATCTTAAATCATCTCTCTATCAGCATCTCTTCATCATATCAACATCTCTTCGTCATCTCAAACCAGCAAGGATCCGCTGATCCATCCATCTATCGCACCGTTTATTAGCCTTATCCCATTTGGACGCCGGTGGTGGTATATGTTTATTTGGACTGTGAGATAGAACCGAGGGATTATATTCGAGTTGACCGTAGGATGGCTCGATGTTTCGAGAGCTATCGAGTGTATATGAGGCCGAGAGGGCTCTCCTTGAATTCTGTCGGCCGGTGACTATTGAGGAGGAGGTCGACCTCGACCGGTCGATCGGCCGCGTTCTATCCCGGGATATCATCTCTCCAATAGACCTTCCATCCTTTGATCGAGCGGCAATGGACGGCTATGCCGTGCGCTCGGCCGAGACCGTGGGAGGAAACCCCCTCTCCCCAGCCTATCTGGAGCTTGGACGACAAGCCCTCCCGATCAGGACTGGAGCGCCAATCCCTGTGGGATTCGATGCTGTGTTGATGAAGGAGGACTCCCTCATGCGAGAGGATCTCGTCGAGGCCTTTGCCCATGTCCACCCATCTCGAAACGTGGCCAGGGCGGGCGAGGACGTCTCAATCGGATCGACCGTTCTTTCAAAGGGACACAGGATGCGGCCAGCGGATATCGCCCTATTGGGGGCTCTTGGCATAATTAGGTTCAATGTATTCAGGCTTCCCAGGGTGGCCATCATCCCCACCGGCGGCGAACTCGTGCCGCTCGACGGTGCCTCGCCGCTTCCCGGCCAGGCCCGCGAGGTAAACGGGCTGATGGCGCGCCTCTACGTAGAGATGTGGGGTGGCGAGGCGCGGCTCGAGGGTATAGTCCCCGACGACCCCGAGCTGATCCGATCAGCACTTGAGGCGAGCGCAGGCTGCGATCTCATACTCCTCTCGGGGGGAACATCGATCGGGGATAAGGACTATGCACCGGGCGCGCTCGATCGTCTGCTCTACCATGGCCTGCTTCTTACGCCTGGAAAGCCGACTGCGATAGGGACCTTTGCAGACCGGCCTGTTGTCTGCCTTCCTGGCTACCCGGTTGCAGCCCTTGTTGCCCTCTATCTGCTCGTGCGTCCGGCGGTCAAGAGGCTTGCCCATCTCCAGGGTGGCACTCCAACGATTAAAGCGACCCTATCTCGAAAGATCGCCTCGCGACCAGGATACACCACCTTCTCCCGTGTCTCGCTCGATGGGGGCTTGGCCCATCCTATCATGTCGACAGGCGCGGGAATCCTCAGCTCAGCTGCCCATGCTGATGGATTCGTTCTCGTGCCCGAGGATCTGGAAGGGCTCGATGCGGGGGGGGCTGTGGAGGTTCATCTGTTCGAATGATGGGGGAAACGCCGATTGCCCGCCAATCAACTAAATTTGTATTAATTCAAATTACATGGCGTTGGATTCTTATAGGAATGAATCCTCGCCATGGCACATGTCTTGGATATATCCCCATATGGATCTGAGCCCAAAGAGGCCCCTCTTCCTATGCGTGATCTCGAACACGGCAACCGGGAGGATTCCGGGGGTAAGCGCTGCAGGGACCTCTCCAGATCTGACCTACTACACTCCGGGGGCGGATGCCGAGCTCGTGGAGATGAATCGGATAGTCACAATGCCCGAGCTTCCAGAGACCCCCGGTGGCTCGCCCACGCCTGCGATATTGACGCGGGCGGCGCTCTCGCTATCCGGCATTCAGGCGCTATTCGTCGCAAGCGGCCTCGAGAAGAAGCCTGCGGTGCCTTACGCTGAGATGGGGGGCCTTCCAGGCTCCGATATCAGAAAAGGCCCTGCAGTTTGTGATGCGGCAGCAATAATCGAGAGGGCGGCGATCTTCGGACGAAAGCTCGATCGCTTGTCCGACGCCCTATTCATCGGTGAGTCGATCGCAGGAGGGACCACGACTGCTCTTGCGGTGCTCCGTGCATTGGGTTGTTACGGCAATGTGAGCAGCAGCTTTGCCGAGAATCCGATCGAGCTGAAGGAAGGGATTGTTGACGCGGCCATGAAGCGCATAGGCATCGCGCCCGGTGATCTCGCAAACGATCCATTGAGAGCGATCGTGGAACTTGGCGATCCCATGATGCCCGCGGTCTTGGGGCTCCTCCGCGGCCTCTCCACCACAAAGGTGATCCTATGCGGCGGAACCCAGCTTGCGGCGGTCCTCGCGCTTGCCAGATCCTTAGGGATCGACGGGGACTTCTCCATAGCGACGACGAAGTACATCGCTGGGGACAAGAGCGCCAACTTCGTCGAGATCGTCGAGGACCTGGGCCGACCCTGCTACATAGTCGACCCCGGGCTTGAGAAATCGAGCATTCCAGCCATACGCACCTTTGCCGAGGGCTACGTCAAGGAAGGGGTCGGCGCAGGCGGAGCGGTCCTCGCGGCAAGCCTCTACGGCGTAACTCAAAAGGAGATAGTGGAGGCGACCGATCGCGTGCTCATGACCGTGGAGCTCCCGCGGTAGGGGGCGCTATGAGGGCGGCAGTCTTACGGGGCCCTGGTCTGCTGGAGATCGAGGATATCGCTCCGCCGACACCTCCTCCGGGTGGGATACTGCTGGAGGTCCTGGCCTGCTCTATCTGTGGGACCGACGCTAGAATGGTTGCGCGAGGACATAGCGATCTTACATATCCTCGCATCCCCGGCCATGAGGTCACGGGCCGCATAGTGGAGGGCGAGGGTGGAGGCGTGGATGTGGGCGACCTTGTCCAGGTCTGGCCTGGCATTGCCTGCGGCAGGTGCGGGCCTTGCCTCAGGGGACGGGACAATCAATGCCGGGAGATGGAGATTCTGGGATTCAGCCGGGATGGCGGGCTCTCAGAGCTGCTCGCGCTACCCCCGGAGGGCCTGGACCGCGGGCTCAACCGCCTCCCCCCAGGGGCCGATCCCGTCATCTTCACCCTCGCAGAGCCCCTTGCCTGCTGCATCAACGCTCAGTGGATGGCAGGGGTCTCGCCCGGGGACTGCGTCCTCATACTGGGAGGCGGCCCGCTTGGAGTACTGCATTCGATTCTCGCCCGAAGGCTTGGCGCGGATCTTGTCCTTCTGGCTGAGAGGGACGGGCGAAGGATCCGCCAACTCGCCGGTCGATCGAACTTCAGGCTGATCGATTCAAGCGTGGAGTCGCTCGCAGGATCAGTCGAGGAGGAGACCGACGGCGAGGGCGTTGACGTGATGATAATAGCAGCGCCCGGGATCGAGCTCGATAGATCTCATCTGGATATGCTATCTCCAGGGGGAAGGCTCTGCGTGTTCTCAGGGCCGGGCGAGGTGTCTCTGCCGCTAGGCCCCGTTCATTATCGCGATCTGACTGTGATCGGGTCGCATGGTTGTTCGAGCCAGCAGAACCGCATGGCTGTGGAGATGATCGCGAAGGGTGGCATCGATCTCGAATGGCTCATCACCTTTCGGTCGTCGATCGAGGGGGTTTGCCAGGCATTCCTCCACGCGAGGGAGAGGCACGGGCTGAGGGCTGTCATCGTAGGAGGTTGATATACGCATGAAGGAAGGGCGCACAACGGAAGGGCTTGCGTTGGAGGAGCGGATGAGATGCTTCGGGGATCGCGTAGGCTCCTTGATTCGTGGCGAGGATATGGGCCGCCGGGAGGCAAGGGAGATGTTTGCGGAGCTGATGGCTGGAGGGCAGCCAGAGATGCAGGAGGGGGCGTTTCTTGCTGCCCTGACTGCCAAGGGGGCCACGCCGGAGGAGATCGCGGGGGGGTGGGAGGCGGTATATGAGCTGGATACTGCCAAGGTCAAGCCATGCGTTTCCCCCCTCGTGGAGAACTGTGGTACTGGAATGGATGCCATAAAGACCTTCAACATAAGCACTGCAGCGGCAATCGTTGCTGCAGGCGGCGGCGTTTACATGGCAAGGCACGGATCTAGGGCGATCACCTCCAGGTGCGGGACGGTCGATCTCTTGGAGCTCTTGGGATTGGACGCGGAAAGCCCCCCATATCTCGTGAAGAGGAGCATTGAAGACGCTGGAATCGGCCTTTTCAACGGCATGAGCCCGAGCGTCCATCCGGGCGCGCTTCCCAGAATTCTCTCTCAGATCCGTTTTGGAACGGTGCTCAATATCACAGCCTCCCTCGCCAATCCCGCGCGGCCTTCGCGCGCCCTGAGGGGTGTCTACTCCCGGGATATGGTCCTCTCCGTCGCGAGGACGATGAGGGAGATCGGATACGAGTGTGCCATGGTCGTACACGGCCTCGACGGCTCGGGGTGCAGGGGGATGGACGAGATCTCCACGCTGGGCGTAACCCAGGTTGCCGAGATCGAGGAGGACGGCTCCATTCGTGAGTACTCGATATCCCCGGGGGACCTCGGCCTTGAGGATGGATGCGAGAGGGATCTTCTCTGCGGTCCAGATCGAGAGCTTGAGGCGCTTCGGATGCTGAGGTTGCTCGCTGGTGCTGAGAGGGGATCTCGAAGGGATATAGTCTTGGCAAACGCAGCAGCCTTGCTCTATCTTGCAGGCCGGGCCTCCAGCCTCATCGATGGCGTGGGGATCGCAGAGGAGATAATCGATGGAGGAAGCGCGATTCATAAGCTCAGGGCGTGGATTGGCGTGCAGGGATCGATCGGTGGCGATCGGCGCCTCGCGAGGATGCTGGAGATGGCCTTGGTCTGATCGAACGATCTGTCCATGGCTTCTCCAAAGGTTAATCTATCCTGGGCGGGGGAAAGGTTGGATATATGGTTGAAGCTTGGGTGATGATCGATGAGCCACGAGATTCGCATGCATGGGCTTCGATTGGCCATGCTTCTGGTTGTGGCAATTGCGATTCTGGTATCTTACCTCACCTATCCCCTCCTCGACGGCATAGTGCTCGGAATGGTCTTCGCTTATGTTGGAAGGCCCATAAGGGATCTATGCGGATCTCGGAGAAGGCTTGGCTCCCTTGTTGCAACGATCTCTATCGTCATCCCGATCACGATCATAATGGGACTTGGAGCAATTGAGATTGCGAACCAGCTGGTATGGCTGGCCCAGCATCAGTCGGATATCGCAGGGATTGTGATCGACTTTGTGCTTAGGATGGAGATTCCACCGAGCATATTCGAGGAGCTTCGAGGCAGCCTCCAGAATATCCTCGCGATACTTACATCGGTCGTTGCTGGCATTCCGGTGATCGACCTCGGCCATGCATTCACACTGGGCATCATAAATTTCATACTCGCCCTGCCCGTATGCTACTTCCTCCTCGTCGACGGAGAGGGTTTCGCCGAGTCGATCATCATGCTCTTCCCTGACAGGATTGAGGTGCATCGAAGGTACTTCTCAAGGATCGATCGCATATTGAGCGGCATATTCGTGGGAAGCATCTACACGTCTATCGTAGGAGGTGCTATCTCCGCGATCGTCTTCTACAGCTTCGGCGTTCCCCGGCCTTTCGCGCTTGCAAGCTTCGTCTTCATCGCAGGGATGGTTCCCTTGCTCACCGCCTGGGCGGTGATAATCCCAGTCGCGGGCTATCGTTACCTCGTGATGAGCCCCTGGGATGGACTCATATTCTTCATCGTGGCATCCCTTCTGATCTATCTGCCAACTGAACTCGTCATCAGGCCCTATCTGGTATCGACGAGGTCCACCATCCATCCCTTGCTGGTAATGGTCTCCTTTCTGGGCGGCATGCTCGTCGCGGGCATCGGAGGCTTCTTCCTGGCCCCGGCTCTTATGGGTGTCTTGGTGGGCGTCTACCAAGTGCGCCGGGAGGATCTCGCTGCATCCCCTCCTCCCGATGGGGGGGGATGATGAGGTTCTACTTAGAGACCTACGGCTGTTCGGCAAACCAGGGAAACTCAGAGGAGGCCGAGGAGTGCCTCGTCGAGCTCGGACACAGCCCCTCAACTGAGGATCGGGCGGACTTGATCATAGTGAACACCTGCGCCGTAACTGCACGCACAGAGCGAAAGATGCTAAGAAGGCTCCTCCAGCTCCAGGGGGAGCGCTTGGTAGTCGCTGGATGCCTCTCTAAAGCCCTCCCCGAGTCCCTTAGAGGGATAGAGCATCGCACGATGGAGGGGATACTAGGAAGGGCCGCTGTGGAGAGGATCGCGCTCATCGGGCCTCCATCGGTCGAGGGCTGCAATTCTTGGATGGAGCGGCGGACACTGCGGGTTGTGAACATCTCCGAGGGCTGTCTAGGCTCATGCAGCTACTGCCTCGTCAAAAGGGCGAGGGGACGCCTTGTCAGCCTGGATGAGGACAAAATAGCGGCAAAGGTTGCGCGTATCGTCAAATCTGGCGCAGTCGAGGTCCAGCTCACATCACAAGATGTTGCAGCCTATGGGGCAGACATCGGCTCAACCCTTCCAAGGCTTCTTCGGCGATTGATCGATATCCCTGGCCGCTACAGGTTTCGGTTGGGGATGATGAACCCGTCCAGCGTGCTTCCGATTATCGGCGATCTCACGAAGGCCTATAGAGATCCCAGGATCTACCGATTCCTTCACCTTCCTTTGCAGTCGGGATCTGACCGAGTTCTCGAATCGATGGGCAGAGGCTACTCTGCAGAGGACTTCCGTCAGATCGTGGCATCTTTTCGCAAGGCCTTTCCCGATATCACGATCGTAACCGATTGTATAGCTGGATTTCCGGGCGAGGCCGAGTCGGATCACGAGGCTACTATGGAGCTACTCCAAGAGGTCGATCCCGACAAGGTAAACGTAACCAGATACTCGCCTCGCCCTCATACATCGGCAGCGCATCTCTACGATATGCCAGAGCGGATCAAGAAGGATAGGTCGCGGGCCTTGACAAGGCTATGGTTGGAGCTTGCCGCGAAGAGGAACGAGGGATATTTGGGGCGGACCGTCGATGCACTTGTAACGGAGCGGGGCCGTGATGGAAGCATGAAAGCCAGGTTGGATAACTATCTCGGCTTGGTCTTAAGGCAGGAGGTCGATCTCGGCACCCAACAAAAGGCGAGGATCGTCGATACAAATCCATTCTACTTGACTGGAGATATAGCTTAGATATCGGATCTATTTTCAATCGCAAATTCATATCTAATCATCGATATATTTGATTTTTAGCGATGAGGCCTCTTCGCGGGAGGGGTGCGTCGTGGGGGGCGTTTCAATTATTCGAGAACCATTAGACTTATTAATAATGAACATTATCTATCGTGAAGATGTTCTCCGGTAGCTAAACATGTTGAGCTTGCCCTGACGGGATGCCATAATCGCCGTTGATAAGTGTCTCGCGGTTAGCTCTTCCAGGCCCGGTAGCATCAAGCTGAAAAGGAGGATTAAGATGGCAGAGGAAAAGGCAGCAAAGACTGCTGTTCTGATGGTGGAGGAGAGGGTTTTTGAGCCCCCGAAGGAGCTCGTCGAGAACTCCAATGTTATGCAGTACATGAAGGAGAAGGGATTCAAGACTGAAATGGAGATGCGGGCGTGGACTTCAAAGAATTATGTGGAGTTCTGGGGGGAGATGGCCAAGAAGTACGCAACTTGGCATAAGCCCTTCGATAAAGTCCTCGACTGGCAACCGCCCTATGCTAAGTGGTTCCCCGGCGGCGAGATCAGCATGTCTTACAACTGCCTTGACAGGCATATTAAGACATGGAGAAAGAACAAGGTAGCATACATCGCCGTGGGAGAGCCGGTGGGCGACGTGAGGCTCTTTACCTTCTGGGATCTGTATCGGGAGGTGAACAAGCTAGCAAACGGCCTAAAAAGCCTGGGAGTCAAGGAAGGCGACAGGGTAAGCATCTATCTGCCCATGATTCCCGAGCTGTCCATTGCAATGCTCGCCGTCACTAGAATAGGGGCCATACATAGTGTGGTCTTCTCAGGTTTCAGCGCCAAGGCCTATGGCGACAGGGTGAAGGACGCCGAGTCGGTTGTGAGCATCACCTGCGACGGGTTCTGGAGGCGTGGCAAGACAGTGCCCTTGAAGACCCAGGCAGACGAGGGGACAGCTGACGCCCCCAGCGTGAAGCATCAGATCGTTTACAAGAGAACCGGCCAGGAGGTCCCCTGGAACAAGGGCAAGGACATCTGGTGGCATGATCTGGTGGCCGATCAGCCGATCCATTGCGATCCTGTTTTCGTGGACTCGGAGCACCGGTTGTACATCTTATACACCTCTGGAACAACAGGAAAGCCCAAGGGCATAGAGCATGCTGTCGGGGGATACTGCGTAGGACCGCCCCAGACATTGCACTGGGTATTCGACCTCAAGGAAGAGGATGTATGGTGGTGTGCTGCGGACATCGGCTGGGTGACGGGCCACTCCTACATCGTCTACGCACCGCTCTCATTGGGTAGTACCGGCGTCATGTACGAGGGATCGCCCGATTTCCCTGACTTCGGCAGATGGTGGAAGATCATACAGGATTACGGCGTAAGCGTGCTGTATACCTCTCCGACAGCCATCAGGATGTTCATGAAGGCTGGACCTGAGTGGTGCGACAAGTACGACCTAACGAGCCTGCGCCTCCTTGGATCTGTTGGCGAGCCCATCAATCCCGAGGCCTGGATGTGGTACAGAAAGCACGTCGGAAGAGATGAGCTCCAGATCATGGATACCTGGTGGCAGACGGAGACTGGGACCTTCATCAACTCGCCTCTCCCCACGACGCCACTAAAACCCGGATCCTGTACCTTCCCGCTTCCTGGCTACAATGCCGAGGTCATGGACGAGGCTGGGAACATCGTTCCATACGGAGAGGGCGGCAACGTCGTGATAACCGAGCCCTATCCGTCCATGCTCAGGGCCTTCTATCGGGATCCAGAGAGGTACATGAAGACCTACTGGAACTACTATTGGAAGGTCCATCCCGGCTGGTATCTGGCGGGAGACCAGGCCAGGAGGGATAAGGACGGCTACTTCTTCATCCAGGGCCGCATCGACGACGTCTTGAACGTTGCAGGGCACAGAATAGGCAACTCCGAGGTGGAGTCGGCCTTGGTCAGCCATCCAAGCTGCGCCGAGGCCGCGGTCGTCGGCAAGCCCGACGAGGTGAAAGGGGAGGTCATCATCGCCTTCTGTGTGCTCCGGTCGGGCAACGAGCCCAGTGATAAGCTGAAGAAGGACCTTGTAAACCATGTGAAGTCGACTCTGGGTGGGATTGCTAGCCCGTCGGAGCTCCACTTCGTCAACGACGTGCCAAAGACCAGATCCGGCAAGATCATGCGCCGCATCATCAAGTCCAAGGCTCTCGGCAAGGATGTGGGGGATACATCCTCCCTGGCGAACCCTGAAGCGGTTGATGCCATACCCAAGATCGTATGAGGATTGCTATCCTCATTCTTTTTTTAAATATTGGCTTACTTGTTACTATCTCTCCCCACGTGAGGCTATATTATATGTTCGCGCAATCTATTGTCTCATTTAATAATGATAATTATCAATTATGATAATATTATCGGACGACAACCTTTATAAACGTAAATGATAATCATCGATTCTAACAGGAGTTTCTATGGCCCCCCCAATATCGGTTAGGATACATGACGGGAATTGTATCTAGTAGGAACGAAGGCTTGACGCATTGGCGAGAGGCAGGGGACTTCTGATAATTCAAAGGAGGATTGGAATGGCTGAGCAGAAAGCAGCAACTACATCGGTTTTGCTTGAGGAGACCAGGGTCTTCCCACCGCCAAAGGATCTGGTGGAAAACTCCAACGTCATGAAGTGGATGAAGGAGAAGGGCTTCACATCAGAGAAGGAGATGCGTCTATGGTGTTCCAGTAACTACATCAAGTTCTGGGGCGAGATGGCTCAGACCTACGCCGATTGGTTCGAGCCGTGGGCCTCGACATTGGAGTGGAAGCCGCCGTATGCAAGGTGGTTTGTGGGCGGCAAGTGCAATGTGACCTACAACTCCGTGGACAGGCATGCGTTGGGCGCAAAGAAAGATAAGGTCGCCTATATATTCGTCCCCGAGCCCACCGATCAGCCCACTCAGAAGATCACCTATGGCGAGCTTTACAAAGAGGTCAACAAGTTCGCCAATGGGCTGAAGAGCCTTGGTGTGAAGAAGGGGGACAGGATAACCCTCTACATGCCCATGATCCCCCAGCTGCCCATAGCCATGCTCGCGGGCGCCAAGATCGGCGCGATTCACTCCATCGTCTTCTCCGGGTTCTCCGCCGGCGGCTTGAACAGCAGGATACTGGATGCCGAGGCCAAAGTGGTTGTGACCACAGATGGATTGTACAGGCGCGGCAAGCCGCTGCCCCTGAAGCCCAACGTAGATGAGGCGGTCAAGGACGCAACAAGCGTCAAGAAAGTCGTCGTCGTCAAGAGGACGGGCATCGATGTCCCAATGGAAAAGGGGCGCGACATATACTGGCACGACCTCGTTGCCGACAAGTCTGAGGAGTGCGAGACTGAGAAGATGGACTCTGAGGACAGGCTCTTCATCCTGTACACCTCTGGAACGACAGGCAAGCCCAAGGGCATAGAGCACGTCCACGGCGGATATTGCGTTGCCCCGGCTCAGACATTGCACTGGGTCTTCGACATCAATGAAGATGACGTTTGGTGGTGCACTGCGGATATCGGATGGATCACAGGCCACTCCTACATTGTGTATGGGCCTCTCGTCCTTGGCGCGACGAGCATCATGTACGAGGGCGCTCCCGACTTCCCTGACTTCGGCAGGTGGTTCAAGATAATCCAGGATAATAAGGTATCCGTATTCTATACTGCTCCGACAGCCATCAGGATGTTCATGAAGGCCGGCGAAAAGTGGGCCAAGGATTACGACATCTCCAGCCTGAGGCTGCTCGGATCCGTCGGCGAGCCCATAAATCCAGAGGCCTGGATGTGGTACCGGAAGCATTTCGGCGCCGATAAATGCCAGATCATGGATACCTGGTGGCAGACCGAGACCGGTACATTCCTCGTCTCGCCCTTGCCGATAACTCCTCTCAAGCCAGGATCTGCTACCTTCCCGCTGCCAGGATTCAACATCGATATCCTCGATGAGGATGCGAATCCGGTTGCGCCCGGCACAGGCGGCAATATCGTCAGCAACACTCCTTGGCCGTCGATGCTCAGAGCCTTTTACAAGGATCCCGAGAGGTACAACAAGGAATATTGGTCCACCTACTGGGATATCAGGCCCGGAACGTACCTGGCCGGCGACAAGGCGACCAAGGACAAGGACGGCTACTTCTTCATCCAGGGTCGCATCGACGATGTCCTCAAGGTTGCGGGCCACAGGATCTCCAACGCCGAGGTCGAGAGCGCCCTCGTGAGCCATCCCAAGGTGGCCGAGGCGGCTGTCATCGGAAAGCCGGACGAGGTCAAGGGCGAGGTCATAGTGACCTTCGTCATCCTCAGGACGGGCCAGGAGGAGACCGAGGAGCTCAAGGCTGAGCTGAAGAAGCACGTGCGCACCGTCCTCGGGCCGGTTGCCTATCCGGAGGCCGTCTACTTCGTAAAAGACGTGCCCAAGACCAGATCCGGCAAGATCATGCGTCGCGTGATCAAGGCCAAGGCACTTGGCAACCCGACCGGCGACCTCTCAGCCCTCGCCAACCCCGAGGCAGTCGAGGCAATCCCGCTCATCAAGTGAGCGGGAATCGATTTTTTTTTTCCGAATATTTATAAATGGAATAACTACGTGAGATCCATATCACTCGCGAGACTACATTGATTGCCGATCTCATAGCCGATCTTTCTGCCTTCTGAAAGCCAGTTGAGCCCAGCCACCCATTCTATTAGGCACCCAGGGCTGAAGCATAGCGGTTTGCTGTGCCTAATTAGTGAACAATAGCCTGCTTCCCCTAACCATCGCCAATCGCCTCATTTGTCTCAATATGTGCCCAATCAATTGGAAACTCGGGGTTGAGTGCCATGGCGTTTTGCTTGCTCGTCAAACTCACAAAATATTGCCCAAAGATATTGGCAATATCAACATCATTTATGATAATTTTTTTTCATTCAATTAGCTCACCGCGACAACTTTATAAACGAAAATACGGCTAAATTATCGTTCACCACAGTGTTCTCCTGCAAGGTGGGGCGGAGTCGAAAGTCGAGAGATCGAATAGGCGGAAGGGAGATCTCTCTAGTTGAATCCGTCCATCTAGATGGGCGAACATTCTGGAATTAAAAAGGAGGTTCAATATGGCTGAGCAGAAAGCAGCAACTACGTCGGTCTTGCTTGAGGAGACCAGGGTCTTCCCACCGTCCAAGGAACTGGCGGAGAACTCCGTCGTCATGCAGTGGATGAAGAAGAAGGGCTTTGCTACGGAAAAGGAGATGCGAGCCTGGACCGGTCAGAATTTCATCCAGTTCTGGGGTGAGATGGCCAATGATTACGCCGATTTCTTCGAGCCCTATGCCCAGGTCCTGGAGTGGAAACCCCCTTATGCCAAGTGGTTCGTGGGCGGAAAGATCAACGTGGCCTACAACGCCGTGGACAGGCATGCTTTGGGCGATAAGAAGGACAAGGTAGCCTACATCTTTGTGCCCGAGCCCACCGACCAACCTACAAAGATGATCACCTATGGAGATCTCTACAAGGAGGTCAACAAGTTCGCGAACGGCTTAAGGAGCCTTGGCGTGAAGAAGGGCGACAGGGTCAGCGTCTACATGCCCATGATCCCCGAGACCGCCATGACCATGCTTGCCTGCGCCAAGATCGGCGCCATCCACAGCGTGGTATTCTCCGGATTTTCCGCCGGAGGCCTTGCGAGCAGGGTGCAGGATGCGGAGTCCGTAGTCGTCGTGACAACCGACGGGTTCTACAGGCGCGGAAAGCCACTGCCTCTGAAGCCCAATGTGGATGAGGCGATCAAGGATGCCCCCAGTGTAAAGAACGTCGTTGTGGTCAAGAGGACCGGTCAAGATGTGCCCATGACGGCTGGAAGGGATATCTACTGGAACGACCTTGTGGCAGACAAGTCCGAGGAGTGCGAGACTGAGAAGACCGATGCCGAGGACCGCCTCTTCATTCTGTACACCTCCGGCACAACTGGAAAGCCCAAGGGAATTGAGCACGTCCACGGCGGGTATTGCGTGGGTCCAGCTCAGACGCTCAACTGGGTCTTCGACGTCGGAAATTCCGACGTCTGGTGGTGCACCGCCGATGTAGGATGGATCACAGGTCACTCCTATGTGGTCTATGGACCTCTCTGTCTTGGGGCGACGAGCATCCTCTACGAGGGATCACCCGACTACCCCGACTTTGGCAGATGGTTCCAGATCATCCAGGACCACAAGGTCTCCGTCTTCTACACAGCTCCTACCGCAGTCAGGATGTTCATGAAGGCCGGAGCAGAGTGGCCCAAGAAGTATGACCTCTCCAGCCTGCGCCTGCTGGGATCAGTGGGTGAGCCGATAAATCCAGAGGCCTGGATGTGGTACCGCGAGCACTTCGGCGGAGGCAAGCTCCAGATCATGGACACCTGGTGGCAGACTGAGACCGGGACGTTCCTGGTATCTCCGCTTCCCATCACGCCGCTGAAGCCTGGATCGGCCACATTCCCCTTGCCTGGATTCAATATCGATATCTACGACGAGGATGCCAATCCGGTTCCGCCGGGATCTGGCGGGAATATCGTCAGCGCCACCCCCTGGCCATCGATGCTCCGGGCCTTCTACAAGGACGAGGTTCGCTACAAGAAGGAGTACTGGTCCATGTACTGGGACATTCGGCCCGGCACATACCTCGCCGGCGACAAGGCGACCAAGGACAAGGACGGCTACTTCTTCATCCAGGGTCGCATCGACGATGTCCTCAAGGTTGC